>NC_002942.5:0-357500 GCF_000008485.1 Legionella pneumophila subsp. pneumophila str. Philadelphia 1 | reverse complement strand
AGTTTTGCACTGCCTCTACAAACTTGCGCTGTTGTAGAAATTGCCTGACCTGTTGCTTCTTAAAAGCTTCTGAATCATCCTTCTGTCTGCGTGCAATCACTTCAATGAGATGCCACCCGTACTGGGTTTTTACAGGTTTACTGACTTTATGTAATGGCAAACTGTTCATGGTTTTTTCAAACTCTGGAACTAATTCACCTGGATTAACCCATCCTAAATCACCGCCTTTCACTGCGCTGGCAGCATCGAGTGAATATTGTTTAGCCATAAGAGCAAAATCTTTGCCTGACTGTATTTGCCGGTAAATGTTATTGACTTGCTTAATTGCTTCAGAAGGCACCATGCTGGCATCGGGTTTAAGCAGTATATGTCTGACATGGGTTTGAGTGATCACATGACGCTGATTCTCGCCGCCAACAGCTACTAATTTGATCAAATGAAATCCATTTCCTGCTCTTATCGGGCCGGCCACCTGACCTACTTTCATATGTACTACTTCCTTGGCAAATACCTCAGGCAGCTCAGCCAAATGACGCTCACCCAAATCACCACCTTCCAGTGCAAACTCTCCACTTGATTCTTCTATTGCCAAACGGCTAAAGTCTTCACCTTTTTTAATTTTATTTAACAAGTTTTCTGCTTCGATTTTAGCTCTTTGAAGCTGTTTGGTCGTTGGTTCTTCGCTTAAAGGGATAACAATATTTTTTAAATGATACGTCAAGTTAGAATTTTCTATGCGGCCTGAAGTTTTTAAGTATTGTTCCACCTGCTCATTAGTGACAATGATATCTTTACCTACTGCTTTTTGCTGAACCCTGGAAATCAGCATTTCTTTACGGATATTTTGTCTGTATTCTTGCCAGCTAATTCCTTGCTTTGTAATTTCATCGCGCATTTGCGATAAATTTAGATGATTTGAAGCAGCTATTTTTTCTATCGCTTCATCAATTTCAGCATTTTCAATAGTAATACCATTTTGTTTTGCCATTTGCATTTCCAGATCTACGTCTATTAAATGTTGCAATACTTGCTTACGTAATACAGACTCATCTGGCATTTGCATATTTTGAGCTATAATCTGCTTTTTAGATAACTCGACTTGAGCATTCAATTCGCTGGAAGTAATGACATTATCATTTACTATAGCAACCACTTTATCTAACAGCTGCTTTCCTTCAGCGAAACATACTCCTGAAAACAAAGCGCATACCAATGCTATTCTTTTAAACATGCCATAATCCTCATTCACATTTTTCGGGCAATTTATGTTATTCTTTGTCAAAATACAAGCAAGTTTGCTTAATTTACACCATAATTTATAAAAAACAGATTAAAATATTTTCAACCTGTACTAACCTAAACACCTAAACCTGACTCGCTTTTATTGTGTCATTTATCTTTGGATTTTAACGGCGTCGGAAAGGGTCATAGTATCCTGGGATATAGGTATTCAATATACCACTTGGATCACTGCTAGCTACTGATCCTAAGCCTTTTAGTAATATTTGCAAATAAATGTTGTTATTGTACTGAGGCTCAAATTCTTCATTTAAACTTCTAAAAATTCGCCCTCCCAAAATACGCATAGCCCAGCAACAACTATCATATTGAACGCCAAGAAATGACATCATACTGTAATTTTTACTGATATTATAACTATAGGCTCCAATACCACTCCATTTTTCACTAAGTGGCCAGGCAGCGGATAAAATGGCTTGATGTAAGGCATTATTTTCAGTGTCATTATTTCTTACTTGAGTAACGTCACCATTAACCAAATAACTATACCCGCCATTGATGATAGCATTACGAGCTGGCTGATAGTGCAAATTCAAATCCGCATTATTTGTAGCCCTTGTTGCCGGATCCCAAATGTAATCCCCTGTTATTCCCCAAGCTGGATTAAATTTATATACCGCCCTTGACGCAACAGGCGATGTTCCAAAAGTAGACGATAAGTTGCCAAAGGTATCTGGATTATCGGTACAAAACCCGGTAGGGCTTTGACAAAGTTGTACTCTTCTCTCACTGAAATATTTGATTTGGCCAATAGAAAAATTCGCTTTCTCAGCACCTGATTCATCTTCTAACCACCTTGTGGTAAGGGCATAACTTAGCTGATTGGCATCTCCGATTCTATCAAACCCTGAAAAGCGATTGGTTCTAAACAATTGATCGACATTAAAAATCATAAATCCTGAATCATAAACTGGAATAAGCGTTTGGTTATAATAAGGTACTCTTAAATAGAATAACCTGGGCTCTAAAGTTTGTATGTAATACGTACCCTTAAGATGCAAATCTCGTTCGAAATACAATCCGCCATCAAGGCTATAGCGAGGTATTGTCAGGTTATAGTTAGCTCGAGATGTGCCCCAAGTATAATTTCTTGAAATATCGTAATAATTTTCCACAAATTGCACTGAGGGAGTAACATATCCCCAAGGCTTCATCATTGGCACTGATAAAATGGGATTCAGATGAAACCGGGGCCCCTGAGGCATATTATTAAGTGCTATATTCCAGGAGTCATTAGGCCAGTGAAACTGGTCGTATTGACCAAGGATGTTGAATTGGGCATTAAAAGGTAAATCATCATAATAACCTCGTGCCATAAGTTGCGGTAACCGTTCATAAACAGGGGAAACCGGGATTTCGTTAATTGGATGTAACGTTTGATAACTTTGTCCCATACCTCTAAAAGTCCAGTTTTCGGTAGTGTAGGTTAAATCAGCCTGGCGCAATAATTGTCTTTGAGTTACCGATGCCAAATTTGTACTGAAATCTTGCAAGTAATAATCATCAGAAACCTGTTGAAAATTAACATTTAATTGAAGATCAGAGAGAAATTGGGTTGAATCGACAAAATTTACTTCCCAACGATTCGTGGAAAGTCCTCGAATCTGAGGGAACTCTACCTCATTGTCCTGTAAAAACCTGCCAAAGGCTTTATCTTTTGGTAAAAAATTTCCATTAAATGTTCCAGTGCTCTTTGAGGTCAAATATCTAAATTGTCCTCCCAACATCAAACCGCGTTTTGTATAAAGGTGAGGAACGAGAGTCATGTCATAATTTGGCGCCATATTCCAATAATAAGGGATGCCCAAATCAGCCCCCCCTACATTGGAATAACCCACTATGGGCATCAGAAACCCCGATTTTCTATCTCTATTGGTAGGAAAACTTAAATAAGGGGTATAAAGCACCGGCCATTCGTGGATACGTAATTTGGCATTGCGAGCAATGCCCTTTCCTTTTTCGTTGTCTATACTGATGGATTCGGCCTCGATAGCCCAAGCCTTATCTTGAGGCGCGCAAGTCGTGTAAGTTGCCTCTTTCAAAAAGTAGTCCTGATTTGCAAAACGCTTGATTAAACTTGCCCTACCCCAGGCAGGCAGCAATGCATTGCTTCTATTGGTATTAAATCGATAAAGAACATCTTCCACTTCACCCGATTTATCTTGAGGATACACAACTGCTTTTCTAGCGATCATCATTCTATCAGGTTCTAAATAACGTACATGATTCAAAAATTCAATTTTTGTTACTTCATTCGTTTTAGGATCCCTGTACACATAGGCTGTTTGAGCGTTAACTACTCTTTGGCCCTGCTGCATTTCTACATGCCCAGATAAAGTGGATCTTTGAGTGCGATAGAAGGAAGCCGTATCTGCCAGAATACGTACTTCATCTGGACTAGCTAACGGTGTCACTGCAATGGGTTTATAAAAACCGAGGCACACAGGAGAACTTTGATCAGCTTGCCAACCCAAACATTGGGCAAATTTAGTTCTTATATCGTCTGTTAAATCGACTTCTCGCGCAATCACGCAAGCTTGAATAGGTTCATTTATCAAGGCAGCAGAGTAGGCTAAGCCTTGATAATTTATCAAAGATAAAACACAAGCAGTTATCCCTATGGCCATTAAGATCCATTTCACTGAAAATAAAGATTCAGGCCATTTTTTAAATAATCTTTTTAAATGGCAATAGAGTAAACCTCGCAATAAGGCGATAAATGAAATAAAACCAGATATAATTAGCTTTTTATAAAACCTCATGTTCACAGCTAACAAAATACCTTATTATTTGTGCGCGAATGAAATTACTCTTTATTAAGATGGGAGTATATCAACCGCACTCTGTAAATAAAAACGGGAAGTATACCATGCATGAAAGAGAAAACGCACTGAAAGAGTGGTTAGCTCAAACGATTCAACAAAAAGACTTTGTCCTCCTTCCTTTAGCAGGAGATGCGAGTTTTAGAAGGTATTTTCGCATTCAATATAATGGATTAACTCAAGTAGTTATGGACGCCCCACCTGAAAAGGAAAATATTGAACCTTTCCTCCATATCGCTAACGTTCTTGATAAAATTAAAATACCAGTCCCCGATATTCTGGCAATAAATAAAAGAGAAGGTTTCCTGTTACTAAGCGATTTAGGGGATCAATTATTATTAAATAAGCTGAATCATGAAACAGTGGATAATTATTATAACCAGGCAATGAATTTGCTATTACAAATTCAAAAATGTCCCACTGACGATCCTGAACTTCCCTTATTTGACAAAAGTTTCATGCTTAAAGAAATGAATTTATGTTTGGAATGGTTTTTGAAAGCTTACCTTTCTCTTGATTTAAAACAAGACGAATTACAACTTTTTCAGCATACCATCGAGTGGATCGCAAGTGAAGTAGCGACTCAACCAAGAGTTTTCATTCACAGGGACTACCATTCAAGAAATCTGATGCTAGTCAAAAATAAGGACAGCTGTTTAGCAACTATTGATTTTCAGGATGCTATGCTAGGTCCTGTTACCTATGATTTGGTTTCTTTACTCAAAGATTGTTATATTTCATGGCCAAGAGAAAAAGTTTTAGAATGGGTAACCTATTTTCATGAACAATCCCCCCTCGCCAGTATTTACTCTCTAACCGATTTTATCCGGGCCTTTGATCTATGTGGGTTACAAAGGCATTTAAAAGTGTTAGGTGTTTTTTGCCGTTTATATTTGCGTGATAATAAAGCAGGATATCTTGGGGACTTGCCTCTCACGTTAAAATATGCATTAGAATGCGCAGAAACATATGAAGAATTACACCCATTTTTTAATTTTCTGCAAAAACGAGTTTATTTACCATGAAAACCGCTATGATTCTTGCAGCAGGACGTGGAGAACGATTACGCCCTTTAACCGACAAAATGCCTAAAGCACTTTGTACGGTAAGAAACAAACCCTTAATTGAACACCATATCATTAACCTCGCCAATGCCGGCTTTGAACGATTGATAATCAATCATGCCTACCTGGGCGGACAAATTCGCCAATATATAGGAAATGGAAAACAATGGGGCTTAAATGTTATCTATTCTCCAGAACCGCCAGGAGGCCTTGAAACAGGGGGAGGGATTGTGAACGCCTTGCCTTTGCTGGGCGAAGAGCCATTTTTAACAGTAAATGCCGACATTTATACTGATTTTGATTTTGCCAAGCTCCAACTCAAAAATATTGATACATTTCATCTGCTTTTAATTCCCAAAAATCCTTCTTTGCTTCATCATGGCGATTTTGGTTTAATCAATGGATCCCACTTAACCAATACAAATCAGGCTTACACTTTTTCAGGTATTGCCTGCTATAACCCAAAGGTTTTTGCCAACTGCAGACAAGGAAGGTATTCTGTTACCCCTTTACTCAGAAAATATGTGGAACAAAATAGTGCCACTGGAAGTGTTCACTCAGGAATTTGGTATGACATAGGCTCTTTCGATAGACTGCAGGCAGCAAATCAGTTCACCTAAAAACCAAGATTGGTTTTTAGGTGAACCAGTATATTCCTATCTGATGGATTGAGTGGTTGGAGCTTCAGCACCGGATTCAATTTCTTGTCTGATTTCTTCTCGCTTGGTTTCCAATGCTTTGGGTTCTTGGTAGGTTCGTTGCGCCACTTCCATGCCCACGCCTTTATCTGCAAAATATTTGGCGACTCCCTTTTCGCTATCGTTGATTAATTGTCTGATTTCCTGTGGATCTACTTTGGTTTGGTTGCCCGTATTGTCTATTTTAACAACCGCACCTCCTGAAATAGCAAGACTATTCTTGGCAAGCCATCCTTCTAATAATCCATCCATGGTTTTCAACTGATCTCCTTCTACCATTTTTCCATTAGAAGAAAACCCTCGCAATATTTTGGCATCGTCTCCAATAGCAACTTCGAGTTTTAATCCACTTGGTAACCCTTCCAAATGGCTTGCCAAAAATTCGGCTTTGTTTTCCTGCGTGTTTTGGTAATCTGAAGTTGGCCTTTCTTGGCCAGACCAAACTTGAGCAGAGGATAATAATTTGAATTTAACGAATTGAGCATATTCTTTTATTTTTTCCAGCATATCATTACATTCTGGTAATAATTTCGCTTTCGTTAAAATCTGCTCAAACCTTGTTGCCATGTATTCAGCGGCTTCAATGGATGTTTCACCTACTTGCATCGCTTTTAATAAGGCATCTCTTGTGGGCAGTGTGTATTTTGGCATAACTTACTCTCAACAATGTATATTTGGTCCAGGAAATATAGTTTAATTATAGCAAACCAGCCTCATTTGGATTGATAGCTGGTTGGTAAATCGATGTTAAAAGTCTGTAAAAATCACGCCAAGGGAGATTTCATTTTTTCTATCACGGAATGCAATGTCTTCTTCTTCATGGAGTCGAAGGTAAATTCATCCACTAAAATGGCATCCCAACGTGCGTCTTCAACAGCAAGCAACTCTTCCATTTCCTGTTGTGACAACTGGCCAGACTCTACTTTTTCTTTTAACTTCTCTTTCAACTTACTCCACTTATAGCGCTTCAAATCACTCACTTTTTTGCTTAATCCATCCGCTTCAATAATAAGCTGTAAAGCATGTTCCATACGATCTACAGGCTGCTTGGGATCACCACTGAGAAAGACCGATTTTTTCAAACGGTCACGATAATGATTGTTGCCCGTCATCAAACGAGCCAACTGATGATCTAGTTTGTCTGAAGGATAACGCATGGTTTGCCCAAATGGAAACGCAACTACTCGGGCAATAAAGCCTAAAAATTTGGAAGGGAAATTGTGACAAAGTGCAATCATGGATTTTTGCGCGTGGTAAAAACAATAGCTTACCGCCCATCTGGCATGCAATTGCTCATCGGGATGGTCTTGGTTTAATTGCACATTTCGTAAAGCAGCCATTGCCATATAGAGATAAGACATGCCATCAGCCAATCTTGCAGACAATCGCTCCTTGCGCTTTAAATCACCTCCCAAATAAATTAAAGACAGATCAGCAAGCCAGGAATAGGCATAACTCAAACGCGCCAGTTTCTTATACTCTCTTTTCATTGAATTTTCGGGAACCGCAATAAACAAACCACTTGTCCATGCTGAACAGATTGTTTTAGCAAAATTCTGCATAAAATAATGAATATGCTTCCAAATTATCTCTCTAAATGCCTCTTTATTCTCACTGGAGATGGCGTAGAATTCATCACGAATAAACGGATGACATGCCATAGATCCCTGCCCAAAAATCAATAAATTGCGAGACATAATATTAGCCCCTTCTACCGTAATAGAAATAGGAACACTTTGATATAAACTATTTAAGTAATTGCGTGGCCCAACAACAATGGCTCGCCCAGCATGAACATCCATAGAAGCATTCACAGTGATTCGTGCCAATTCCGTATTAAAATATTTGGTAATCGCTGAAGCTACAGAGGGTTTTTTATGTTCATTCACTGCAGCAACCGTCAACAACCGGGTAGAGTTGATTAAATAATTCAAACCCGCTATTTCTGCAAGTTTTTCCTCTACTCCTTCAAACTGAGCGATTTCTACATTAAATTGGCGACGAATTCTGGCAAAAGCACCTGTTGTTAAATAAGAAATAGAAGAAGAACCTGCTCCAAGTGCAGGCAGAGATATTGAGCGCCCTATAGATAAGCACTCAACCAGCATTTGCCAACCGGATCCCGCTTTCTTTTGACCACCAATGATGGTATCAATAGGCACAAAAATATCTTTGCCGCGTAAAGTTCCATTCATAAAGGGCTGATCAGCTGGTAAATGCCTATTGCCAATTTCAAGATTTTTAGTATCTCTTGGAATCAGCAAGCAAGTTATGCCTTCCTCTCCTTCACCATTCAAAAGCCCATCCGGATCTTTCAAGTTCACGGCCAATCCAATTAAAGTCGCAACAGGAGCTAAAGTAATCCACCGTTTATCCAGGGTGATATTTAAGCCAAGTACTGATTTCCCATCTATCTTCTTTTTAACTACAATGGCTTCTGACTGGATGGAGGTCGCATCACTTCCAGCCCCTGGCTCTGTCAATGCAAAACAGGGAATCTCAACACCTTTGGCAAGACGTGGAAGATAATATGCTTTTTGCTCATCGGTTCCATAATAATTTATTAGCTCGCCCGGGCCCAGGGAATTAGGAACCATTACCGTCACTGCCGCTACTCTTGAGCGAGTGGCAATTTTCATTACAATATCAGAATGGGCTCGAGCTGAGAACCCTTTGCCACCGAACTCCTTTGGTATCACTAATCCTAAAAATCCTTTCTCTTTAATGTAATTCCAAACCTTGGGAGATAAATCATATTCCTGACTAATTTCCCATTCATCCAACATACTGCACAAAGTATGAGTTTCATTATCCAAAAAAGCTTGTTCTTCTGCTGTGAGCTCTGTAGAAACTGCTGATAATTTTTGCCAATCAGGTTTTCCTGTAAAAATATCTTGTTCCAGCCAGGTATCCCCCGCGTTTAAAGCTTCTTCTTCCGTTTTAGAGAGCTTGGGCACCGATTTTCCTGCGGTTTTATACAAATAATCCCCGATGAAAAGGCGTAATGGCTCCACTCGAACTACCAGCACGGCAGCTATAATAAAGAACCAAATGAATAAACCGATAATCCAGGGGAACCCAAAATAAAATGTTGCGGGAATGAGGTAGATTATGCTTCCAATTTCCCAAACCAATGGATTAATTCTTCTGGACAGTACTACCAGAGTAAAAGCCAAATAAATTAAAAAGAACACAATAGCCATAAAATACCTTCCTTTGCTATTTTATTAAGAGGTTTATAGAATAACCAGTATATACTTTTTACGCTTTATTTAGCGAGCAATAATCCTTTAAAAATTATAAGAAACATTTAAGTTAACCTTGCCAAAACAAATCAAATCATCTAGCGTAAGCAAAACAGAAAATGAAATACTAATAATGCAAAGACTGGTTTGGAACTTTGAATTTTCCTCTGAACAAACAACACCACTTACCACTTTAGGTCATGATGCTCAAGACAATCTAAAATGGGAAAAGCGCTATTTTTGGCCTACAGATCAAATCATCCGTTTAAATACTATTGACAGTTCGTTGCTTGATCTAGCCAACTATCAGAAAAAACATAAAGAAGACTATTATTATTTACTGCCTGACTCTGATCATAATATAAAACAAAGACGTAACGAATTATTGTATAAACCTGTTATTAAGCAATCTGGCTCTGCACTAGGCTTTGGATCTAAAATTCATCTTGAAACCCCACAAACTCTCCCTTGCCATGGCGACGCTGGGCAATTGAATCGACAAGAACTATTGAAAAAAATAAAAGAAAAAGGAATCGTTGTTTTTGTTAAAAAAGAAGCTTTTGTTTTTAAATTCCCTACAACGCCAACTGTCAAGCTTGAGCTTGCTCGTCTTGAAGTCAAGGATAAAGTGTATTTCAGTGCCTGTATTGAGGGGAGATCATTAAACCTGGTAGAAACCATCAGCGTCCTTTTATTCGGAACCCAACCTTCTTTTGAATACGTTACCTTCTTAAAAAAGACTTTAAAAATATGATAAAAACTTTCATTGAAATCATTTACAGTTTTGGGAAAATTGGCCTGATATCCTTAGGCGGCGGCAATTCCATGTTAAAATTATTGGAATATGAGGCAGTCACGTACAGGCACTGGATTGGAAAAGAAGAATTTGTAGGTATGTTAGGTTCAAGTTTTTTATTCCCGGGATTAACGGGAATAAAACTGGCCGCACTAATAGGCTATAAAGCGGCCGGAATAACCGGTTTAATTCTTGCGATCATCTGCCTGAATTTACCAGGATTAATTATGGCTCTTGTGGGATATCAGTGGCTTAATTCTCATAACGGTCCAATAACACGCAAAATTATGATCTCAGTCCAATACGGAGCTTTGGCCTTGTTAGCGGCTGCTACATTTTCAGTAGTTCAAGGTGTTATTGACGTCTATTATTCTATTCCTATGGCTATTTGCTGTATTTTGTTTTTTCTTGCCTTGGCCTTTTGGAATCTATCACCCTTTTATGGTTTTTTAGCATTTATAGCCATATGTTTTTTTGTGGTGCGTTAATATGAAAACAAACACTATCGCTTTTAATCCATTTTTTGAATAAAATTCGGGAAAACATTAATTTAAAGGAAAATTATGAAAAGGATTTTTTTTGTTGTATTTTTGCTTTGTATAGAAACCGCTTGCAATACAGCAAAAAATAATCCTCTCCCCGCGCAATTGGCAGATAAGGCCTTAGTGCCTGGATTTAAAGAGGTACGCACTGAATTCACCCGCAGTGATGACCCAATAATTAAAAAGCAATCTCTTGAACGTGTAAAACAACTGGCTAAAGCTTACCCTGATACCATGTTCCATCAAAAAGGCTCTTTCAGCTTGCTGATTATTTCAGGTGGTGGCGATTATGGTGCTTTTGGTGCTGGATTATTGAATGGGTGGACAAAATCCGGTTCTCGACCAACATTTACAACCGTGACAGGTATAAGTACTGGGGCATTGATAGCACCTTTAGCTTTTGCTGGCCCTAAATATGATGCTACATTAAAAAAAGTGTATACAACCATTACCACGAAGGATGTACTGAGTAATAAGCCTGTATTATGGACTCTGTTAACAGGAGGCAGCGCCCTTAAAGGAACCAAACCATTACAAGACCTGATTGCTCGTCATGTCGATGAAAAATTGCTTGATGACATTGCCAAAGGCTATTATCAAGGGCGACGGCTTTATGTAGGGACATCCAATCTTTACTCTCGAAAGCTGGTGGTATGGGATATGACCCGCATTGCGGCAAGCAAAAACCCCGAGAGAGTTCAGTTATTCCGAAAAATTCTACTTGCTTCTGCCAGCATTCCCGTGGTCATGCCGCCTGTTTATTTTGATGTCATGGCCAACGGGAAACCCTACACAGAAATGCACGTTGATGGCTCAACAACGTTTGCGGTCTTTTTAAGTCGTCTTGGTTCTGATATCAAAACCGCGAAAAAACATTTCAAATTAAAACAAAAACCAAACGTTAAAATTTATGTAATACGCAATAACCAGAATCAATTCCATTACAAAGTAATCAAACCCAAGTTATTGGTAATTGGCAAGCGAGCGATAGAAAGTGTCACGGCATCCCAGGGGGCTGCCGATGTTATTTTTATCTATCTTTGTGCGCTTATAGAGGGAGTTGATTTTAATTTGGCCAATGTTCCAAATGAGTTTGATTCGAACTCGGAGGAATTGTTTGATACTCAAAGAATGAATCAGTTATATCAAATTGGTTATTCCAAAGCGGTAAAAGGTTACCCATGGCAAAAAATCCCTCCAGATGTAAGGGCTTTGCATGGTGACTAAATTGCCTGTGAACATGAAATGAAAATACCTGGAGTTCCTCATGGATACTACTCTGGATAACCCAGATTATTATATTAATAGAGAATTTTCTGCTATTGCGTTTAATCAGAGAGTACTCATGCTTGCTAATGATGAACGCGTACCCTTATTGGAAAGAATGAGATTTCTCAGTATCTGCAGCAGTAATCTTGATGAATTTTTTGAAATTCGGGTGGCCGGGTTGAAAGAAAAAATTGCCATGTCGTCAGGCAAGCTAACCATAGATGGATTACGGGCTGATGAAGCATTCAGCCAAATAAGCCATAAGGCTCATGCTTTAATCGATCAGCTTTACAATATTTTTAACAAACAATTACTTCCGGCATTGCGCAAAGAAAATATCCATTTTCTTGAGACAGATCAATGGACTGATGACATTCATTTATGGGCAAAGCATTACTTTAAACATGAAATTCTACCTGTTATAAGCCCTATTGCTCTCGATTTGGCCCATCCTCTTCCAAGGCTTATCAATAAAAGTTTAAATTTTATCATTTCATTGAGTGGGAAAGATGCTTTTGATCGAAATATCAATTACGCCGTCGTACATGCTCCTCGCTCGATTCCACGCATGATACATCTGCCTTCCGAGCTTTGTGGAGATGCCCATTACTTTGTTTATTTATCTTCCATTATTAAAACGCATATTAATAGTTTATTTCCAGGTATGGAAATCAGCGGATGCTATTCATTTCGGTTGACGCGAAATAGCGATTTATTTTTAAGAGAAGAAGAAATTGACGATTTGGCTAAAGCGGTGCAAAGAGAGATATTTTCCCGTCATTATGGCCATGTCGTAAGATTGGAAATTGAAAACAAATGCCCTGAAAAAATTGTTGACTTTCTACTGCAGAAATATCATTTGCGGCATGAAGACACCTATTATTGTGATGGCCCTGTTAATTTACAACGATATATGAGTGCTATTAACAGCATCGATAGACCTGATCTGAATTATCCCGCTTTTACCCCACAGTATCCCAAGTTCTCCAAATCACAACGTAATTTATTTAATATTCTCGACGAACAAGACATTTTATTGCATCATCCCTATCAAGCATTTGATTTAGTCATTGATTTTGTCAGGCAAGCTGCTTCAGACCCTAATGTACTGGCAATTAATCAAACGCTTTACAGAACCCACTCTGAATCAGTGATGGTCGATGCGCTGGTTAACGCCGCCCATTCAGGGAAAGAAGTAACCGCTGTCATTGAGCTAAGAGCCCGTTTTGACGAGGAATCCAACTTAAAATTGGCTAACAAACTCCATGCTGCGGGGATCCTGGTACTCTACGGAGTAGTAGGCTATAAAACTCACGCGAAAATGACGCTGGTCGTTCGAAGAACGCATGGTAAATTAAAACGATATGTGCACTTAAGCACAGGAAACTATCATGAACAAACAGCCAAGAGATACACTGATTTGGGATTATTAACCAGTGAACCCACTATTACTTCTGACGCCCAGCTCATTTTTCAACAATTAACCGGTCTTGGAAAGGTTGTTAAGTTAAAAGCCTTGAGCCATTCACCATTTACCTTACAAAAAACTCTTTTACAATTCATCGAACAATGCAGTACTGCTGCTACGGGAGGCATTGATACTGAAATCATCCTGAAAGTGAATGGATTAACTGATAAAGTGATGATTCAAGCATTATACAAGGCATCACAAGCAGGCGTTAAAATTAATCTTCTTGTACGTGGTGTATGTTGTTTAAAACCAGGATTGCCTGGTGTGTCTGAGAACATCAGAGTCTTATCTTTTATTGGCAGATTCCTCGAACATCACAGAGTGTTTTATTTTCGCATCAACGAAGAAGAACACTATTTTTGCTCCAGTGCCGATCTGATGGAAAGAAACTTATACAATCGTATTGAAATCATGTTCCCCATTTATGATGAGGGATGTAAAAAAAGAATAAAAAACGAAATCATTAAAAACTATCTTAAAGATAATAACAATGTTTGGGAAATGCAAAGTGACGGGACTTACAAGCACCTCATGCAAAACGGCGGCTGTGCTCAGGAAAAGCTGATTGCACTTTATGAGGAAGAGGACAAATCGATTTAGTCAGAAAAATAACAGTGGAAACATGGCTATTGAATAAAACCATAAATAGACAGAACATATCAAGCTCTTTAAATCAGCAAGGTTTTACTGGATCTTCCCGGCTCTTCTCGTGCCAGGCGAGGCAATAAATATCCTGGCACAAGGGATTGTAATTGATGATAAATTGACTGAGCCCTGAGAAGCGGCATATCGAAATGTGCCGAACCCTTTACTTTATCGAGCAAATGCAAGTAGTAAGGCATAATCCCGTAATCAAAAAGAGCATGACTTAACTTGGATAAAATCCCTGCATCATCATTAATCCCGGCTAATAAAACAGATTGATTCAGTAAATAACATGCTGCTTTCTTCAAATCAGAGCACGCCCGCAATACACTCTCATCCAACTCTTGCGGATGATTACAATGAACAACAATCACTTTCTTAAATCGCGTATTTGTTAATAAATCAAGTAATCCTTTGTCAATACGCTCCGGTAAAACAATAGGAATTCTTGTATGAATTCTTAAAGTATGTATATGAGAAATTTCTTCCAAAGATTGGAGTAATTCTTCCAAAACCAAATTGGCGGCGAGCAATGGATCGCCACCACTTAAAATAACTTCAGTAATACTGGAATCATTTGCGATGTAGGCACACACCTCTTTCCATCCCCGGCGGCCCGGATTATTCGCTTGATAAGGAAAATGTCTTCTAAAGCAATAACGACAATTCACAGCGCAAACACCGGTTAAAGTTAACAAAACGCGCCCGTGATATTTATGCAACAAACCTTTAATCAGGGTATTACTCTCACTTAAGGGATCGATAACATAATCATCTGCTTCGCTAAGCTCATCTTCTTTTGCAAGAACCTGTAAAAGCAAGGGATCTTTGGGATTCCCTTTTTGCATTCGCTTAGCAAAACCTAAAGGAATACGGCTTGGGAATTGTTTTTCCGCGAATAGGTTTCCTTCAGATCTCGGCAATTCCAGGAAATCTAATAAATCAGTCGTTGAAGTAAATCCTTGCGCCAAAATTTTTTGCCAACTCAAAGAGGTATCTCGCATTAAAGTTACAGACTTGATAAACTGTGCGAACTTTAGCGAAAATACAGCAAAATCTCAACTATGGAGCAGAAATGGCAGTCTATAGCACAAATGAATTTAAAAACGGCTTAAAAGTAATGGTTGATGATGCTCCGTGCAGCATTCTTGACTGTGAATTTGTAAAACCTGGAAAAGGTCAAGCATTTACCCGTATTAAAATTCGCAATCTAAAAACCGGGCGCGTTGTGGAACGTACCTTTAAATCTGGGGACACCTTACCATCTGCTGATGTGGCTGACGTAGAAATGCAGTATCTATACAATGATGGGGAGCATTGGCATTTTATGGTTCCAGATACGTTTGAACAATATGCCGTGACTGAAAACGTATTAGCCGATGCAGCACAATGGTTAAAGGAACAGGACGTTTGTGTAGTTACTCTATGGAACAATGAACCTATACAGGTGACTCCACCCAATTTTGTCATTTTGGCAATCACCGAAACAGATCCTGGATTAAAAGGAGACACTTCTGGCGGAGGCGGAAAGCCAGCCACATTGGAAACAGGTGCCGTGGTTCGTGTACCATTGTTTGTTCAAACTGGCGAACTGATTAAGGTAGACACGCGCAAAGGCGAATATGTGTCTCGCGCTAAAGAGTAATTATCAACAGAAATAGCCTTCATTTGGTTTGGAGGCTTGTCTTCTCTGGAAATTAGAAATCGTAATCTCCACCCCAATATCCATAAGGGCCTACAAAAGAAGGTGACGAATAGTAGTTGTTACCCCAATAGGGGCGATTGCTATAATAGCCAACCGAATAAACGTAGTCATTGCTATAACCTGATTCGTAAGAAACATCATCAATAGCCACACCATCAACCGCACATCCAGTTAGCAGCAATAATGATGCACCAGCAGTGACCGCAACAATTAACTTGTTCATAATTGCTTCCTGGCAAAATAGTTGTTCTTTAATTATAAGATAATATTATTAATTGCTCAAATTGCTCTTTATTTTAAACAGAGGATATCGGGATTGACTTTAACTGGATTTACTCAAAACCATAAGGGGCATTAAAAAATATTTTAATGAGCGAGCTTAATTAAAACAAATGACCGAATTAAAAACATTTTTAACAAAGCGATTGTGGGTTTGTCTATGATCTGTTCGACTTAATTCATTCTTTGATAAGAAAAAATTAGTTTATACAAAGAATAGAAAAGAGTTTAAGTACAGGCAACGACTTCCCGGTTTCTGAGCCGCAACTGAAAGACACTGTGGAGATTTATGTAGAGCTTCAGGTTTCCTACCCTTTGTAGGCTTACACACCACCCTCCAAAACGACCTCCTAATCTGGCACTACTTACTGGTTCAGCCAGGATCAGTCATCACCTATATTTTAAATAATAGACTAACAGCCCCATTTTTGGCAAATTTTTGCACAATTATTCACCTGATGATTATCTGCCTTTCCTTGACAAATGATTTGCAGAAGCCTGAACTGTTGGCATAATAATCATTTGCTCAATATCGACATGCAGAGGTCTTGTAGCGCAATACAAAGCAGCATCAGCAACATCTTCGGCCATAAGCGGTTGAAAATCCTTATAGAAATCGATAGCTCGCTGTTTGTCTTTCCAGCGAACCTCGCTAAACTCTGTCTCAACAGCACCTGGTGCAATTTCAGTCACTCGAACTGCACTTCCTAACATATCCAATCGCATGGACTTTGATATCGCATGAACAGCATGCTTGGTGGCCGAGTAAACATTTCCATTAGGATAACACTCATGACCTGCTATGGAACCGATATTAATGACGTGCCCACTATTCCTCTCTAACATCCCTGGGAGAATTAGCCGACTAATATAAAGCAATCCTTTAATATTGGTATCTATCATGGTGTCCCAATGCTCCAATATTCCTTGATGCAAAGGCAAGGTATCCAGAGCCAAACCCGCATTATTGATTAACACATCAATAGAGTTCCACTGACCGGGCAAAGATTCGATTTGTTGTCTCACCAAATCTTTCTTACAGACATCCAGAGGAAGAATATAATGTTCTTGATTATTATGATGTTTTAACCCACTGGATAATTCATGTAAACGTTCAACTCGCCGTGCCGCCAGGATGAGTCGTGCTCCTTGTGCAGCAAAAAGTCGGGCGCAAGCCTGTCCAATGCCGCTGGACGCGCCGGTTATCATTACAATTTTATTGTTTAAAAAATTCATCCTCTCCCCCATCATTATCAAGTACAATATATTTACCGTTAAATCGAACCAGAACTTGAACAAAAACAACAGCAATAGAGTTCATTACAATCAAGATGAGCGCTCCATCAAATTCGATGAAACTCTTTGGGGATAGAAATCACAGGATCCTCTCCAAGATCAGAAGCCATACTCGATGATTGCATCAATTGATTTGCCAACTTAATTTCACTGAAACCCGATATCCCTACCCCTAAAGCATTTACAAATTGGATTGTAAATTCAGTAGAGTCTTCATCATAGACCTCTGAATTGGTAAAACAAGTCCAGTCGGAACGTATTCCAAAATACTCTTTCCTTTTCATGTTTGCAAAACAATAATCTTTCAAATCTCCCACAAAATTTAACCAGGGATCACACACGATATCGTTATCAATGATTAAAAAGGCATGGTTGGAAATGGTCATAACAGAAATTGGAATGCAAGTGGAAAAATTAGATAGCTTATCCTCAATCAATCGCATCAATAAACGTTGAAATGCTAAAAAGGTTTGCTGCATACAATTTCCTGATTGCAGATCACCGATAATTTTTGCGCATTTTAAAAGACGCTCCAACAAACTGATTTTGGTGTTACTCAAAATCTTATCGCATTCTGTTTGACAGAGATAAACCAAAGGCGCAAAAAACTTATTTTCTTTTTTTTGATTGGGGATATTACACGCTTTTATGTTGCCATGAATGTATTTGACAATCTCCAGTGCTGTTTTCTTAATTCGTTCTTTGCTCATCAATATTCCAATGATAACCACAGGTGGTTTTTATTTTGTCATCTATTATACCTTTTTTAAATCAAAAATCGCTTACAATTTGACAAAAATACACCCCATCAGGCCAATTTAAATGCAAAAATTAATGTTATCTTAATAATTAACTTATAAAATAGCAGTCTCAGTGAACCAGGCTCTGTTTTTACAGCAGTCCAGCTCATTATCATCAGAGGTTCAACTTGTCATATCGTAATTAACTATTATAAAGAGAGTGTAACATGTTCACAAAATCCTGTGCCAAAGCGACTGATCAAAATAGACAGGAATTATTTATGGACAGCCTTTTAGGTGATTTTCAAAAAATGAAAGAAAAAGCACTTAATCAGCAACAAGAAAGACGCTCCAAAAAAAGAGAACTTCACTGCAAATCTTCTGAAAAAACAAAAAAGCCGAATCAGTATGCCGCCCTTACTCATTCTCAAGTTCAGGAAGTTAAAGCAAAAGTCCGGACAGTTAATGATAAATTCCATCTCAATGCTGAAGAAAAAAAACTCTGGGAGCTGATTCTGCTTGGCAATCAATTGGCACAAAACATCAGTTCCTGTGATTTACCTACCGATAATGAAGACGATGCTTCACTGGTTAAGCTAACTCAAATTTTCGCTGATGAAACTCTGGAAAGAACTGATTTGACCTGGCTAAATAAAATTCTGAAGATTGCTCTGTATAGCAGAGGCTCTGGTTTTGGTAATTGCCAGGAAAAAGCTTTTTTTGTTTTTGCACTTCTGTTACACCAGGCACAAAAACCAGAAAGCTTAATTCACTCCCTTCGATTAGCGACCTTTAATAATCATTTTATACTAATAGTCAATGAACAGTTTTTAATGGATCCCTGGTTGAACTTGGCCTTTCCCTTATCAAAGGGTAATCAACAACTGGAAATAGGCTACGTTTTTGAGAGATTCGGCCGACTTGTCAATTATTTTTCAATCAATCAGGAAGGTCAATGTTTTACCCATACAGTGCGGGAAGGAGGCACTATAGAGCGTGACCCATCATCTGAAAAAGACATGGCAAACTGTATTCATTCGCTACTTGATCACAGAGATTATTTTGATCTATCAATCGTTTCGGAGAGAGAAATTCATACCAATACAAAAAGAAGAAAATATGAGAATCAGGAACAAGAAGTACCTCAACCTAGACAAGAAACATCCAATCAACCTACAGAAACAGTATATACAGACTCAAGCCATAACACTTGGGATAACGAAGGAGCCGCAGACGACTTTCTAGAGCATTTTGAGCAAACACACCCTGTCTACAATCCAGGTTTCTTTTCATTTGGCCAAGACGATGTTGGTTTAAAACCAGACCTTCCAAAGAATTTATTTAAATTTTAAATCATCCACTGTTTGCCCCTTTTCCCTGAACTGCCGCTGTCTTTAAAGGCAGCGGCTACTTTGAATGAAAACAGAAAGACATAAGACAGCATAAGCGACGGGGAATCAAACCAATTCTGCTGCTTGCTCAGTTCCCGAAGTAGTATTACCCGCACTATAAGAATGAGAACCAACCCCGGCTAAATGGCCTTGAGACACGATCAGATATTCCTCCCTAATTGGTTTGTTCCCTAACCAACACTCTAATATTTCTCTGACTCCCGCCGCATATCGCGCTTGCGCAGACAGGGTAGTTCCTGATGTATGTGGTGTCATGGCGTGATTTGGCATCGATCGCCAAGGATGGTTTTTGGCTGGGGGTTGTGGGAACCAAACGTCTCCGGCATAACCAGCCAAATGCCCAGATTCCAGAGCATCCGCTACAGCATGCTGATCGCATATTCTTCCACGGGCGGTATTAATTAAATAAGAGCCTCGTTTCATCTGTTTTATTAATCGCTCATCAAAAAGGTATTCTGTTTCCGGATGCAATGGGCAATGAATCGATACCACATCACAAACTTTCACCATGGATTCAACAGAGGGGTGATAAGTCAAATTCAGTTCCTGCTCCAACTGTACTGGTAGTCTATGCCTGTCGGTATAATGCAGTTTTACAGCAAACGGTTTTAAGCGTCTTAAAACAGCTAATCCAATTCGGCCTGCAGCAACACATCCCACTTGCATGCCTTCCAAATCATAAGAGCGACTGACGCAATCCGCAATATTCCACCCGCCATCAATTACCGTATTGTATTGTGGAATAAAATCCCGCACCAAGGCTAAAATCATCATCACGGTATGCTCAGCAACACTGATGCTGTTACAATAAGTGACCTCACAAACGGTGATATTATGTTCCATGGCCGCTTGCAAATCGACATGATCCGAGCCGATACCTGCGGTGATAGCGAGCTTAAGCTTAGGTGCACTTTCAATACGATCACGAGTTAAATAAGCGGGCCAAAAAGGTTGGGAAATGACGACAGTGGCTTCTTTTAGCTCCCTGGCAAATACTGAATCAGAGCCATCCTTATCAGAGGTTACTACCAATTGATGCCCATTGCTTTCAAGAAATTGTCTTAGTCCCAATTCACCACTCACAGAACCTAGCATTTCACCTGGAATAAAATCAATCGAATCAGGATTAGGTAAACTTTGACCATCAGGATATTGTTTCAATTCTGGAATGGATTCTCTTGCATAGTTTGGAGGAAATCCCCCCTTAGGATCATCATAAAGCACACAAACAATTTTTTGCTGACTCTGGCTGAACATACCTGACTCCTTTTCATAGTTTGAAGTAAAAACATCCTGATTTTTTTACAGCGCTCACTATACTTGATTTAAGTCATTCATCTCAATAAAAATACTATTCATAAAAGAATTCATGATCTGTTTTAGGGACTGTCCATGATGTATGATGAACAATGATGACCTGAACAATTATGGAATAAATAACCATCTCAAAAGAAAGGAATAAGTATGTCAAGACGTGAGTGGCCCGCCAATGACTATGCCATTGGATCTTACATTCAAGCGACTGTGGCTGAAGAATATTTACCCTACCTAAACATGAAGCCCGCCGACAAAGTATTGGATATCGGCTGCGGTAACGGTGCTTTTACAAAAAACATTCTTATGAAAGTGCCTCAAGGCTCTGTATTAGGTATAGACGCTTCCGAGAATATGTTACATTTAGCCCAAGACGTGAGTAAGGAATATCCTAACTTTTCAGTCCAGAAAGCCGATGTACTCACAATGGACTTCCACTTACAATTTGACTATGTCGTCTCTTTTTGGTGTTTGCAATGGGCTTGTGCCAATATTCAAAAAGCATTTTTAAATATCGTTAACGCATTGAAACCTGGGGGAAAATTCCTTACTCTTTTTCCAGCAGGAGACGATCCGTTTATCATGAGTTATTATGCTTTAAAAAAATCAGGGCAATTTGCATCCTTGCATGATTTTATCCCTCCCGTAGATTATTCTCACTTAAAGAATCTGGAAAAAAAACTGGAGTCGTTAAGCTGTCAGGAGCTAAAAGTAAAGCTATGCCGACAATCCATTACCCTCCCTTCCCTGGATGTTTTCAGGAAATTCGTCAATGGAATTGCTTTTTATCAAGGACAATTGCCGAATGAAGAGATACAAAAAATCAACGAAGCTATGGTTCAATATTACGATAATGAATGCCAAGCCAAATATAATGGTGAATATCAATTTAATTTCACTATCTATTTAGTAACCGGCGAAAAATAAAAAAGTAAGCAAACAAAAAAGAAGACTTGTTCTACGACTATAGATCTCCAGATAAAATGGGGGGGCGATGCACTTAAAACGGACTTTATCATTAACACTGCTGGCCTTTTATGGGCTTGGAACTATATTGGGCGCGGGAATTTATGCCCTTGTTGGTGAGGTCGCAAAAGAAGCGGCACAATTTACCCCTCTATCCTTCTTAATCGCCTCCATCATCGCTCTTTTTACTGCCATTTCTTATGCAGAATTAAGCTCCAGGTTACCGCTTAGTGCAGGCTCTGCTCTTTACGTGCGGAGGGCATTCCATCAAAAATGGCTATCTGGCTTAATAGGTTGGATTGTGGTTTTAACAGGTGTGATCTCGGCAGCCACCCTATCCCATGGTTTTGTCAAATATTTTCAATTGTTTTTACCCTTACCACCTTCTCTCATCATCACTATATTAACTGTCATTTTAGCGGGAGTTGCTGTTTGGGGTATTCGTGAATCAGCGACTCTTATCCTGTACATGACGCTCATGGAAGTGGGTGGATTATTGATGATTATTTATTACGGTCGTTATTCATTCGCTTCTATCGACATCCAATCCTTCTCTCTTCCTCATTCTTTTGATGGGGTGCTTATTGGAGCTTTTATTGCTTTTTATGCTTTTATTGGTTTTGAAGATATGGTTAATACAGCAGAAGAAACAATAAATCCTGAAAAAACTCTTCCAAAAGCTATTTTTCTTGCTTTAATATCCGCAACCATTTTATATGTTGCAGTCGCCTGGGTTATCGTTTCGACCATACCATCCAATGCTTTAGTCAAAACGGACATGCCCCTTATTGAAATTATTAAGCTTCAGGGACAATCCCCCTTGTTGTTTTCAATCATTGCACTAATTTCTATTACCAATGGAATTCTGGTGCAAATTATTATGGCTTCGCGACTTATTTATGGTATGGCTAATCAACAAAATGCCCCTCAAATATTCTCCTTTGTTTATTCCAAAACGCAAACACCAGTCAACTCGACCTTACTGGTGTCTCTTATTATTTTACTCTTTGCCTATGCCCTCCCTATTACAACCCTGGCTAAATTAACCAGCAGTATCATATTGTGTATTTTTATCATCATTCATGCCTCGCTAATTAAAATCAAACTGACAAAAAAGAAACCAACAAACGCCATTTCATTCCCTATTGTTTTCCCGATGATTTCCATTTTATTAACCCTGGCCTTTTTGATCATACAGTTTTTTTTAAAGTAGATTATTTCTCCTAAATTTTTAACCCGGTGTCACATAAATTTTGGCAATCAACAGAATGATTGTCTGTTTTCAATTCACTGCTCCTCTCTGCCTGTATCCCTCGTTTAAAATGCCGCATGATCCCTCGCCCCCTGCTTAGAACATTATACTCATCTGCCGTCCTTGTTTAGAAAGCGCTTAGTGCCGCTATGCTATACTTCTTATAAAAAGGCAAGCATTCTATGGATATTAGAGACATCAAATCCTTTCTCGCCGTCGTCGAATACCATTCTCTCACCTTGGCAGCTAAAAAATTGCATGTCACTCAATCAGCTATGAGCAAACGCATTCGAAAAATAGAGGACGAGTTAAATGTACGTTTGATAATTAGCGAGGGTTCCAAATTAATTTTTACCGAAACAGCCAAGCAGCTTATTCCTTATGCCAGGCAAATGCTTTCCGCACATCAAAATATGGTTCACACCCTGAAAAACTCGCAACAATTCACGCAAAGCATCATCATAGGGGCTTCCGTGTATGTGTCTCACTACGTATTGCCAGGCTTTTTTAAATACTTAAAGGAAACCCATCCGACCATTCAAGCGCATCTGAAAACCATTAGTGAAAAGGAAGTCGAGTATATTCTGAACCACGGCACGGTTGATCTGGTAATCTGCCCGGCACGGGAAGTATCTGAAAAATTATTGGGCAATTGTTTGCTCTGGGAGGAAAAACTGAATTTGGTTGTAGCAGCAAATCATGAGCTTGCCCATAGAACATCCGAGCTTTCACTCTCAGAACTTTCAGAGTACCCGGCCATCTTAACTGAGAAAGGAGCAGCATTGCGTGACAAGCTTGATACCCTATTTGAAAAAAATCAACTGGTACTAATCCTGGGTTTTGAAATGAGTACTATCGATGCCATAAAATCTCTAGTAGAGTACGGTTTAGGCTGGAGCTATCTGCCTGATAGTTTACTGTCAGAAAAATTAAAAATCTTAAAAATAAAAGACCTTGAACTAACAATCTCATTTCATGCTTTTTATCTGAAAAAAAGAATCAGTGACCGCTTGATTAATGACCTGCTAAGCAACTTTAAAAAATGGCAAAATCGCGATAATTAACAGGAATGAATCTTTTATGAAAATAATTGGCTTTATCACAAAAAACATTCGGGTTCATATAACAGATTTTTATCACTAATATTGCAATAGACAGAACCTCCACTTCATTGATCCTTTTGAACATATACTATAATTAATCATAAGATAAATCCAAGTCACAGCAATATGATGAAAATTGAATCATTTCAATACATTCAAAACCAGGGATGGAGTATCCCAACATTTCCTGAACTCGACTCCGAAAATACCTTAATTTTAGTTTTTGCCAGCCCCATCTTTAGGGCAAACAGCAAACCAATTGAAGAATTGGCTCAAGCCTATAAAAAATCAAAAATCATAGGATGCTCCACTGCAGGAGAAATTTTTGGGCCTAATATTTTTGATAACAGCATTTCGGTTGCAGTAGTTCAATTTGAGTCAACGAAACTTCAATTGGCAAAAACAGAGGTTAAAAGCACTGAAGAGTCTTATGAGGCAGGAGTTCATTTATCAAAATCATTGCATCAAAAGCAAAATCCCCAAAGCATATTTGTTTTGTCCGATGGCTTAAATGTCAACGGTTCCGAATTAATTAAAGGATTAAACCAGCATGCTGGCAAAGGGGTTATTATTACAGGGGGTCTAGCAGGAGATGGTGCGGATTTTAAAAATACCTGGATTATTTATGATGGAAAAATTGTAGACCATTGCATTGGGGCAGTAGGGTTTTACGGTGATCAAATCCATGTAGGACATGGTTCAAGAGGAGGTTGGGATATTTTTGGACCAGAAAGAGTCATTACACGGTCTAAAGCAAATATTCTCTATGAACTGGACAACCAGCCCGCGCTAAAACTCTATAAAACCTATCTTGGTGACAGAGCTTCTGAATTACCAGCGGCAGGCTTGCTTTACCCTCTTGCTATCCGTAACCCATCCGCACCAGATTCTCAGCACATTGTGCGCACTATTCTGGGAGTCAATGAAGAAGAGCAATCCCTCATTTTTGCTGGCGATTTACCTCAAGGATACTATGCCCAATTAATGCGTGCCAATTTTGACCGCCTGATTGTCAGCGCCAATGAAGCCGGAGAAAACGCTAATGATAGACTTTTTAAAAATGGAAACTTGAATACACAACCTGTTTTGGCAATCGATATTAGTTGTGTCGGCAGAAGATTGGTATTAGGTGAACTTACGGAGGAAGAGACCGAAACAACATTACAATCACTGCCTCCCAAATCGATACAAATTGGCTTCTACTCTTACGGTGAATTATCACCTCTGGCAACAGGTACCTGCGAATTGCATAATCAAACCATGACCATTACGACCCTGTTAGAGAGTCCATAAACCAAAAAGGAATTCAGTAATAATGACAGAAATGCATCGGTTGTTGCAGCGACAGTTAAAAAAATTTGGTTTTACTGCTGATGGATTACCACAAAATCTGGAGAGTTGGACTCAATTTATTGCACATATCAATAAAACATACTACGAAAACGATCAAGACCGATATTTATTAGAGCGCTCTATTGATATTTCTTCTAAAGAAATGAGGGATATCAATGCAAAACTCGAATACGCCCAGGATATAGCGCAAATTGGGTATTGGCATTATGACGCTGACACAGATACCGCAACATGGTCCAAAGGACTATTTAAAATTCTGGGTTTGCCGCCTAGTAATGTGGCACTAAACTATTCTTCATTTTTAGATCTTGTGCATCCTAATGATAAAGCAGGGTTAAAAAATGTGGTCGAAAAGGCCCTCAAAGAAAAAGAAGATTATGATTATGAGCTTAGAGTAAGAAACGGAGACAATGATTACAAATGGTACCGAACGATAGCAAGAGCCAATCCTCATAAAAACGAAATTTCCGGGGTTTTGATGGATATCTCCAAAAGGAAAATTATTGAAGAGCAAGTTCATGAACTGAATAATAAACTGGTTTCAACAGCTCGACTTGCCGGGATGTCGGAAGTAGCCACCTCGATACTTCATAATGTGGGCAATATATTAAACAGCGTCAATGTTTCTGCCATTATTCTGAAAAAGAATATATCCAAAATTCATTATAAAAAACTGTCCGCTATAAAAACCATGCTTGACGAAAACATCAATCAATTAAGCGAATACTTGTTACAGAATCCAAAGGGTAAGTTAATTCTTCCCTATTTGGACGCGTTATCGAAAACCCTGCATGAAGAATATGAAGAAAACATGAAGGAATCCAACAGTCTGGAAACTAACATTAATCATATTAAAGAAATCATAGCCATGCAGCAATCATTGAGCGGCTTATCGAATTTAACAGAGAAAATTTCAATCCATGATGTGATTCTTAATGCGGTAAAATCAGTCATATTGGACAAACATCAAATTGATGTCCGTATTGAGATTGAACCGGATATCAATGAGTTTATCACTGATAAATCCAAGTTATTTCAAATTCTTACTAATTTACTCGCTAATGCAAAAGATTCTGTTTTATTACACGAAGCGAATGATTCCAGGAAAGTTGTTATTTCCATTGGGAGAACTGAAAAAAATCATATTATGATTAAAATAAATGATAATGGAATTGGAATTCAAAAAGATAACCTGGATCGAATTTTTTCTTTTGGATTTACAACCAAGAAAAATGGTCACGGCTTTGGACTGCACTGTTCTGCAATTTATGCACGGGATCTGGGTGGTACACTTTATGCTGAAAGTAATGGCAATGGCAAAGGAGCTCAATTTGTATTAGATTTGCCCATCAATCCCAAAACCTTGAGTACGAGGTAGAAATGAGTACTGAATCTTTTCGCATTCTGGTCATTGATGACAACCCGGCAATCCATCAGGATTTTATGAAAATCTTAAATGTCAGCAAGAACTCTGTATTATTAAATAAATTTGATGCCGAGCTGTTTGATGATGAGACAGAACAACTTGGGATTTCTTTGCCTGAATTTGAAATCGATGTAGCGACTCAAGGCATTGAAGGCATAGAAAAAGTGAAACGCTCACTTGAAGAAGGCCGGCCATACCCACTCGCTTTTGTTGACATAAGAATGCCCCCGGGGATAGATGGGATAGAAACCATCAAACGCATTTGGGCCATTGACCCGCAAATACAAATTGTTATATGCAGTGCCTATTCCGACTACTCATGGGAAAGCACAGTAAATACCTTGGGTTTAAGTGATAATTTATTGGTGCTAAAAAAGCCCTTTGATGTGATTGCAGTAAGACAGCTGGCAAGTGCTTTGACACAAAAATGGGTACTTGCCAGAGAAACTCAAAAACACACTGAATTTTTAAATCAATTGGTCGAAGAACGAACCGAATCTTTACAACAATCCTTCTCATTATTACGGGCAACGATTGAGTCCTCTTCGGATGGCATTCTGGTTGTTGATTTACAAGGGAAAATCGTTGATTACAACTCTCAATTCGTCAAATTGTGGAATATCCCCGAATCCATCATGAAAAAAACCAGTGAATCCCAACTCATTCAGTATATGTCAACGCAATTACTCAATTCAGAACAGCATGCCCAACATGTTAAAGAATTTTCTATTCACATCGATGATTCCAGTATACAAATTTATCATTTTAGAAATGGTAAAGTAGTTGAATGCTGTTCCAAACCGCATCGCGTTGGTCCGCAAACAGTAGGCCGTGTATGGAGCTTCAGAGACATCACTGAACAAACGCGATTAAAGGAAAAACTGGAGTATCAGGCTACTCATGACGCATTAACCAATTTACCCAATCGCTTGTTATTAATTGATCGTATTGAACATGCTATCAGTAGCTATGCCCGCCATAAAATGAAATTTGCCATATTATTTTTTGACTTGGACCGCTTTAAAATGATCAATGACAGCTTGAGCCATGAAGCAGGCGATCAATTACTGTGTGCCGTTGCTAAACGATTACGATCTTTGGTGCGAAAAGAAGATACTCTCGCCAGACTTGGTGGGGATGAGTTTGTAATGCTTTTTCAATCGTTTAATTCTGAAGAGCAAATTGCCGGAGTAGCTCAAAAAATCCTCAAATCCTTTCAAAAACCATTTCATATCGCGGAAAGAGACATCAATATTCATGTCAGCATCGGTATAAGCGTTTATCCAACGGATGGCAAAACAGTAAACACTTTACTCAGTAATGCGGATATGGCGATGTATCAGGCAAAATTTCGCGGCGGTAACCAATTCTCATTTTATACAGAGAAACTCAACAAAAAAACAAACCAGCAATTTCAGCTGGAATTAGACTTGCAAAAAGCGATTATCCATCATGAGTTTTTCCTCCTCTACCAGCCTCAATTTACAGTTAATACTCATGAGATTCGTTCCATGGAAGCATTAATCCGGTGGAATCACCCGCAAAAAGGTATTATTTTACCCTTGGATTTTATTCCTACTGCCGAAAGTTCAGGGCTTATCGTACCGATAGGGGAGTGGGTTTTGCGGGAAACCTGTAAACAAATTGGTACCTGGCGCACAATGGGGCTGCCTGAAATTCGTGTCGCTTGTAATGTAGCAAGTAAACAGTTAAGACAACGAGATTTCCCTGCAATGGTGGAGGATCTTTTAAAAGAATATTCAGTTAAACCCCATTGTTTGGAGCTGGAAATTACTGAAAATGTGATTATTGATAAAGAAATACAAAGAACGATCAAAAAGTTGAAATCACTGGGTGTGTTGATTATTTTGGATGATTTTGGCACAGGAAATTCCAGCCTGAATTTATTAAAACAGGTCGCTGTCGATAGTCTTAAAATCGACCAATCATTCATTCAGAATATTTCAAAATCGCCAGGAGATGAAGCGATCATTGATGCGATTATTGCTATCGCACAAAGCATGAATTTTAATATCATCGCCGAAGGAGTCGAAACGCAAAACCAACTCAAATTTCTCAAGAAAAGGCGATGTAATGACATTCAGGGCTTTTTAATGAGTAAGCCTATACCCTCAGAAGAAATAGAAAAACTTCTGCAAGGAAATAGGACAAAATAAGATAAAAATCGCATTGGCATCTATAAGAGCTATCCGATGGATTGCAATTATAGATGCAAGACAAATTACACGGTAATCATAACGGTTTGGTCACGTAAATCATTCTCATCATAATCCATCACATCCATATCCATGACTTCGATATCCATTGGTTCTCGACTCAAATGTCTCCCCCTCCTTCTGGCTTCCTTAAAGAAACCATAGTTTGCCTCACCTGAACAATGATAAATAACCTTTGGTTTATGATCTTCTATAGCCTGTTCGAGCTCACGCATCAATTTCATACCACTATGGTGAAGTTGGTACACATCATCCGTTTGCAGCTCTTCTACAAGCACTGGTTTCGGGTCTTCATCCGTATTCTCTTCCATGTATGGAGTATCAAGATTTGCAAAAATTTTGGAAGTATAATCACCAATAGATTTGGCTTTTACCAAAGTACAATTCATTTCTCTCAACTTCCAGGAGAGGTCATCAAACACAGCTGGGCTTGAGCACTCACTTTTTACCACGTCAATCTCGGAAAGCATTTCAACAATTCTTTCATTTTGAAAAGGAGATACTTTGAGAACTGATTGATTTTCTGATAGCGTCGATTCAACAAAATTTACCAGAGGTTCTGAATTCTTATCCTTATGAAACTGCTTCGCAATAGGGCCACCATGCGTTGTAACAAGTTCTTCATACTCTCTTAAGAGAGTAGTGTATTCGAATATGCTTTGCGGGAGATAAACATTACTCATATAATCATAATAAGCTTTAGACCAGGTTGAACGGTCATTTTGTAATTGATTAAGAAACCGATTATGTTCTATATCCAACTGACGTAACTTATCCTGAATTCTTTCAAAATCGCTGACCGAGTTATCGTAAGAGTCCTTAGTATATATCTGAACCGTGAGAAGTGACGGTAATGCGGGTATCAAAGCAGTTTTGAATTGTCTTTTTAAATCAGTGTGCGCATTGTATGTCGTTGAGAGATTAAATAATCGCTTAAATTTTTCTTCACAATCTTTAAAAATCAAGCGACTCTCGGAACTCAATTGCTTCCAATCAATAGAGTTAGGGAGGTTATTGGCTATTAAACCTGTATAAATTGCACCCGCTCCAAACAAATCCCCTTTAAGATAGCAAAAATTCATTAGTTGAATATACATATCATAATAAAAAGCCCGCAGAGTAGGATCTTCTTGCTGCATCACCGAGAAATTAATCAATGCAGATAAATTGTTAAAGTAATCACTCATCTTATCGATATTTTGAAATTTCTCTCGCGAATCCCCAGGTTTCTTTTCCTTAAAATAAATGAGTTCTTCTCTGGCAATTTTGGTAAGCAATAAGCGGGAATGATCCCTTATGGATTCACTCAAATTATCTAAAAATTGCTGAGCTTGTAATGTAATCGCGGTTCTGTCATTTTTACCATGCTTATAAATTTGCTCGAAAAGAGTATTGAGCTCATTTTCCATCTCGCGATATGCATGGCTATCTAAAATTTTAGGCATATTGATTTCTCTATTATTAAAACATGCAATTAATGACAACAAACGACTTTTATTTATCAAAAAGTAATTGGGTTATACTAAAATAACATAAAAAATTCGACATGTGTTATTAACAAACAATCTCGCTTTTTGGAATTGCATCAATCAGTACTTATTGCAATCACAAACTAGTACTGACCTGAATCAAACGAGCTTCGATGATTAAAGGCATATTTCCTCAACCAGCACTGACACTAACCAAACTTTGACTGGAAAGCTCATTATGATGTAAATCTTCCTTAGAACAGAATGGCTCTCTTACTTCAGGTATCGTGTTAAAAAATCTATGCTGATGGGATAGTATATGTCCAGATTCAGTATATCCAGTTTTTCTATCCCACTCTTTTTTCAGAGAATACGTCTCTTGTTGAGGAATGGTTAAATCTACTTTTTTCTTGGTTTCTGTCGACTTCAGTTGCCCATGATATTTCTTTTCGAAACTCTTTTCTGCCTCATGAAGATGACCAGAACACAGACCAGGCGATGTTTTTTTAGCGTAAGCCCCTTTTTCAGACAGATACTCGATTAATTTATCGGAATTCCCATCTTCCCAACTGAGACCAGATGTTAAAGGGCCCTCTTCATTATCTTCATGATGTAATAATACAATTTTATCATCCATAATGGGCATGGCCATTTGTTCCATGACACTTAAACCACCTCCACGGATAACCACACAGTTACTTCTGGTCATTATTGGTGCCATTTCAACATCAGATTGATTCCCCAGGAGAATAATTTTCTTACGTATCTCATCACGCGTGGGGGCAGGGTAAGAATTGATGATTTGATCGATACGTGCGGCAATGGAATCATTAAGCCCGCCGAAAAGAAAAATATGCTCATACCCCTGATTCAATAAATACTTCGCATAATCAGCTGAAGCATTTGCCGCCAGAGAGCCTATCATGATGGAAGCAATTTTAGCATGCGGTTTGATTGTAATTTTTTCTTTACCATTCAGTACTGGCAGTGCATTTTGCTTTTCCTTTTTATAAACATTAAAGTGCAAATCAAATGACTGGGTCTTATCCAGGTATTTTGTCAATGAAGGGTCTTTAAAGGCATTGCGAATCATAGGGTTATTGCGTGGGTCAATATTATGAACCGCTTTAAAGCCTTGTTCTTTGCCAAAATGCGCCTCTTTAAATGGTTCACTCATATTTACTGCATGTATCTCCATCAATTGCCTTTGCTCTGATGTGAGCTCCTCCAAATTATTCATAAAATGAATACAACCCAGTGAAGGCAAATCGGTCATATACTGATCAATGGCAATAGGCTGATAGGAAGTCCCTCTTTCAGCATTGTATACAGGCAAAAATACCGTATTGTAGTATTTAACGGCATCGCAAATAGCTCCCAAAGAAAGCGCCTGTGTGGAAATTAATCTTGTGTAAGGAGTATTCTGTTTCGCCGCATGCATAAGGCGTTGTAATATATTTTGATAGACTATATTCCTGTTATCCTCTTCAACATGCCCCTTGAAGCTTATCATCGTTTGAATGTCTTCAATACTGGAAGTCAAGTGAGTCGCGTTATTGAATGCCGTGTATTCATATCCCTCCGGGTATATATCCAACAGCATGTCCACATAAGGACGGGTTCTGCCGGTTTCAATTCCATTTTCTTTTTTAGTTTCACTCTGCTGTATTTTAGACATTTGATCCCAAAAGATGGAGGAGCTCGGTAAAACGGGATATCCGATAAACCTCATAACTCCTTTCAGTATGTCTTCCAGGATAGGAAGAGAGGTAAACCAAACACCAATACGAATCAGAACAGATGTAATTGAGAAGGGCTTGTTTTTGTAGAGTTCCGCATGATGCTGCGTAATGACAACATTATCTGTTTTACTCTGTAAATCATTAATGATGCCATGCGTGGCAGAGATATGCCCTGTTCCTCCACTGCTGGCAATAATTAAGGGACGCTCTTTATTATTAGATAGTTGCGATGAAATCCCATCTATATCCTTTTCCCCATCTTCAGCCAAAGCCACTGGCCGTGTTGCGCGATCCAATTGAAATTTTTCCCGCAAGCGGTCAAGGAAATAATCATGATTGGTATATTCCTCTCGATGACCAAGCTCAGCTACCAAATCTTGTCGGGAAATAAAATGCGGGCCTTTGTATTTTGGATTTTTTAAAACACTTTGACTTGGTTTAAAATGGTGAGAAAACTGATCATCACACAAAATTTGTTTTTCTTCCTCAGTAAGCGGCTGATCAGTGGATAATTTATATAAAATAGAATTAATTTGAGAATCAACCAACGACGCAATGGAACAGAAGTGATCGTGAATTACTCCATCGTACAAGCCATTGTCTTTATCCCGCACAACAGAATACATTTTATCCTGAGCAGGTATTCTATTCCAGGCTTTGGTCACATCAACTGGCCATCCTGCCAGCCAAATTAAAGGCGTGAGTAAAGCATAAACTACACCGGCCAGTAGGAAGCGACCATAAGTCAAAGGGCTCCACCAATTTGCTGTTTGCAATTCAGGTACAATAAAACCAAATACTAGAGAAGAAAGAGAAGTAAAAGAGCGTTCATTATTCAACTTGACTTTCATGCCCTTCTCATGAAGTTTTGCTGCAGCAATTGTTGCTACCGCCCCACCTATACACATACCATCAAGGCAGATGTTCTTAGGGTCGGCACCAAGGCTAATTAGCCTTTGCACCTGAGCCAGAATATCGTCGACAAGATTATTTTCTGTCCAGACAAGACCGCGACTGTAATCCACGCCTCTGTAGTTGAAGCTGATGGCCGTAGCGCCCAGATTTTTTGCCGTATAGTTTAAATCCTTTATCCAATTGATGAAATTTTGATCCCGCGCAATACAGGTAATAATAAACTTGCGCTCCCCCATTGGTTTTTTTTCTTCGTCTTCACCTGTAACTTGCACTGAATCCAATTCAGATCCATCAGGAGTTTTTAAGGTGAAAAATTCAATATTAGGTTTGCGTTTTGTTGTATATGAGACATAACCATATTTTTCATGCAGTTGTTCATAAACATACCCTCTCATTTTAGGGTCCAGGAACTCCAATCCCTTTAGATGAATTTTTGACCAATCGAATGCCCTGCCTTTGCAATACTTTTGTTTTGATTTGCCCTGAACAAGCGCATCGATCTCGGCAAGCAACTTGTTCACATGATTGATATCATTCTCATTATCGTAATGTAATCTTGTACGTAATCTTGGTGTTACAAAAGGAAGAGCCGCAATGGTATTGGCTATTTTAATCAGCGTGTCATTAAACCATTTGTGAGGAGGCCGTTTTTTGAAATTAATGACAACAATATCATCCTCTGGACGATTGCTTGTTTTAGTAAGATGTATTAAACGTTGTTGCGGAATATTATTAGGATTTAATGCCACATGAGTAATATTTCGTGCCAAGAAAAAAGAAACGACCCAACCAGGTAGCCTAAATGGGGCCTTCAGAATATCCAGTATATGTTGCCAGAATGTTTTTTTTTCTTTTTCAAGACTGTAGTAGTTGTATTTTTTATGCATATTAACTTCTAAAAATTAATTAAATCAAAGTGGCACTATCTATTGCAATCCTATAGGGTTAATATATATGCAAACAAATAGTAAAAATTGTGCACATTTTATCATGTTTTATTACACTTATACAATCAGAAAATTAGAACTTTAGGGTTATTACCATATTTTTCTAAAATTGCTGTGCAAAGTATGGGATTATATTTTCAAGTTTAAAAAACATTTCAAGATTCTCTAGTTAATAATGTTTCTGACTGCTGCTATTCTAACAAAGCAACCTGAAGCATTTATTAACAGATACCCCTAATTTGCGACACAATGAGGCCTTGCATAACCTGACATCTCTCTCTAAAAAAAGCACGTGCCCCCGAACTTTTTTGCTTTGAACTCAGACTTGCTAGAATGAAACAAAATACTTGCTTTTATTGTTATTTTGTAAAAAAATCAATAAATCTTCGTATCTTAGGCTGTAAATATCGGCTTGCCTGATAATAAAGGTACACCGATAAACTGGACTCTTGGAATTCAGGCAAAACCTCAATGAGGCGCCCATCTTGCAATGCTTCAGTCACTATGTATTCATGTAATTTGATAATTCCCATCCCAAGTAAGGCGCACTCACACAAAGCACGACTATCATTGAGCCATAACACAGGTTCAACATAAATCTGCTCATTGTCTTTAAATGTAACCAAATTATCAGGATTTCGCATGCTGTGAGTGATATAACGGTGCTTCCCAAGTTCGGAAGGTGTTTTGGGAATACCATTTTTTGCCAGATAATCCGGCGATGCGCAAAGCACATACCGTGTTGTAGAAACTCGCTTGCGCACCAGTTCAGGGGGACCCTCCATAGAAACACCAAAAAGCACATCAACGTTTTCCTGAGCTAAATCAGGAAATCTTTCCGCCAATTCAATTTTAATCTGCAATTTTGGATTTAACTCCATGAATTCTGGTAAATAAGGGAGAAGAAATCTCATAGCAAAATAACGGCTGCTAGTAACATTTAATATGCCCACCGCTTCATTCCGACTATTAGCAATCGCTATTTCTGCCTCATTCAACTCCAAAAGAGTCTTTTTGCATTGCTGATAATAGCGAGCCCCGATGTCAGTTAATGATAATTTTCTAGTTGTTCTCACCAACAGCTCTGCTTTTAGCTCGGCTTCAAGACGTGCAATCTGCCTGCTAACAGCGGCTGTAGATACGCCAAATTTTCTTGCGGCTGCTGCAAAACCATGCTCTTCAACAACAGCAATAAAGTAAGTGATTTGATCAAATTTACCCATGATTTCGATTTTATTATTGCAATATAGTTAATAAAAGTTAATTAATTATGATATTGTTAATTATTTTGTCAATAATTATACTGATCTTAACTGTTAATCGTTAAAACTATTCTCATCATGTATCCAAAAACCAAACTTTCTTTCATGACTTTATTATTGTTAATTTCTTTTGCTTCCGTGAATGCTGTCCTATTTACACCGGCATTGCCCAGCATTACTGCATTTTTCAGGATCACAGAACATGCCGCACAGCAGACAATTACCTGTTTTTTGGTTGGTTATGCCATAGGGCAACTTGTTTATGGCCCTACAGCGAATCGCTATGGAAGGAAAAAAACACTTTATATAGGTATTGGCTTGCAAATTATCAGCAGTCTTCTATGTGTATTGGCCGGAATGATTTCCATGTACCCGTTGCTTGTTTTAGGACGATTTCTATTAGCCTTAGGATCCGGTGTAGGACTGAAGATGACTTTTACTTTGGTTAATGAATGCTATGAGCCTCAATTAGCCGCGCAAAAAACCTCCTATCTGATGCTGGCTTTTGCGATAGCACCCGGTTTGAGTGTTGCACTTGGCGGCATTTTAAACTCCCATTACGGCTGGGAAAGTTGCTTTTATGCAGGAACTGTTTATGGTGCTATTCTGCTTGCCATGGTCAGGCAACTTCCCGAAACACAAAAAAATCTTCAACTCGAAGCGTTTCAAATGAAACATCTGCTCCAGGGATATGTAAGTCAATTTAAAAACAAGCCATTAATCTCTGGTGGAGCATTAATGGGTGGCGCATCCTGCTTTGTCTACATTTTCGCAGCAACGGCACCATTTATTGCCATCAATTTGCTAGGAATGAGTACAGCAGAGTATGGCGCTGCCAATATTTTACCTTCCTTGGGTCTGACCCTCGGCTCAATCTGGTCTGCTCAATTTGCAAAAAAATACTCGCAACGCGCGGGAATCCAATTAGGCATTTTAATCTCAGGGTTTGCCGCACTGGCAATGATGATGGCCGCGTTAACCCATCATTCAGCGCTTATCAAGCTATTTTTTCCCATGATATTCATCTATTTGGGACTATCTTTTATTTTTGCAAATGCTTCGACATTTGCCATGAGCCATACCTCCGATAAAGCCCATGGCTCCGCGGTTATGAACTTCATCAATATGGGATTGGTTACAGTGGTTATTTTGGGATTAAGCTTACTTCCAATGTCACAATATTTATTACCAGCCATCTACATCATTCTATGCATTTTCATGATGTGGCTATTCTTTTCTTTCATAAAAAGTAATGAAATAATTTCTTCTATCGACAGGAACAAGGAATCATGATGAGTATACAATTGAATCATACTATCGTATGGGTAAAAGATCGGGACAAATCAGCTCACTTCCTTACAGAAATTTTGGGGTTGCCTGAAGCAATTCCATATGGCCCATTTATGGTCGTTGAAATGAGCAACCATGTGAGCCTTGATTTCTGTAAAACAGATAAAGAAATTACCCCCCAACATTATGCCTTTTTAGTAACAGAAACTGAATTTGATGATATTTTTAAACGAATTTGCGAACGTAAAATGGATTATTGGGCTGATCCGGGACAAACCCGATTAGGTCAAATGAATTATAATGATGGGGGTCGAGGATTATATTTTAATGATCCCAATGGCCACCTTCTTGAAATCATTACGAAACCTTATGGTAGCGGGTCTTAAAAATACGACGGGGTTCCTTCGACAGCGAGTTCCATCATCAATTGGTGAGCTCAAAGCTGCAAATTTAAAAAATCAGACCTTCTTATTGTAAATTATTAAGCAAATTTGAACTGTTAATTATGTGAGAGCCTTGTTTTATCAATTCTTTTTTTATTTTTATGAAATCATCTTTCACAAGCGCTTGAGTTGCATCCTCAACCAAATAGCAATCAAATCCCTGACTGAGAGCATCCTTAATTGTAAAATAAACACAAATATCAGCGCACAAACCACAAAAATAAAGTTCTCTAGCGCCTTTTTCGCGCAGATAACCGGCAAGCCCTGTAGTTTTTTTATGCAGATTATCATAAAAACCACTGTAGCTATCTATATTGGGGTCAGTTCCTTTTCGAAAAATAGCTTCAATAGAATTAGTATTTAATTTCGGATGAAATTGCGCTCCAACACTACCCTGAACACAATGATCTGGCCATAAAGTTTGTTCTAAATTCCCCAGCTTGATTTTTTCAAAAGGTTTCCTGCCAGTATGATTGGAGGCGAAACTGATATGATTAGAGGGATGCCAATCCTGTGAAGCAACAATCAGATCAAAACAATGCAAAATGCTGTTAATAACGGGAACAATCGCATCACCATTCGGTACCCCCAGTGAGCCGCCTGGCATGAAATCATTTTGAACATCGAGGATGATTAAAGTCTTCATAAAATTATCTTGAGTGTTCAGCTATCAGTTGATCTCTCTTCATTTTAAGCTCGGTACTTAAACCCACTTTATAGATATGAGGATTAATAAAACGCTTGTATTCCAAAGGCAATCGATCAAAACATTGCTGGCTAAACCTGGCTATTTCTCCAAGTGATTTTTTAGGTAGTAACCGTTTGCCGTTTTCCATCACTTTATGCAGTAATGCTTCTTTTTTATAGTGCTTTATCGAAAGCGATTTTAGAATTTCAAAAGGATGATGCATCATATCAATTTTTTTTTCCGTTTTGAGACAGACAACATCCGCACCTCGATATGTCCCATCTCTTTCGAACACCCTGTAGACTTGCTTTTGATAAGGAATAGTGATCTTTGCAGGGGTATCCGATAATTTAATCCTAGGTTGACCATTTATAAACGCTAATTTATAAACCCCATCAAGAGCCGCATCCGGGGCACCAATCGCGAGATTGGTCCCCACACCAAAAGCATCAATAGGCGCATCCTGCTCTAACAAATTCTTGATGACATATTCATCGAGTTGATTGGAAGCGGTAATAGCCACATAGTTTAAACCGGCCTCGTCTAACATGTGGCGAGCCCTCTTGGCTAACCATGCCAAATCGCCACTATCCAGGCGAATGCCTTTGAGTCTATGTCCTCTCTTCTCCATTTCCTTAGCTATTTTGATTGCATTAGGAATACCACTTTGCAACGTATTATAAGTATCTACTAACAAGATGCAATTCTCCGGCCAAGCTTCAGCATAATCAGAAAAAGCTTGTATCTCGCTATCGTAACTTTGGATAAAGGAATGAGCCATAGTACCCGATACAGGAATTGAATAATCACGCCCTGCTCTGACATTGCTTGTCGAATCAAAGCCACCGACTATGGCTGCACGGCTTGCAAAATACCCTCCAGCACCCTGTGCTCTCCTTAGTCCAAAATCAATTAAAATCCGTTCTCCCGCAACCTGCCTGATGCGTCTGGCTTTTGTCGCAATAAGTGTCTGAAAATTAATAATATTTAATAATAACGTTTCTATGATTTGTGCTTCAATCAAATTGGCTTCGATAATAACCACTGGCCGCGTAGGAAATACAACATCTCCCTCGAGCGACGTATACACCGTACCATTGAACTTAAACTGCTGCAAATAGCGAATAAAGTCAGGATGCATATTCTGATGTTGTAAAAACTCTATATCTTGTTGTTCAAAGCGAAGTTGTTCGAGAACATCCAGTAAATCCTCCAAACCCGCAAAAATCGCATAGCCTCCTTTAAAAGGAAGAGCACGAAAAAAATAATCGAATGTCGCTATGCGCTCATGCTGCCCTTTTAAAAAACACACTTGAGCCATAGCCAATTGATATTGATCAGTGTAGGTTCCTGTGATGTTTATCATGTATATCCTTGTCAATTGAATTGCATTTACTTTGACTATGCGTGGTATAAATTAAACAATTTAATGGAAGGTAACCCACATCTAGTTCCTTTTAATCTTAAATAAAGACAAAATCGCTCTGGTGAGTTCCCTAAAAACTTGACGTACCACTTGTCGGAATAAGGTGTTTTTACTTAAATTATTCAACACGGAGGAATCGTTTTCTTTCTGACTGGTCTGTTGTTTTGCAACTTGTTGCTCAGAGATTAGTTCAGACAATTTCTCTTTCGCAGAGGGCACATCTATCATTTGATAATATTTAGCAAAAAGAGGAGATTGATTCACTAAAACTTTTAATTCCTCATTGCTTAAAGTCCCCATACGCGATTCGGGAGCTCTAATCATCGCTTGGACTAAAGGTGTCGGTTGACCCTTGGCATCCAAGGCACTCACTAAAGCTTCCCCTATACTTAAAGTAGTGAGTAGTTGCTCAGTATTATAATAACTGGATACTGGAAAATTCTGCGATACCAACTTTAAGGCTTTTCGATCTTTTGCAGTAAAAGCACGTAATGAGTGTTGGATTTTTAACCCCAATTGGCTTAAAACAGCCTCAGGGATATCGTTAGGCGTTTGAGTGCAAAATATCAACCCAATTCCTTTAGATCGGATTAGCTTAACTATTGTTTCTATTAAATTAAGTAATGCTTTGCTGGAATAATTAAAAATTAAATGCGCCTCATCGATAAAGAGAACCAACCGTGGTTTGTCCGGATCACCTAATTCCGGCATTTGGCGATAAACATCAGACAGCAATTTCAGCATAAAACTGGAAAATAACTTCGGCTTGTCTTGCATGTTTAATAATCTTAATATCGAGATAACACCATGACCATTTGCATCCGTTCTCAGCAAATCCTGAATGACAAAGGAAGGTTCACCAAAAAACTGTTTCCCACCCTGAGACTCGAGCTCGATGATTTTACGGACAATAGTCCCAATGGATGTGGAAGCGACTCCGCCATATTGGGCGGCAATCAGCTGGTTGCCTCTATCCGTTTGAGCAAATTGGAGCAAAGATTTAAAATCATCCAAATTAACCAAATTCAGTTGATTCGCCTTGGCATACTCAAATAATACAGTGACAACTCCTGCTTGAGTGTCGTTCAGATCCAGCATCAGCGAAAAAAGCAGGGGACCAAAATCATCAATTCTCGCACGTAATGGAACCCCGAGGTCTTGTGGAGTAAGCGTCAATAGCTCTACCGGGAAACCTCGGGGAGTAAAATCGATATGTAACTGCTGGCCTCTCTCCACTAGTTTAGTAGAAGTTTGACCTGGCATAGCCAAACCAGAAATATCCCCCTTAATGTCCATCACTAAACTGGGTACTCCATTTAGAGATAATTGCTCTGCCAATACCTGCATGGTTTTCGTTTTACCTGTTCCGGTTGCTCCCGCAATTAAACCATGCCGATTGAAAGCCTTTAACACTAAGTGAATAGGCGTTTCAGAGAGTAACTGACCATTTAAAACAATGCCGCCCAATTTTAAAGAGGGTAGTTGAATAGACGCATAAGGCTTCCATAGATCATCATACATAATGCTTATCTTCTTGATAATAAGAGTTTTTAAAAGTATAGAGGATTCGTTTTGATTCACCAACTTTTAATCTGTCTTGAAGGAGCTTTAACATGACATCGGGCAGGATGTGTTGAAAGCAAATGCAAATGCAAATGGCGCTATAAAAAAATAAGTTGCTCTTTGAGTAAATCCGCTTTTAATTTTTCAAACAAGTTACTGAACGTTTTACTAAATTGAAAATAAGGGTATTTTGTTTTCTCAAGTTGAGCCATTGAAATATTAAAAGGGATATAAGATTGTTTTGCCTGGAGACGTTGGAAAATTGGACAAATCGCATCGGCTGCTTTGGCTATTTTTGCCTCAAGACTTTTTCTTTCCTCAAACTCATGCCATAAACTATCCAATTCTATCCCAAATGAAGGATAGACAGCACTTAGTTTTTCAAGCGCTTCTAATTCAACTTTTTCCTTATCCTTCCTTGCCGCTAAATCAAAAGCCAGAACATCTCCAGCATAAATTTCAACGACATCATGGATAAGAACCAATTTGATAGTTTTTAATTCATCGACCTCTGTAAATTCTCTTTTTAATTGATTCATGAGAATAAGGGTTATCATAGAGGCTGACCAGGAATGCTCCGCTGTGCTTTCATTCCGTTGAGGATTAGTTACGGTATTACGGAAAACAAGCTTCAACTTATTTATTTCCATAATCAGTTGATACATCTTTTCAATTTTTTCCATATCTTGATTCATTAAGCACTCAAAAATAACCTATATTAATGGATTTTGATTTTATACTCATTTAGGCTTAAATTCACTTTTCCTTGCCCAAAGCAGAGTCTGAATTATATAAACAAGACGAAAGCCAAACTGGAGATTAACTCTCCACGATACACTCACAGTCTATTGGAAAACCCGGACTATTTAAAAATAGTTTGTCAATATCATTTAAGTCTCCTATTCTTAAACTATATGAGGAAATTAATCGAATAAGGATGAGCATTGAAATGCATTCGTTTGATTCAATCGCTGTTGAATTTGATTTAAAAAATCATAGTATGCAAAAAATTGCGATTGAGGATTTAAACATCGATTACCAGGATAAAGATAAAATTTATTGGATACATAGCGATTTAAACCAGAAAAACATCTTTAAAAAATTGCGAGAAAAATTACGATTACCTGAAGAAGTGATTCAATTGTGTGGAGAAAAAGACAATAGATCCACAACCATAGAGATCGATGAAGCGCTCACTTTGCAAATTCAAGGCTTGTGCTCAATGAAGTTGAATGACAATTATGATGCTGATTTTGGCAATTTGATTATTCATCTCACACCAAATTATTGCTTTACAGCTTCTAAAACACTTTCTTCAGTTTTGTTTGACCTGTTAAAAAGCTGCCCAAAATCCTTACCCTATGCCAAAACATCTTGTTTTTTGTTATTTTTGCTTCTGGAAGGAGTAATTAATGATTATGCCAAGATTCATTTAGCTTATGAAGAATTGGCCGATCAATTGGACGCGCAAGCTCGTACCACCAATAAAAATACCTATTCGCAAGTTTTGGAATTAAAACATGGTGTAATGAAAATTAAGCGTTATACCATAGCAATAAGAGAAATATTAATGCGTCTCACTAGCCGAAATATTTTAGTCATCTCAGAGCAGTGTCGAAACTCCTTATATAATTTATCGAATCACTGCCATCTTATTGTCAATGAAATAGACTCTCTTCGCGATATATTAAATGGCTTATTAGGACAAATCGACAATCAGTTGATGCAAAACATGAATGAGACTATGAGAGTATTAACTGCCTTCGCAGCCATATTCTTACCTTTAAGTTTAATTACCGGAATTTATGGGATGAATTTCTACTGGATGCCGGAATTAGGTTGGAAATATGGCTACTTTTGGGCACTTGGATTAATCGTGCTGTGTGCTCTGCTACTGTTTTTAATTTTCAGAAAAAAGAAGTGGTTTTAGGCTACTTCATAGAGCTAACCGACACTAAAATTTTCCCCTACTCCTTTAACTACCCGCCATAAGCATTCAGCCCCATGATAGCTAAGCGCCTGAATATCCGGTTGCGCAGGCCCATTAGCAGTGATAACAAACACACAGGCTTTTGATTGAAAACCCTGTTCTTCACTCACAGCCGTTAAAGTATACGCCAGATTAAAATCAGCGTCTTTGCTGAATTTAAGGCCATAACTCAAAGGGTTATTCTGAGCCAATCCTGTTTCAATAATTTCTGCACACGAAGGATCAACAAACTGGCCATTCTGACTGATCATTTTCAAAGTGATTTTCCAGGAACCTGATTTGGATGTCACTTCATGCCAGGTATGAGCCCCACATTCTCCAAGATGCTCAAAAGCGTACGCAGAATTCAAAACTATCCCAATTATCGATATTAAAAAAATCCTTTTCATTATTTTCCTTGTAAAAACATCAAGTCACTTGTCCTTTATGAATTATTTCAACTTGAAAATACAGCGTCATTTAATTAAATGAGAACAATAATACAAACAAGAATTATTTGCAATCGCATACCTCATGCTTAAAACTAATTCTGATAACCTATAAATCAGAGATTTGCTTACTGTGCTATTAACTGATAAAAAGATTATAAATATCATGGACATGGACAGATCATAAAAATGACCAATACAACAGATTTTTATTCAATAACTCCTCTGGACAAAGCCCGTTGGCAAAAAATTCTAATTAATAAAATTACAGTGCGCACTTTGGGTAAAATATTCGTTTTTATCATGGCAATAACTATCATGATAACCCTTTTTAATTTCTCTTATGCAACAGATAGCAAACTTAAACCGACGGTCATAACCGTCAGTGAAGAGGAATTCCAGGTCGATGGTAAAGGAAAAAAAACAAAGGAATTTAAACTCACCTTTACCCACCCGGACGGCACAAAGGACAACAAAGGTTACTTTGCCAATAAAGGAGATATGTTTCATGTTTTAGTTGAAAATAAAAGTGCGTCACCAATAACTCTTCATTGGCATGGATTAATTGTCCCAAGCGATCAGGATGGAGTACCTGACGTGAGTCAAATCCTGATTCAACCAGGGCAAAATAAATTATTTAACTACAGATTATTGCAAGCCGGAACCTATTGGATGCACTCGCATCAAAAATTTCAAGAGCAAAAGCAACTTTCTGCCCCTTTGATTATTTATGACAAGGATGACCCGCATAAAGACTTACAAGAAGTCATTCTGTTTTTAGAGGATTTTACTTACAAGGATCCCCAGTTAATATTTGATCAGTTAAGAACCGCTAAAATGGACATGAAGGCAATGGATTCCGGTAACGATTTGAATGACGTGACCTATGATGCATTTCTCGCCAACAAAAAAACATTCGCAGCACCTGATGTAATTTCAGTTCAACCCTTAAAAAAAGTGAGGTTACGAATCATCAATGCGTCTTCCTCCACCAATTTTAAAATTGATACCGGGAAACTATCAGCCACTTTGATTGCTGTTGATGGTGAAAACATTGAGCCGATTGTAGATAGTTCTTTTCCTATTGGCGTTGGTAATCGTATGGATTTGCTTGTTGAGATTCCTTCTGCAGGCGGAGCATTCCCTATTAAAGCCATGGCAGAAGGAACAAACAAACAAACCGGTCTAATTCTAAAAACAGATAACACACCTACCCCGATACTATCTCCCAATACCACGAATAAAACGGGACGTGTCAACTACTATGAGTTGGAAAAAAAACTAAAAGGAAAAAATGCTTTAACCAATAAAAAAATAAATGCTCGTTTGCACTACGTGCTTGACGGGCAGATGAATGGTTATATTTGGACCATGAACAAGCAAAGCTGGCCAGATGTCTCGCCAAAAGTAATCCATTTCGGTGATCGTGTTGAAATGATCTATGAAAATAAATCCTCTATGTCTCACCCCATGCATTTCCATGGGCATGTCTTTCAAGTAACCGAAATTGATGGTCAGCCATTGGATGGAGCCATGCGCGATACCCTGTTAGTCCAACCGCATTCGACAGTGAAAGTACAGTTTGATGCGCTAAACCCTGGCATCTGGGCTAACCATTGCCATAATTTATATCATTTAAACGCAGGAATGTTTACAACGTTTGAATACCAACACTACCCAAAACCCGATTTTTATTTAAAAACTATAAGGCAATCCAAAAATAACAATTAACAGCTAAACAGAAATCCCAACGGACATTACCTGCATAAGCGCCTATACTTCTACTTATGACGCAAGGACTAATTGTTTTACTTTTTTAGCAAACGTTGGACCAGGATCTGTTTTATCGGTTTGATAATTTGGATCCTTCTCCAACCACAAAGCCGTTCCCTTGAACTGCAAATACTCATTATGACCAATAAGGTATTTTATTTGCGGGTATTTGTTCTTAAGATAGCACACAAGAAAGGCATTTGCCTTGGCTTGCTCCTCAGTCAAATCGTCTTTACTATCAACACCGCCAATATTCTCAATACCAATCGCGTAATGATTCAAGCCAATCACATGCCTTGCCATCCATGTTTCTGGCATCAGTTGATAAATAGTTCCATCCCGATCGACTAAAAAATGGCTTGATACATTTAAATCCCCGGGCAATTCATTTCGTCTTGGCGAACTGCTGGGTAAAGCGGGGGGATCAAATATGCGGAAAGTAGTATCGAGGCTTGGTATACAAGTCCAATGCAATACAATCATTTTAGGCTCAATTTCTATCGACTCGGAATCAATACCATAATGAGTAAGCTGATATTCCCGGGTTAAGGCAATCCGTTTTTTATCAAACTGTATGGGTTTTTGAATGATAGTCTGTGGATCATAGCAAGAGAACGCATGCCCAGAGGCGCTAATGAAAGCAAATAATATAGATATAATAATTTTCATATTAGAACAAAGTTTATCATAAGAAATAACTTGTAAAAACAAAGAGGCGAATTTTTCCCCTGTCTTTCAAACTCATACTGAACCTCAAAACAGGGAAAATCAGCCTTACCGGAATTTTTCTTATTCATTTTCATGAACCAATAATAATAGTCCGCCTCCGATGATAAAAAAAGGAATAAGAACAGCCATCCCCAAACGCTGACTGTCAGCTAAAGCAGTGGTTGTACTAACCAGGAAAGGTCCTAAAAAACTGGTTGCCTTACCAGAAAAAGAGTAAAAACCATACATTCGCGTCATTTCTTCGGGTTTTGCCAAACGAGCCAAGAAAGTACGACTGGCAGCCTGAACAGGACCAACAAAAATACCAAACACCGGTGCAAAAACCCAAAATAACGCATTTGAGTGGATGGTTAACAGAAAACAAAAAGTGAGTGTCAGGCACGCTAAAGCAATTAGAATAGTTTTTTTAGATCCAATCCAATCATCAAACCAGGCGAATAATCCGGCGCCAAGACCTGCAGTAATATTTAAAATGATTCCAAACACCATAATATCGCTAACACTCAAGTGAAAGTTGCCAGCCGCATAAATACCGCCTAGTGCCAATATAGAATTCAACCCATCGATATAAAAAATTCTGGCTATTAAAAATAAGAACAGATCACGTTGTTTAGGCAGGCTTTTTATTGTTAACCGCAATTCTTGCAGACCTTTCCTAATCGCAGTACCCACTGTCAAATGCTCTCCTGTTTTCTGTTGCACCATTAAAAACAAAGGCAAACTAAACAAACTAATCCATAAAGCCACAAATACAGTGACAGCACGAATATTGGCAAAATTCTCTGTCCCAAACCATAATCCACCAAGTTCACCTTTCACAAAAACAAATAAGGATAGAATCAGGCACAGCAATCCTCCCAGATAACCACAACCCCAAGCCCAGCCAGAAATCCGCCCCAGATAGTTTTCCGGGGCTAAATTTGCCAAAAAGGAATTATAAAATACAGTTCCTACTTCCAATGCAAAATTGCTAATCAAAATACAAGTTAAAACCAAGGGAATAGAATGGCTGTCAGGATAGGCAAACCACAAGCAACCTGTTGAAATAACGCCCAAATAGGTAAAAACGAATAGCCAGGATTTATGATGCCCACTAAAATCAGCTATTGCACCAACGATAGGACTCACCAGAGCAATGAGTAACGCAGAAACTGAAATCGTATACCCCCACAATTCGGTTCCCAAGATAGTATTGGGGGCAATGTAACTTGTGAAATAGGTTGCAAAGACAAACGTAAATATCACCACAAAATAGGAAGAATTGGCAAAATCGTAGAATGCCCAGGCAATCACTTGCTTAATATCTAATTGTTTCAAATCCTTTTGGCTATTCATATTCTTTCCAGTCTCTGTTTAATATTCTTCACCCCCTCAACTCTCTATTTCTTACAGGCAGTGAGTATATGATGTTTTTTTAAGTTTCTTTCTTTAAAATAGGACTGATACAATAGATTAACTATAGGACTTAAGCAAAACTCCAAGGCCAAGGCAAATAATGTCTTTAACAAAGAGATTGGAGGTGCGTAAGTACCAAGCTACAAAAGGTAAGTCTAATCTATAATCCGGATTTTATTAATATCATGAGTTTTTTATGTCAGATGTATTGAACAATTACTATCTACAGACTATGGGAATTGAAGTCTGGGTGATGCGTGAGTCCACTCCTTCTTGTGAAAAGCATTTAGCGGCTTTAGCGGATGAAGTGGCATCCTGTGTACGTTGTTCTCTTCATAAAACACGCACCCAAACTGTTTTTTCTCGTGGGAATCCAAAAGCAAAACTGATGATTATTGGTGAAGCGCCTGGTTTTTATGAGGATCAGAAAGGACAACCTTTTGTGGGAAAGGCTGGGCTTTTATTAAACAAGATGATACGTAGTATTGAAATGACAGAGAATGATATCTACATTGCCAATGTTTTGAAATGTCGCCCCCCTAATAATCGTGATCCAGCCCTTGAGGAAATTTCTCAATGCAGTTCATTCCTGACTCGCCAAATTCAACTCATTAAACCACACTTAATCCTTGCGTTAGGACGTTTCGCCGGACAATTCTTACTTGATAAACCACTTCCTCTGAAGCAGCTGCGTAATCATATTCACTACTATGACAATACTCCTTTTATCGTAAGCTATCACCCTGCCTATCTTTTGCGCAATCCCTCGGATAAAAAGAAAGCTTATATTGATTGGTTAGCTGTGAAAAATTTTCTGTTGGATTACGGCCAATAAACTAGGGCGTGTTGACAATTGGCTCCCAACGCCTACGTGCCGCGACTTGTTCGCGGCATCCAGGAGATGGTCAATTTGAAATCGGTCCTTCGAATAGCTGAAGTTGATTGGGGTTTATATAAATATCGTCACCTAGTTGAAAATATATTTGTCAGACTTAAACAGTTTCGTGCTATTGCAACAAGGTACGATAAGTTAAAACGGAATTATGCTTCAACGCTAGCAATGGCATGCTCATATATTTAGCTTCCTATGTAACCCACATAATTTGAATGATATTATCGAACCGAGTCCAAAACTCGATAACAAGGAAGAAAAATGAAATCATTTTATGCCTATATTATGGCAAGTAAGCGCAATGGCACCCTATATGTTGGCTCAACATCTGATTGAATTAAGCGGGTCTGGGAACACAAAAATAAAGTGATTCCAGGGTTTTCAGCACGGTATAATGTACATATCTTGGTCTATTATGAAGTGCATGAAACGTACATAGAAGCTGCTCGTCGTGAGAAACGTTTCAAAAATTGGTGCAGACAGTGGAAGTTAAATTTAATTGAAGAGTTAAATCCAGAATGGCGCGATCTTTATGAAGAAATCTGCAGCTGATTAAAGCTCATGGATGCCGCGAACAAGTCGCGGCACGTAGGCGTTGGGAGCCAATTGTCAACACACCCTATTTAGCATGAAATTGGTGTAAGAGAACCCGATAGAAAATGGCTGATAAATCCATCTTCTACCGGAAAAGACGATCCAGACTTTACATCGTATGCTGAACTGCTGATCTGGTTTCTACAGTTTCCTCATTACCAAGTTTTTCAAGCTCCTTGAAATTAAAACGGTGATTAAGGACATCAACAGCATTGGCGATACCTGGGATTGTAGAAGGAAGTGAGGTGATAGCCTTGAATAAGGCATCAAATCCCCTATAAGTATTTAATGCCATAGCAACTGCTTTAACTGATTCGGGGGCTTGTTTACACATTAAAGTGATAGCAGTCAGCGCGTGAATAGAGATATCAATGGCGTATTCGGAGGGATCAGCCTCAGGATTACTCCACAAGCTATACAATACTGCCAAGCCTGTAAGCCCGTTATAAACGACAGCAAAATTTCTCAGAGTGATGTATTGTTTGTAATCACTAAAAAAACCAAACATAGAGTATTCCTTTCAAAATAAAACGTATCTAATGTGACTTAATAGTCTTCGTACCATTTTGGCGGCAAAAGCATAGCACTATTTTATAGCTTATGAAAATAATTTGATTTTAAGGTATTACTTATCAATACAACTCATATTATTCCATGGCTATTGGCCAATATGAATCAGCCCTGCAGCACGCTCTATATCAACTCAATATCAAACTCACCATCTTCCCAGGTGAGTGGGCCACAGGCTATATCCAGGTCCGCTTTAGCATTTTCGGAAACAGGTAAACCGCCAATAATTTGCGCCGCCAGCAGCGGCTTCATATCACTTGTTGCGATGTTCACTGTTTGAACATAGAAAAAATGTTTCCATGGACCAGCTGGAATGTTATTTACCCGTAATGTGCCGGTATATATACAACCATAACGAACCAGAACAAACACCCGCTCCAGCAGCTTTTCATCATCTCGTTGCTTCACTACGGTTAGCAAATCTTGAAAAATCTGGTTTTTTTGCGCAAAGACTGGTTCACGCAAAACAACTGGAAAAGCACGATCCTCCGTCGTTGGTGTCAGAATGGCGACAGGGTGATAGCGATCACAACGGCACCGTTTGGGGTTAATGACAGCAGCCCTTGTATTCGTACGACGCGCTGGCGAAGAGGCAATGTCAGAATCCATCGTGGCTACCAGATCAAGATTGATACTTGAAGCCAAATTAGGATAATGGGTTATATCTTCCAATTCCCGGGGACTAATGGGTTGACGATCGTCCCTGGTCTGAGATGCAGGTGCGCATTCCTCCAGCAAGATTAAACCAAAAATACGAATAGTATCCCCAGGATGATAAAGTTTTTTGTCTGTAATTAATAATTTATCGCGTAAAACATGGGGATTCTTTTTTTCTTCACTGACACTGAATGTCTTAATACCCGCATCGGTGTGGCGTTCATAATCCCAAGCTGTCTTTACTTTAAACGGTGTTCCTGGAATGGGCAATTCAGGATAATCCATTTTAACTTTTTGGGTTTCAAATAATGTTTTAGATCCTGTCGCAGGCATTGTTGCTTCCTGACCTCGCCTTGTCGGATCAATTTCATCACTTAAAGCAGCGGCAACAGCTGCAGCTACGGCAGCCCCAGCCAGCACAGTGCCAACAGTAGTATTTGGAGTATCCAGCCTGATAAAATGGATAGGCAAGCAAAAATCCAATTGAAATCCTACTTCCACTGAATCATCCAATAAGACTGGCGAAGGCTGTATGGTGTCTGTTCCAGGAGAGGCATCAAGAACATGTTGATTGCTAAGAAAGAGGCGTTCGCCAGTGGTTCTATCAAATACTGTGGCACCATAAGTGCCGTAATGAAATGGCTTGCTTCCTACTCCAATCGCAACACCTCCTTTGAGCGGATCATGGCGATCTCCTCTGGAACCGGAAGCCGCAGCCGGGCGGATGGGAGATAACTGAATAACGTCAGTACTCACCCCATTAATTTTTTCAGGAATGGGGGTTATTTGCTGGTTTTGCAGCTCGGCGATAGGAAATTTTTTTTTGACAAAAAACTGGATGGCAATGGTGTTAAAATCGATTTCCCCTCCTTTCTCTTTGTAGCCATATCCTATTGCTGTAATATTTGGTGTTTGTAACCATTTTGCCCGAATTTTACTAATTGTTTTTTTTGCTTTTTCCTGAACAGCGATAATTTCGGGAGCTTCCACGGCTTTGCCAAGCTCAATCACATCAACAGGAATTCCCTTAATTGTCTGAGGTAAGGGCTTTTCTCCCCGTTTCTTTAATTCATTGGATGAGCGCTTTTTACGTACCGTAACAATGATCGCAGGCTCCCCTGTAATTTTTCCCTTGCGACGCTCAGGTCCCACACCCACCATGACCACATCAGGATATTGCAACAACATTTGCTTATGTTCGGAAGCAATATCAAGAATCTTGTCGAGTTTTTGAAAAAATTCCCTTTTCATTTTCTTACTTCCTTTTCATTAAAACCGTAAGTTAAGCACGTCAATAACAGAGCGTATCGGATTAGCAAAAGCCCGATTATCACTGGAGTCTGTTGGGCTGCCGTAATTTAAAGCAACTGGACGCGCTGTTGCCAGATCAACCCATACGGATCCCGAGTCACCAGGATCTGAGAGTGTTTGCGGAATCGCGGCAAGTTCGCTGATAACCACTTCGTTAATGTAAGTAACGGTATCTGAAAGCGTATCATGCTCGTCATAGGGTATGCTGACGGAAGTTCCCAGAGTACTGATAAATCCTCTCGTTGTTGCACTGGTAGCCCCTGACTTCCAGACGACATTACCCAAAACAGCGTCAAGCGTACCAAAATAACTTCCGGCTGCTGTACGATCGAGCTGAATAATACTGTCTAATACAGTAATGGGGCTGCCGTTGTTAATATCATTACCCTGGGCATCCAGTTGTCCCAGATCCACTCCACGAGAGCCATTAAGATTACTCACTGCCGCATCAACCAGATTGATTGGAGCATCCCCATTACGGACAACCTGCCCAATAATGTATTGGTCATCTTCTGATGCATAAACATAATCATAAATGACTGAAGCGATAGCCAGTATAATCGCCAAGATGATTAAAACTACTTTCCACCAGGGATCCTCGAAAGCAAGAGGACCAAACTGGCCAATGTAAGCCGGGTTAGGGACTACCTTATATTCAAAATCCAGCGGTAACCAGAATACAGGTTTCACTCGGCACCAGCCATCAACCCCGGTACCATCATCCCAACCACCCGGCCTGCCATCTCCATCACCACAAGGACAACACTCGCAATCTCCGCCTGGGCGTTCACAACATTGATCCAAAATAGCCTTAAGATGACAAATATCAATGTCCTTTCCATCTAAAAGCTGTTTTAAAAGCTTACGTAATGCATCATTGCCTTGCTCCTTGCACCAACGTTCCTTGTCTTTACTATTTTGCCAAAAACCACGGCTTAGCTTATGCAGCCATTTTGACATCCCTTTTATGCCACCTCCATGCTGTTTAAGGCATTTCTTCAATTCCTGAGCTGCTTTTGTAGCGCCTTTGCGATCAATGGCAATTTTATTAAGTTTCAGGTACAAAGTACCTTCAGGGATCGCAGTCACCAATTCCCTGGTTGCAGGATTGTAACTGGAGCGACTGATGAAAATTTTTTTATCAACTATTCGTGTTGGTTCATCATAGCGTGGATCATAAGCATCGCGCTGTGCCACAAAACCGATTTCAGGTTTGGAGGGATTGGCATTACTGACATCCAGCTTGAAGTAAATTGTTGTTTCCTCATTAATTTTTATATCAGGAACTCTCACAAAGCCACCATCCATGATTTGCCCCAAACCTTCTTGTTCCTGTGGCGTCCAACTATCAATCACCATAATACCAGCAGCAGACAAGGCGGAACGACTCACTGGCGCAATACCAATTTTCATTCCTGTTGCCGGAAAATTACTTTGCCAATCAAAAAACCAGGTGTTTTTAATTCGTACTCCCATGTATTGAATCCCCTGGCTCGCATCAAAAATGCCGTCAGGAAACATGGCAAGGGAGCCCCTATCAAGAGCGTAAGGTCTTTGTGTTACTTCAAAAGGAGCATCAAGATGTTCAAAACGGACTTGCAAATCATCATAATCGCCGTCTCGTTGATTTGGAAAATTGTCATCGGCTGAAACAAATTTTACAACAACCAGCGGACTCGTCATTCCCACAGAACTAATGACAGCGCTTTCCTGCCAGCCTGAACCTGCGTTGTTATTCCACTGAAGTTCAACCCAACCGTCTTCGAAAACAAAGCTGTTGCCAACAACACCATTGTAACTGCCATTCCCGCTGGTTGCGCTTCCAACCACGACACGTTGACTAAAACCAGCCTCACGTTTGGTAATGGTCGCACGCCATTTCCCTTCAAATGGAATTTTCATATGACCTCCTTGTCATTAAACTATGAAATTCACATTTTGATCAATTTTTGTTCAGCTTATTAAGCTAAAGCTAGTCTAAAAAATGGTCACAGTCAAATTATCAGCTAAAAATTAATACTGGAAATAGAAAAAAAACAGAATATATTGCACTCTTGATTTCAACACCTTCCATAATTTTAATGAGTATGGATATACACATAGGCGCTAGCGCCTATACTTAACGGGTAATGCACCGGGTCATAGTCGGTTATTTGAATTTGTACTGGCAGGCGCTGAGGCAATAAAAACCAGTTGCTTTCGCTATTGCGAACAATTTGTATTTGCGTTGCCCGATGGGTTTCCAGGCGGCTTGCAGCCCAGTTTCTTGAAAGAATCACTCCATGATAAATTTTAGATCCAAAATACATTCGCGGGAAAATAGAAACTTTATCCCCTGGCTGTACTCTTCTTAAATCCGTTTCGTTGAAATTTGCCTGGATAAACAAGGTATCGGTATCCGCTATGGCAAAGACAGGCTTTCGGGTTTTGATGGGGGTTCCCAATGCAACAAACATATCCTGAACTGCCCCATTTTGTTTGGCATAAACTGTGGTTTCATCCAAATCGATTTTGGCATTCTTCATCACCGCAATTAAAGAGTCAATTTTCTTTTTTTGCACAATGACTTGTTGCTGGTTGACCTCCAACTCTTTTTCCAATGCTTTTAATTTGCTTAGTGCCGCATTTTTTTCTTTTAACATCGTATTGACGGTCAGTTTAGAAACTGCGTGATCGCGCGAGGCAGAATAATTATGTTCATAATCAAAACGGAATTTTTCATAAAGCTCTTTTTGTGCTTGCAGCAGATATTTCGTTTTCTCAACTTGTTTATTGAATAACAATAATTGGGCTTTCGCCTCTTGAACATGGCTCACAGCTTTCCTGTAGGCCAATTCATAGGGGGCTTTGAATACGGTAAATAATGGTTGGCCTTTTTTTACTTCCTGTTCATTTTTAACATAAATATTGGTGATATAACCTTTTACATTGGCAGCAACTGGACGAACATTCGCAACAACAAATGCATTGTTTGTAAAAGGAAATAAATACGAGTAATGATAAATCAGAATGAATAGAAACACGCATAATAAAATAATTACAGGAAATCCAGCTTTGGGTTTGTCACTCATGTGTCTTTTTCATCCTCATTTCTATTGAACCCTTCCCAAGATATTGGAATGAGTCTTTACATCTCATTCAACCTGATATCATAAACATCGTAAATTAATATTATTTCCTTAATTTCAGTATCAAGCAAAGCGATTTCTTTCTGCATATTATTGACAATAGCTTCTGTTGCTATTTTATTTTCAATATTAGGTGTTTCTATAACGATTTCTTCTTCTGGCTCTGCAACCTCAACGTCTCCCCCTATGGGCCCCGCATCCTGTTGCAGCAATTTTCGTTGCAGTGACTGTAAATTACGCAGAAGTTTACTTAATTGATCACATACCCATGGATCCGATCGAATTTCCTCAGTAGATAAATAATAAATAAACACACTGAACAAACGAAACAGACGCCTGAAATGTTGCATGGCAGCAATGGAATGGGGGATGAAAAACGGAGCTTTCTTGGTTTCTATTTTGGCTTCGCCAATATAACGATTGTATAAAGTAAAACCATCAAGCATCTTGCGTTCATAATCCAAATACTTTGTCTGGACAGCTGCCAAAGACTGGGTTGGATTCAAATAGCTTTCTAAAAGATTTGCAAGTTGAGTAATAAAGTTCAACTGAATCTCTAAAACTTTATCTCTTGCATATTGGGGGTAAAAAAACCGGATCATGAACATAGAACCAATGACACCGATAATGACATTGAATACCCGCAATACAGCCGTATCTATGTCGTTATAATTCAGCAATACAATAGTAAGCGTTACAGCCCCTATGGTACCAATATACGTTTTATCTCCCCCCATGAAAAAATAGGCGTAAAGAAACAAACCAGGTACTAAAGCCATAATGTTAATCAACGGGTTGTTGGCACAAAAATAAACAACTATCATTCCATAAATGGCACTCAAAGCCGTGCCTGCGAAGCGCAAAAAGCTTTTTGTCAGTACGCCACCAACGGTGGAATATTCATACATGACAAACCATATGGTCACTAAAGTCCATGCGCTTTCTGGGACTTGGTAGTACCAGGTAATTAGAAAAAGAAAAATACACGTCAGGGATAAGCGCAAGGTACGGACGGTCTTTTGCTGATCAATGCCCACGGGAACCACCTCCTAAATCCTGGTATAAAGTGACTATGGATAGCAGTTTTTCCAGCTTGTTCTGGTTTATCACTAACTTAAATTCGTCTAACAGGATTTGGCATTTTATTAAATTTAAATAGTCATCAATTCCGTGACGATAACGAACTTCTGCCAAATGGCATTGCTGTTTTTCATCGCTTAAAGCCGATAAATTATTATTTAATTGCTGGCTAGAAGTTGAATAGGCAGACAAGTCATTAGCAACATCGCGCAAGGCCTTACGGATAGTGGTAATATATTTGATATAGATTGCCTTATATCGAGCTTTACTCACATCAACCTGAGCAAATAGAGGCAAATCAATTATCGGGCCATTTAAATAGGCTTGCCCTAATTTAATGGCGCCATCCACATTGGATCCCTCACCCAGGTAAGCGCCCAAATTAATCCCTGGTAAAAGATTCGCGGTTATCGCACCCACATCGGCATGCGCTGCTTTTAACAACGCTTCTGCCTCATGAATGTCAGGTCTCACACTGAGAACGCTGGCCGGTAAATTCCCTGGTACCAATTGATTACTATCGATATTTTCAAAGAGAGTTTTAATCTCGACATCTCCAGGATTTTCATTAAATAAAAAATGCAAGGCGTTTTTAGTCACCACAATGTTATGCTGAACCACCTTGATTTGTGCCTCAATTCGCTGGATACGACTTTTGATTTGAGTGATATTGTCAAGCGAAATTAATCCTGAGCGATATTGGCTTTGAGTCAGTTTGAGATAGGTTCGATAATCCTTAAGCAGTTTATTGTATAAATGCAAAGCTTCATTCTGAGCAATCAAGGTAAAAAAGCTGGCTGCAGTCTGGGCTATCACAACCAGTCTGGCAGAATATTGCGCGTAAATACTGGCTTCAAGCATGGCTTGCGCGCTTTTTTGTTGCTTATATTGCTGGAAAATATTAATGATGTAGGCTGGATAGGCAATTGCCGTAGTCCCCGGATTACCTAAAACGGGAAACTGGGTGTAACCTGCAAGCCCTGTGAGATTAGGCAACCAACTTAACTGGACTTGCTGCAATTGCCCCTGTGCGGATTCAATATTTGCCATAGCGAGGTGAATCTGGTGATTATTTTGTAATGCCTTTTGGATAGAAGCATTGAGCTCCTTGCTATTGAACTGTTTCCACCAATGCAGATCAGGTAAATAGGCAGCTTGCTCAGTTTGTATTGAATATTTATGCGGCCATTTTTGCGGGGTGTTGACATGAGGTTTCCTGTATTCTGACCCAAGCCAGAGGCAACCATTATTCAACAAAGCACACAATAAAATGAGCCATCGCTTCCTATACAATGAAAATCCTGAACCTTGGTGTAAATAAAGAATATTGAGCTTTCAATCTTGTAGTTGTCAAGAGAGTATTACGCAAACCAAGCTAATGGAATGCAATAATCCCCATAAAATTCAAATTTTTCTATTTTTAAAGTGGAAACAATGCTTCTACAACCTACATGAGCACACAAACAGATTCTTTCTCTGGTGGCTTCCATCGCAAACGACTATATTCCTGTGCCAGATATTCCTTATTAAGAAGTTGTGCCTTGATGTTTTGGGCAAAGTCCGGTTGCAAGCGATAACTATCCTGAATAAAAGCGATAATACCCTCCAAATACGCCTGTGTATCCTTACCAGGCAGTATCCCCAGATGAAATGTTTTCTTTTCTTCATCAAAAACGAAAAGCTCTTCCCCTCTTCCATATTGAAGCTTCAGCTTGAGCATCCCTTCCATCGTTTCTCGAACCTTTTTGTGGATATTCGACTCATTTCCAGAAAAAATAATGTTAATCCCAAGGACGTCACCACACTTATTAAAAGCAAATTGAATCGATTGCAAACAGACCCAATCTCTTTGTAACCCACTGGGCATTAAAATAAATGCACAACAATCATCAACCCTTCCCTCAGTATAATTACTGTACATTTTGAAATATAAAATCGGATCAGTATCCAGAGGCTTAAACATTTTGTTGTACATTGAGCACTCCTTTCTCGCAGGTAGAACCAAATATTCACTCAATTAAAGAAAAATACCAATCTTTTTTCATTCTATTTATTGTGTGTCTGATTATTTCATGAGTTGAGCTGTGTAACCCAGAGAACAAGGGATTACTATATAGAGACAGCCAAGTGGTCTTTATCGGTTGCAGCATAGTTCAATCTCTGTATTAATCGCTCTTTTACCGCCGGCCACTCCGAGAAAAGAATACTAAACATAATAGTATCCGTTATCACCTGATTATGAAGAATCATATGTTGGCGCAACACACCTTCCTCCGTCGCACCCAGCTTTTTGATAGCACGATAGGAATGAATATTGCGAGAATCTGTACCTAGTTCTACTCGATTAATCCCCCAGGCATCAAACGCCTGATGCAACATGAGTAATTTTGATTCCGGGTTTGTCGTTGTTCCCCATACTTTAGGAATGTACCAACTATAGCCTAAAGCCAGCCGTTTGTTTTCTGGTTGAATATCGTAAAATGAAGTGGCTCCTTTCAGATCTCCTTCTTTTTTACAACGCACTGCATAAGTAGTTTGGTCTCTTATGGACATTTTCTCAAGACAATCATCAAACCAGGAATTAAATAACTTGCCCGTTGCCTTTTGCGGCATGTATTGCCAAATTTGTTCATGATTTGCTGCTTTTCGTAACTCCTCACGGTGCTGGCTGGTAATGGGTTCTAGCTGAATGTATTTGCCATTTAAAATTTTGAGGTCTTTTGTAAGCAACCTTAAACCAGTCAGCATCATTAATCCTTATTTTGAAAATGGTATCAAGATACCTTTATACCATTAATTTATTGGTAGTTTTTATACCAAGAATACTTAAAACCAGACCATAAACCGGAACAAAAGCAATTAAACTAATCATGATTTTAAAAAAGACATCGACCATCGCAATTTCAGGCCAATTCTGACTTAAAAATGGATTGGAGCAGTGATAAAACGCGATGGTAAAAAATAATGCTGTATCTATGAAATTGCCTGCAACCGCCGATAGAGTTGGGGCCAGCCACCAGGCAGGCCGATTTCTATAGCGTTGGAAAACTGCCACATCCAGCAATTGCCCAACAACGTAGGCTATAAAACAAGCCAGGGCGATACGTAATGGCATGAGGTGTAAAACGGATAGACCGCTCTCATTCAAATTATTGCCTGCCTCAATATAGCTCGCAACAAGATAGGACAATATTAATCCTGGGGTCATACTCAGCATAATAATTTTCCGCGCCTTATTAGCGGTTGCTATCCTTGTTGTCAAATCAGTTAAAATAAAAATTGCTGGATAAGTGAACGCCCCCCAGGTCGTGTGAAATCCCATCATATCAAATGGATATTGAACCAGAACATTACTGAGCGTTATTAGAAAAATATGACCAAGTGAGAACATCCATACTAAATTCAACCCAATTTTACTTTTCTTAAGGGAAGATTGCTCATCAAAAAAACCGTTCGCTTTCATGCTGACTATTATCACCAAATACTATGGTTGTTATTTTTGCATATGGGATAGATAAAACACAAGAAAATAAATGGCTCACTCAGGGCTAAAAAAGTTGAGTCAACGTAGATTAAAAATTTATTTGTAGTGATGAGTTCTCGATACGATAACATCGGAATTAAGTAAATACTCTATTTTACCACCGGCTACGAGAAACAGAATTGGTTTTTTTCTGTGCCATGCATACTTTTAATGAACGTCCATCAAATGGCTGACCATTCATCTCTAAAGCAGACTCCGCCTCCTGCTGAGCAGAAAACGTTATAAAACCAAATCCCTTCATTTGTCCTGTTAATCGATCCTTAATTAAGAACATCTCCTCGATTTTTCCATATTGAGAAAATTGAATGCTTAATGCTTCCTCAGTCGTACCAAATGGTAAATTACCAACATATATTTTTTTCTGTTTCATCATTGCTCCTGAATAGATTAACGAACAATGATCTGGATGAAAGCAAGAAGAGTAAAAAATCAAACGATCGAAAAGAGTATTGTGCGTAGAATTAGATCTTCTGAGGAGCTTAGCATGTTAGCTGTTAATTAACAATCCAAGCCTAAGCAAAATAAACAAGACATATTTGCAAATAACTGTTATAATAGTTCCAAATATTGCATGAATTCTTTCAAAAAACCTTTGAAAATTCCTATTTTTCCCCTCTAAATTAATGCCTCATTTTCCCCACAAAATAATGAGTGATTAACCTCAGAGCCCACAATACCCATAGATATCAATAAGGAAAACAATGAGTTTTAAACAATTAGCGCTGATTGAGCCGCTAAACAGGGCGGTTAGTGAGTTAGGCTACACTACCCCTACCAGTATTCAATTAAAAGCCATCCCGCTCATTTTAAATGGGCATGATTTACTTGGTTCCGCTCAAACAGGAACAGGAAAAACAGCAAGCTTTGTATTGCCTATCTTGCAAAAAGCCAGTCAGCAAACTCAAACCAGCCCTAATCGAGTTAAAGTACTGATTTTAACGCCTACACGTGAATTAGCCATCCAGGTCCACGAGAGCATAATCCAATATGGCAAATACCTAACACTGCGCTCAGCTGTGATTTACGGAGGAGTAAAAAGCCACAACCAAATTAAACAATTAGACTCAGGCCTTGAGATACTGGTTGCAACACCGGGAAGATTATTGGATTTATATCAGCAACGTGCTGTTAAATTTGATGAGATTGACACCCTGGTACTCGATGAGGCGGATAGAATGCTGGATATGGGGTTTATTCATGATATAAAAAAAATTATCAAATTATTACCTTTAAAAAGGCAGAACCTGCTTTTTTCAGCAACCTTTACCCCTGAAGTACGCGCTTTAGCCAGAAATATACTGAATAAAGCGGTTGAAATTGATATCGCACCGAGAAATACCGCGGTAAAAACCATAAAACAAACTGTTTATTCAGTAGATAGAAACCATAAGTTAGCCCTTCTGAGTCATTTACTTCATAAGAATAACTGGGGACAAACTTTGGTTTTTTCTCGAACCAAACATGGAGCCAATAAACTGGTTAAGCAACTGGCCGAATCCCAAATATATTCGGTTGCTATTCATGGCAACAAATCACAGGCTCAACGAATAAAAGCCTTAGCTGATTTCAAGTCAGGCAAAGTACAAACATTAATTGCAACAGACATCGCAGCACGTGGCATAGACATCGAGAAACTTGCCTGTGTAGTGAATTTTGACCTGCCTCATGTGCCTGAGGACTACGTTCATCGGATTGGACGAACAGGACGGGCAGGCGCCTCTGGATTGGCTGTATCCTTGGTCAGCACAGAAGAAATAAAGCTGCTGCTGTCTATAGAAAAATTAATCAATCAAAAACTGGAGCGCATTAAAATTAAAGATTTTGAGTTTTTGCATAACTTTTCAGATTTTGTCTCAGCCAAAATTCAAAAATTTGCGCCGCCAAAAGCAGGATATAAGGGCAATATCAGCAGAAAATCCAGGACGGCTTTTAATAAAAGCGCGTAAATAATTAGCTTTTTAAATGCCACTAAGATAAAAATAAATAGTGTATACTTAGTGGATATAAAGATATTCTTACATATCGTTTTGCCAATTACACAATTTCAGGCACCTAAGAGGAGGAATGATGTTTGGTTTTTTAAATATGACTTTATGGGGATATCTTTTGGCCGGTTTTGTCCTGACTCACATCACCACCACTGCTGTTACCATTTACTTACATCGTTATCAAACACACCGCGCATTAACTCTGCATCCTCTTGTAAGCCATTTTTTCCGCTTCTGGCTTTGGTTAACGACCGGGATGACCACGGCAGAATGGGTAGCCATTCATCGGAAACATCATGCCAATACTGACATGGAAGGGGATCCACATAGCCCTCAGGTATTTACTTTAAAAAAAGTATTTTGGCAAGTTCCAGAATTATATCGAGAGGCCTCTAAAGATAAAGACATGATTAAAAAATACTCCTCGGGCACTCCAAACGACTGGATAGAGCGCAAATTATATTCTCCCCATGCGAACAAAGGCATATTTTTAATGCTCACACTTAATCTTTTCTTGTTTGGAATTCCTGGACTTACCCTTTGGGCAATCCAAATGATGTGGATACCTCTTGTTGCTGGCGTGGTCAATGGAATAGGGCACTATTGGGGTTATCGCAATCATGAGTCGTCAGATTCTTCAACCAATGTTTTTCCCTGGGGTTTATTGATTGCTGGTGAAGAATTGCATAATAATCATCATACCTTCGCCTCCTCAGCCAAATTTTCCATTAAATGGTGGGAATTTGATTTGGGTTGGTTTTACATACGTTGTTTGTCTTTTTTAAAGCTTGCCAAAGTAAAAAAATTACCCCCAAAACTGATCATTGACAAGAATAAATCTCATATAGATGTAGATTCGGTAAAAGCGATACTTGGTAATCGCTTTCAAGTGATATCTGATTATTACAAGCTGGTTATATTTCCTACTCTGCGCGATATGCAATACCGCATAAAAAATCGGGATTTAAAGAATGCTCGCCATTTATTCAAGAAACCGAACGAACAGCTATCCCATGCTGATCAGTTGCGATTGAAAACATTACTTAAGCAACATGACAACTTGCAAGCGGTTCATAATTACCGCGAATTATTACAGCAGATATGGTTAAAAACGTCCCTATCCAATAAGGATCTTCTTAATTTAATACAAAAATGGTGTAGCCAGGCCGAAGAATCCGGGCTGCATGTGTTAAGGCAATTTGCATCACAATTAAAAAGCTATTCTCTCTGAAGTTTTGCAAATGCTTTTATTCCTTACCATGACAGTGAGATTAGTCATGGTATCAGGATTAAATTTATATTATCGTACAATAAAGATTAATCAAACAGCTCCAGGACTTTCTCAGGCGGACGCCCGATAACAGCCTTACCTTTAAATGTGACAATTGGGCGTTGCATTAATATAGGTTCATTTACCATAGCTTCTAAAATTTGCGCCTCATTAGCCAGAGACAGACCCAATTCCTTAAAAACATTTTCATTCGTGCGCACTAAGTCTTCAAGAGCTAGGTGAGTCCGTAATCTTTTCAATTGTTCCAGATCAAGAGGAGTTTTAAGATATTCAATGATAATGGGTTCAAAACCTTTGTTTTGCAGTATTTCCAATGCTTGTCTAGATTTTGAGCATCGAGGATTATGATAAATAGTAATTTTTTCCATGTTCTTTTTAAATTCTTTGCCGAAATAAATTAAAACTATAACACTTTCCTTCGCTTTTATCCTGCCCGCTTTGCAAAAACACAAGCAGGGGGTTTAAATTGAAACCTCACATTCTTACTAATCTAATAAGCCACCTGATATAGAATAATCAGATGGTACTTACCGTTGATGACAAACCACGCATCCATATCCGGAATTAAACATAATCGACTGATTGGGGTCATTTGATTTTTGATTAAAATGTTGAACATTGGCTTTCGCATTCAGAATACGTTTCTCCAACATGTCTTTATACGGCCATTTATTGTAATTTTTAGTCAATTTGGCATTATTGTATATTTTTATTCCCGTTTCAGGATCTCCGGATTTAACTAACATATCCCCCATATTCATAAAAAAGCCTTCAAAATTATGAGGCGCAATTTCTGAATTCCAACAGGCTCTTTGCGCGCCTATTGTCGTTTCTCTCTTCATATAAGGCGTAAAATCAGGATTCTGTCTACTAATCTTCTCACCAGCACAGATATCCAAAGTTTTCCATTGCCAATCCAAACCCTTTTTAAAATGATCCGAATCAGCACTTAAACTACTCATGGGGTACCCTGCAGTAAAATAATTAAACTCAGGCCAATTGCTTATCGCTTTCTGTAAAGTAAAATATCCTCTGACTTCTTCTTGTTTGTCTTTAAAAATCTGCCCTTCTACTAATTGGGTATCGCCATAAAATCCTTGATAAATTGGGTTTTCCGGATCCAGTTGCAGAGCATCAGCAAAGTATTTTTTAGACAAAATAATTTCATTGGGAAGCAAGGGAGAGTTATTTTTTACTCTTTCCCGCTCAGTAATTTTCCAAATATGAATAAAGCCAAGATGGGCCGCTAATTTCGAATCATATGGATTCTCGAGGTAAGCTGCCATCAGCAAATAATCCGCTTGCGGAATGTCCTGATATCGCCCCTCATGAAGGGTTCGCCAAAAATATCGCTCTGCCCGAGCAGCCAGTGGACTATTAGATAATTGCTGTTTTTTAGGTGGCGTAGTCAGTAATGCCATTTTTTCACAAGCCACCAAATTAAATATCATGAAACCTAATAAGCCATAAAATACACGCACGCTCTCATTCCCTTAATAATTTTATTTAGTCCATCACTCTGTTTTGTCTTGCTTTAAATACCGACTCAATAACTGATTATTAAGTCAGCACATCAAAAATATAAGCGGGAACCAATAACATCCTTCATAAACGATATAACGCGGCCTGTTAAGTAACAAGTAGTTGAGAAAAATAATCACTATCCATTATAGCTTTCAACAAAAACATCCTGATTTTTAAACTAATCTAAATTAAATGGACATACGAATTAGATTTTCGTCTTCCATTTCTTCAAATTTATCTTTATGAACTCTTTTAATCAAATCCAGGATGTCGTATTTATAAAGTGTGAGACTGGAAAGCTTTCCATTGAAATCGTCATTATCAGGAGCACGCTCTAAATCTCTGAAAGTAAAGCTTCCCTGGCAAAGCTCATCGTTGAGACCTCTCATTTTATATTGGAATTTATAATATTTGCGGCTGAACTGATTGTTGTTCTCATCCCTGAAAGTGTAGTTTACTTCAGCACAATCAAGATAGATTTTATTTGGCTTAACCTCTTTGTCTTCAACCATCTCAGCCAAATTGTATTGATCCTCAACCAGGCATTTAACCGTTGCAATACATCGGCCTACAGTACTTAATAAAGCAATAAATGGCATTGCCAAAGCAACAGTAGTTATTTCAAGATAATTAATTAATGTTCTGCCCGCAAACCCCGCCTCACCCATACAGAGCATGAAAATGGAATAGGGCACCAGTAATTGGGCAAATGCCCCCGCGACTAGCATCGAAAAAGAAGCAGTAACTGGCTGGAATAGCACTTCTCTCAAATCTTTTCCGTTTGCAATCGTGCCGAAAAATGTGTGTTTAATATCTCGCTTATTATGTTCCCAAAGACTTTGATATCGATCCCCGTCGTACTCGTTCCAACGCATACGGCTAAAATTTGAAAAAAACAGTATATTTTTATACATAACAGGTGCTTCGTCTTTTGAAAGAAGCTTTATTATACTTTTATGTCCTTAACCTTTTATTAAAGTTTACTTAATAATTTCCTGAAAACAAATGACTCACTTTGTGTAAAATAAGTTAGTAAATTTTAATTTTATTCTTTGAAATGGCCTATACTTTTGAGTAACGATAAAAACATATCTTGCATGGAATTTTAAGAATGATGACAAACTCATGGAAAGATAAATTGCAAAAGCAATTAACTCAGCAATTTGGCTCCCCAAAAGGGAAACAGCTCATTGATAAATACACCGAAACAATGTCAATGAGTTATAGTGAACAACATACTCCCGAAGAGGCAATCCAGGACATTTTACAGATAGAAAAACTCTCCAAAGAAAATCCCCTGGTTATCGATTTTTATGAAAACACTCACTCACAATATCCTTTGCACATTAAACTTTATCGGTATGAAACCCCAATCCCCCTATCCGACATCTTGCCTATGCTTGAAAACATGGGACTGCGCACTTATACCGAACGTCCTTATAAAATCAAAACACGGGACGGGCAATTATTCTGGATTAGTGATTTTAACGTAACCTATTCTCAAACCGATTCAATCAACATTACTCAGGTCAAAGATATTTTTGCAGAGGCACTGATTAGTATCAATCTTGGTATTTGTGAAAACGATGGTTTTAATAAATTGGTATTATGCGCGGGGCTCTCCTGGCAAGAAATAACTATTTTGCGAGCCTATGCAAAATACCTCCATCAGATTGGTATTCGTTACAGTCAATCTTACATTGAAAAAACCATCGAAATGCATGCGGCCATTGCCCGTGAGCTGATTCACTTCTTTTATTTGAAATTTGGCCTTAAAAGGAAATCTGCTATTCACAAGGACATATTGGCACTAGAACAGAAAATTCAAATAAACATTGATGCGATTAGCAGCCTGGATGAGGATCGCATCATGCGTTATTTTTGGTCTTTGATGAAAGCAACTCTTCGTACTAATTACTTTCAAAAAAATCACGCGGGATTATCTAAAGATTACCTTTCCTTCAAATTAAAATCCTCGGAAATTCCTGACCTACCTCCAGGTCAACCGCTTTATGAAATTTTTGTGTACTCAACACGTTTTGAAGGAATCCATTTACGTAGTACCAAAGTAGCCCGCGGCGGTATTCGCTGGTCCGATCGGCCAGAAGATTTTCGAACCGAGATTTTAGGACTTATGAAAGCGCAGAAGGTAAAAAACGCAGTCATTGTTCCCTCTGGCGCCAAGGGAGGTTTTGTCTTGAAAAAACCGCTTCATGCAGCCAGCCGCGAGCAAATCCAACAGGAAGTCATCTCTTGTTATAAATCGTTCATCAATGGTTTACTGGATCTCACCGATAATTTAATCAATGATAAAACAATCCCTCCACAGAATGTTATATGTTACGACGACCCTGACCCTTATCTGGTTGTTGCTGCTGACAAGGGAACAGCTACTTTTTCCGATATTGCCAATAGTATTGCCAAGGAACATGGATTTTGGCTAGGTGATGCTTTTGCTTCTGGAGGTTCTGCCGGGTACGATCATAAAAAAATGGGTATTACAGCACGTGGTGCGTGGGAATCTGTCAAAAGACATTTTCGTGAACTTGATATCAATATTCAGCAACAAGACTTTACGGTAGTAGGTATTGGTGATATGAGTGGTGATGTATTTGGCAATGGCATGCTTTATTCAAAACATATACGGCTGTTAGCTGCTTTTGATCATCGTCATATTTTTCTCGACCCGAATCCCGACCCTGTAAAATCCTATGAAGAAAGACTTCGCCTGTTTAATTTACCTACTTCATCCTGGGAAGATTACAACTTACAACTTATTTCTAAAGGCGGAGGCGTTTACAAACGCTCAAGCAAATCGATCCCCATTAGCCCGCAAGTAAAAAAAGCTCTCGCTATAGATGCAAATGCCCTTACGCCCAATGAGCTTATTCGAGCGCTGTTAAAAGCACCAGTGGATTTACTGTTTAACGGCGGTATTGGAACCTATGTCAAAGCAACCACGGAGTCACATGCCGATGTTGGCGACAAGACTAATGAATTCTGCCGTATTAATGGCGCAGAATTACACTGCAAGGTAGTGGGAGAAGGAGGAAATCTGGGTTTTACTCAACTTGGACGCGTCGAGTTTGCATTAAAGGGCGGTCTTATTAACACTGATGCGATTGATAATTCCGCCGGCGTTAACTGCTCTGACCATGAAGTCAATATCAAAATTCTTTTAGATAAAGAGATTAGAGAAAAGAAACTCACAGAAAAAAAACGCAATCAATTGCTAAGCAGAATGACAGACGAAGTCGCCGATCTTGTTTTGCAAGACAACTACAATCAAGCCTTGATTTTAAGTATATCGGCAGCTCATTCTTCTCATTATAGTGGCTTATATCAAGATTACATGAAAGAATTGGAAAAGTGGGTTAACCTTGACAGAAGCGTTGAATTCCTTCCTGACGATAAAAAACTCCTCGAACGCAAAAGCACTGGCGCAGGGCTGACAAGACCAGAGCTTGCTGTTTTAATGGCACACACCAAAATTCATATTGCTAACGAATTATTAAAATCGCATTTACCCGATGACTCATACTTCACAACTTTTTTGGAAACAGGTTTTCCCATCTCGCTACGAAAGCCCTATGCGAAAGCCTTGCCAAAACACCCTTTGTCTCGTGAAATCATAGCGACGCAACTGAGCAATAAGCTGGTTAACAACATGGGAATTACCTTCATGTACCGCATGCTGATGGAAACCGGTATGTCGATTGCTGATATTGCCTGCGCTTACACTATTTCAGCCTGTATTTTCCAAACGGATGTCTTACAAAATCTGATTGATTCATTTCAAGATAAAATATCCTTATCCACCCAATATGAATTATTGCATCACATTCGCCAATTGCTCAACTTGGCGACACGCTGGTTTTTGCATAATAATCGACTGACCGGAGGCATTGAAAAAAATATTAAAAATTATGGCAAGTCAGTCAAAAAACTTGAACTGTTGATTCCCAAGCTCATGGGTGGTGTCACTAAAGAATACCTTGAGAAACTCATTAGCCAATTCGTCAGTATTGGTATTGAAAAGGATATGGCTCAAAAAATTGCTATAACTCGGGCTCTTTATACTTCATTAAATATCATTGAAGTAGCCACGCAAAATGAATTTGATTTATCGCTTACTGCAGAAACTTACTTTAAAGTTGGTAGTCAATTTAATCTCGTTTGGTTTCGCGACCAAATAGCCAATGACTCACGTGAAGGGCATTGGAATACCATGGCTCGCCTGTCTTTGCGTGATGAGTTAGATAATCTGCAAAGACGTTTGACTATTGCCATTTTAACAACTAACACCAAAGAACGTACTTCTGAAAAATTGATAAACTATTGGCTGGAACAAAATCACCCCATTCAAAAACGCTGGGAAAAGTTATTAGAAATGTTATTGGGTAGCGAAAACATAGATTACACCATATTTTTTATCGCCTTGCGTGAGCTTTCCTCTTTAATTCAAGTATTGTAAATAAGGATCATCATCAAGTGGATAAAACATTGAAATTTTCGGGAGAATGGAATGGTTTTAGAGTTTGATACCATCATATTAGGTGGGGGCAAAGGTGGGAAGACTCTTGCAATGGATTTGGCTAAAAGCGGCCAGAAAATCGCGATGGTTGAAAACAATCAGATCGGTGGGACCTGTATCAATGTGGCATGCATACCTACGAAAACGCTCGTGCAGTCAGCAAAAGTGGCACATTACTGCCGTAAAGCAAAAGACTATGGTTTAAATACTACATTGCACCCAATTGATTTTAAAGCAATTCGAGCACGTAAAGACGCTGTGGTGAAAGGGATGCGTGAAGCGAATTTAAAACAGTTTTTAGACTCAGGCATGGATCTCATGTTAGGACATGGTCATTTTATTGGACCAAAAATGATTGAAGTTACCCTATCCTCACCACGTGACAAGCAAAAAACGCTGCACATCACAGCTGATAAAATTATTATTAATACAGGCGCTCTGCCATTCATTCCCCCCATTGCGGGGCTCGATAAAGTCAATTATTTTACCAATGACAGTTTAATGAACACCGATTTGGTACCCCAACATTTATTGATCATCGGCGGCGGTTATATTGGCTTGGAATTTGCACAAATGTTTCGCCGCTTTGGTGCTGAAGTCACTGTCATCGAAGCCAGCAGCGAATTTCTTGGCCGGGAAGACAAGGACATTGCTGAACAGGTTTTTCAAACCTTATCCAACGAAGGCATTCAATTTGCTGTCGATACAAAGATTAATGCCATTCGCCAAGAGCAAACTGAAGTGATTATCGAAGCTAATCGACAAGGCCAATCAGAAATTATTCGTGGCACAGCTGTCCTGGTTGCAGTAGGGCGTATTGCCAATACAGCAGGATTGCATTTGGATAAAACTGGCGTTGAACTTGATGAGCGTGGATTCATCAAAGTCAATGAGTTTCTCGAAACGACAGCGGCAGGGATTTGGGCATTGGGCGATGTCAAGGGAGGGGCACAATTTACCCACCTGTCTCTTGATGACTATCGTCTGGTGAAACATAATTTACAAAACCCCCAGAAAAAGCTTTCTTCCCAAAACAGGCTTATTCCTTACACAGTGTTTCTCGACCCGGAATTAGCACGCATTGGACTTACTGAAGCTCAAGCCAGATCCCAAGGCCGCCGAATTAAAATCGCCACAATTCCGGCAGCTGCGATTCCTCGCGCCAAAACCCAAGGAGAAACAACGGGTATTTTAAAAGCAGTCATTGACGCTGAAACCGATTTGATTTTGGGCGTTTCTATTTTCTGTGCGGAGGCAGGGGAAATATTAGGGGTCATCCAATTAGCAATGGAGTTGCGCGTACCTTATCAAAAATTGCGCGATATGATGTTCGCTCACCCTACTCTAGTGGAAGGCATCAATCTGTGGTTTGCGCAAATAATTTGAATTGATGTAAAACCATACTCGCCATATTACATGCTACAAGGCAAGTGGTTAATAGAGGCATTTTACTTCTCTTCTTCAATAAATCCTGTGTATAGGCAGTAATCAAATACAGCCGATACACACTTTTTATTTCAGAACTTATTGTTGTTACTGTACTATTCTATGTAGGACTTTTGCTTTTTATTGGATAAAGAGGGAATGACTTATGAAAATAGTGGTGATTGGTGCTACGGGGATAATTGGAAAAGCAATAGTTGCTGAATTAAACCCAAGACATGAAATTATTTCAGCGAGCTATAAAAACAGTGATATTCAAGTGGATATAACCAGTAAACAATCAATCGATGCAATGTACAAAAAATTAAATACTATTGATGCGATTGTGTTAGCTACCGGTAAAGTGCACTTTGCTGCCCTAAAAGACATGGGAGAAGACGATTATAAAATTGGTTTGACCAATAAACTAATGGGTCAAGTTAATGTAGTCTTGGCTGGATTAGAATACATCAATGATAATGGCTCATTTACATTAACAAGCGGAATATTAAATCGTGACCCCATTCTCTATGGAAGTTCCGCTGCCATGGTTAATGGCGCATTGGATGGTTTTATCAAAAGTGCTGCTCTGGAAATGCCAAGAGGTATCCGAATCAATGGTGTAAGCCCCACAGTAATTACCGAAGCCATGGAAAACTATGGCCCCTATTTCAGAGGCTATGAACCTGTATCTGCTGCTCGTGCAGCACTCGCCTACAGCAAGAGTATTGAGGGCGCTCAAACAGGTCAAGTGTATTGCGTAGGGTAACATTAACAGGACTTATGAAAAACCCCAAGGTCGAGGCAAAAAATGTTTTTAACTAGGGAGTTAAGATAAACTAAATGACCGAATTAAAAATTTTTTAACAAAGAGATTGGGGTTTATTGTAAGCCCTGATTAAAATTATTTAAAAAAACAGCAAGCATGGTTTTGCATAGTATTGCAGGTAAAATTATGTTTCTTTATGTTTTTACACGGTTTTATAGACGGGACGAAAGAAACTCTTTGATATTTCTGATAGTCAATTGCCCCTTGGCCACAAGTGCCTCCCTTGTATTAAATCCTATGTGTGGTGTTGCGATAAGATTAGGTACCTCCCAAAGGCTATAATTTGCAGGTAATGGTGGTTCAACATCAAATACATCCAATGCGGCACCTGCTATCATGTCCTGTTCCAAGGCTTTTTTTAAATCACTGTTAACCACAATCGGCCCTCTGGCACAATTAATCAAATACGCTGATTTTTTCATTTGAGATAAAAGTCTTAAGTTAACCATGCCTTTGGTTTCATTTGTAAGTGGCACATGTAAAGTGACGAAATCAGATTGGGAAAACAAATCGTCTAATGTTACTTGAGATTTCCTGTCATAAATTATAGTTGTCATTTGAAATGCCTTAGCAAGCCGCGCAACTTCTGCACCGATTGCTCCATAACCGACAATGCCCAGCACTTTATTTTTTAGTTCAATACCGGTATTGGTTATGCCTTGCTCTCTTATTCTCTGATTGTTATCAGGAATATGACGTGCAAGAGAAATCATGAGACCAAATACCAGTTCAGATACCGCAGTGTTGGCATAACCCGCTGCATTTTTTACCGGAATATTTCTTTTACTCACCGCATCCCTATCAATATGGTCGATTCCAGCAAATGCAACAGCAATCAATTGTAATCGCAGCGCTGAATTAATGACTGCAGCTGATAAACGTCGATTCGTCAGTGCAATGATGTCTGCATCCTTCACAAAATCTATTAATTGCTCATCACTCCACTGACGACTGTCACACTCGATAATCGTGTGGCCTGGTAATTCAGAACGAATTTCCTGCATCGCAATCCCTATAGGCTCAACAACGGCAATTTTCATGTAAAATCCTTTAATCCAAATTTAATTAAGTTTTTCCACTCCGCTGTGACAAGCAATTTGTCATCGTTATTTCACTTCAATCAAAGAGATGGCTCACCATTCTATAACGCTCTTTTTTAAAAATTAAGGTAATGCGAAATGCCAATTCATTGCTTTGGATAAACCTTCCAGCATGATTTCACCTCGTATGCTATTTCCTTTCGCATTCACTCTTGGACTCAATACCACAATACCTGCTTTACCGGGAACAACCGCGATGGTATAACCAGATACTCCACTTTTAGCTGGCATCCCTGTTTTAACCATGTGAGTACCTGTTTCATCATATAACCCGCAAGTCGCCATAATGGCTAAAGTAATTTTACAGGTTTCCGTAGACAGTATTTGTTCACCCGTGTCCGGATCTTTCCCTCTATTAGCTAACAAAGTAGGTAAGTACAGCATCTGATCCAACATGGCTTCATAGGAACATAGCGCAAAATACAAATCGAGGGTTTCATGAACATCAGCTCCAAGATTGTTTCTGCTTTTCAGTAAATAAGCAAGAGCGCGGTTACGATTACCGGTTCGTTTTTCAGAGGCAAAAACCAGAGGATTAATACTGAGACGTTGATTAAATAATTTTTGTACCCAATGCTCTAGCCATCTAAATTGCTGTTCACCTATGCCAGGAATGCGTGAGCATAAAGCAATAGCGCCAGCGTTCAACATGGGATTTGACGGTTTAGGTCCAAACTGCTCCAGGCGGGTAATGGAAGCGAAATCATCACCTGAGGGCTCCACCTTAACCCATTCAAATAATTGATCGGCGCCAAACTCTTCAAGCAAACCAATCAAAGGAATCATCTTCCCCGTGCTTTGCAAAGTCACTGGATGAAGTGGATTATTACTATAAGCCAAGGTTTTCTCACCCAAAGCTTGCACCGCAATTGCCGTCAATTCCTGATTAACATTCGCCAGTTCAGGGATATAATCCGCGGTTTTGCCTTCTTGATTTAATTCGGCAGCATGCACAAGCTCTTCTAACAATTGGATGGTAAGCAATTTTGATGACATAGTACTATTGGATTAAAAAAGGGGCTATTATGGTAAATTTAGCACATCAAGACAAATATTTTATTTTGCAAGAATGCTGTTAGTTAATAAGTGAAGGATGAAAACTTAGTTCAAGTAACGGTATTGAGAAAATATTTTTTGCCTTGGTCTTATGCATCAAGCGAACAGGTCTTTGTCCTACAGGCAGAAATCCATTTCTACTCTGACTACCAGATTTTTTGTTCGCTAAAGAATTCTGGAAACAAAATGATGAGGGACACTATATTGGTCCATTATTTTGATTGATAAACAAACTGGTTTGGTCGCTTAACTCGCCAGAAGTTGCAAGTGCTTTAAAGATACTCAGTCGATGCCCTTTGTTTACACTCATGGGCATGGAATTGGCATGAGAAGATTTCTGTAACGTAGTATTTCTCAGATTTTCATCAATGCCCTCAAGATTAAAATCAGAATTTAAATCATCAGCAAACTGCAAATTTATCATGTGCGCCTCTGCATCCTTCACCACTTGGTTAAACCCTTCCGAACTCTCATTACCTAATCCTTTACAAGCTTCAGTAAAAGATTGAATGGTTTTCAAATCATTATTTCCTCTTAGAATGGAGGTGAAATGCTTGAAGTCAATAGCAAGCTGATGATTTAAACTGACAAAAACGTCCACTTCCAGTTGATTGAGAAACTTATAGAAAGATTTGCCCTCTTTTTCTACATCAAAGAATTTCTTAATTTCTCCAAGGTATGGAATAAAATCTGAATTCCATATAGCACCGTCATTACCCGACTTAATATAGAGTAAGGTGAGTCCCAAAATATATCTGGAGAATTTGACCAAGGTGACTGAGCCGGATTTTTCATTTTCAAACTTTAAAAAAGATTTCTCAATAAGGCCCAAAAAGAATTCCATTTCAGGTTTATTGTCTACTCTTTTAACAGCCAAAAACAGCTTGTCTAAAAAAAACTCGCCATCTTTTCTACTTGCTTCCGGAAGTTTTTCAAGCAAGTTGCGCATTATATTTTGATACCACATAATATCATTCACCTGTAATTAATTAGAGCAAATGATATCAAAAACTAATTAAGTGAGTATTAAGAATACCTTTCTCATTTCAAACTTCCTAGCTATTATACCGACAATTTTTTCAATCCTTCTTCAATAATCGAAAGGCCGAGTTCCAAATCTTTTACGCCAGTAGAAAGTGGCATGTGGAGACGAATGACGTTCCCGTAGGTTCCACAGGTCAAAATAATCAACCCATGTTCTAAACAAAATTGGGCCAATTGTACTGTGGCTTCTTTATTAGGTTCTTTCGTGTTTTTATCCTTTACCAATTCGATTGCCTGCATGACACCCAAACCACGAACATCACCAACTACCTTGTATTTTTCCTTAAATCCAGAAAGTCTGGACTGCAGTGCCTTTGCAAGATGGGTAACATTTTGCAGCAGGCTTCCTTCTTCAAAAATATGGAACACTTCAAGAGCAGCAGCACAACTAAGTGGATTTCCACCAAAAGTTCCACCCAACCCACCTTCCATAGCCGCATCCATGATTTCAGCTTTACCTGTTACACCAGCAAGCACTACCCCACCGCCAAGGCCTTTTGCTGATATGGTGAGATCGGGGGGTACTCCCAAAGTATTCATCGCAAACAGATTTCCTGTGCGGCCAAAACCGGATTGGATTTCATCGGCAATAAAAACGATATCGTTTGTCGTACAAAACTCACGAAGTTTTTGCAAAAATAAGGCAGGGGATTGAATAAATCCACCTTCACCCAATACCGGCTCTATAATGACTGCAGCAATGTTTTCAACACCGACACGGAAATTGGCAAGATCGGTAAACTCATCGAAACATTCTTCTACACAATTGGCTCCCTTCCAACGATACTCATAAGGAAAAGGAGCACGATGGATTTCAGAAGGAAACGGGCCGAATCCATGCTTATAGGGTTTGTTTTTCGAAGTGAGTGTCATTGCCATGTACGTGCGTCCATGAAAAGCATGATCAAAACAAATCACTGCTTGTTTGCCCGTATAGGCACGAGCAATTTTAATGGCATTTTCAACTGCTTCCGCACCGGAATTCAAAAGGAGCGATTTTTTTTCGAAATGTCCCGGGGTGTGATCATTTAATTTTTCACACACCTTGATATAAGATTCATAAGGAATAATATTGAAGCCGGTGTGTATAAATTTTTCGGCTTGGAGCTTGATGGCATTGACCACCGAATCAGGGCAGTGCCCTGTATTGACCACCCCAAACCCTGATGAAAAGTCCAAAAATACATTTCCATCAACATCCTCCACAAAAGAACCTTTCGCCTGCTTCACAAAGATAGGAGTAGCATGAAATGGCCCTCTTGCAACATGCTGACGTCGCAATTCCATCAACTGTTGCGATTTGGGTCCGGGAATTGGCGTTTTGATATGAATTTTTTTCATTAGTTTAGTACCAACCAATTGGTGTTTCATCCAGATTAATATTCACTTGCTTGACCTCAAGGTAACTCTCAATGCCATACAAACCTAACTCACGACCCGCTCCGCTTTGTTTGTATCCGCCCCAAGGCATTTCATTATAGGTTGGATGGTAATGATTCACCCAAAGAATCCCGGCACGGATTTGAGATGTGACTCGATGGGCCCGAGTAACGCTCTTCGTCCATACAGCCCCAGATAAACCATAATCAGTATCGTTCGCAATGCGAATGGCCTCTTCTTCAGTGTCAAAAGGTATCACTACGAGTACTGGACCAAAAATTTCTTCACGAGCAATGCGCATCGTGGATTTCACTTCATCAAAAATGGTTGGCTCGAAAAAATGTCCCTTTGCAAATTCATTGCCTGTCGGGCGTTTACCGCCGCAAAGTAATTTGGCTCCTTCTTCCATTCCAAGCTTGACATAGCTTTCCACTTTTTCACGATGTGCACTTGAAACCAAAGGCCCCATTTTTACCCCGGCGTCCAAACCATGGCCAAGCTTGATATTTGGAATTTTTTTCAACATTCCCTCTACTATTTTTTTGTGAATAGAGCGCTCCACTAGCAAGCGGGAACCCGCAGAACAGACTTCCCCTTGATTTGCAAAAGCACCAAAAAGGGCACCGTCGATTGCCATTTCAAGGTCAGAGTCTGCAAAGACAATATTTGGATTTTTTCCGCCAAGCTCTAACGAGATTTTTTTCAAATTGCCAGTAGCCGCCTGCATGATTTTTCTGCCTGTTGCCGATCCTCCGGTGAAAGCAACCTTATCCACCATAGCATTACTTGCCAACTCCTCTCCAACTCCTATACCCGGCCCAGTAATGAGGTTAACCACGCCCGCTGGAAATCCGCATTCATCAATCAACTTGAATAACTCAAGTGCCGTTATCGGGGTCAATTCTGATGGTTTTAATACCACGGTATTGCCTGCGGCAAGTGCGGGGGCAAGTTTCCAGGCCGCCATAAGCAGTGGAAAATTCCATGGAATGATTTGACCACACACGCCTATGGGTTCACGTACTACGTAACTAAATGAATTCGCTGGAACCGACATCGTTTCACCATGAATTTTAGTCGCAAGCCCACCGTAAAATTCAAAGCAATTGGCAGCATCAGTGACATCAAACTCCGCTTCGAGTAACGGCTTTCCGCAATTTCGAGTTTCCAGTTCTGCCAACATTTTAGCATTGGCTCGAATCAAATCAGCAAGCTTGAATAACAATTTGCCTCGATCAAGCGCCAGTGATTTTCTCCACTCTCCTTCATCGAAGGCTTTTCTCGCTGCTTTGATAGCAAGTATGGCATCTTCTTTAGCACTTTCTGGCACTTTTGCAATCAAATCCCCATTAGCCGGATCAAAAATGTCACGTGTAGCCCCACTTTTGGCTAAAGTAAATTTCCCATCAATGTACATTTTGTAAATTTCCATTTATTCCGCACCTTTTTTAGGAAGAGGTTAAAAATTTTAGTATGACTTCATTGACTATCATGGCTTGTTCTAATGGGCTCGAATGCCCTCCTGGAATGGTAATGAATTGAGCATTAGGGATCCCTTGTGCCAGTTGTTGACTTTCTGCAGGCAAGGTCAGTATATCGTCCTCTGCTGCTATCACTAGTGTGGGCACTTTAATTTCATGTAGCCACCCGCGGGAATCAAATGGTGGTATGGTTCTAAATTGTCGCGCTTGATCTTGTAAGGATTGCGGATAAGGATTATTTTTCAAATTCTCTTTAAAAGCAGCGATATTTTTAGGCTCAGCCAAATATTCGCTTGAAAAAAACCATGGTATTCCGGCCTCTATTAATAAATCGAATGGAATATTCTCCTTACGCAGATTCAAAAGACTTTCCATAGCCTGGTTTGCTCTCGTATTAAATTTTGCAACCGAATTTAAAATAATCAGCTTATTGATTTTTTTACCATACTTTCTGGCAAGCAGTTGAGCAATAGCCCCACCCATTGATTGTCCTAGAATAGACGGGTTGCTAAAACCTAATTGCTCCAGGAAAGCCATGATGTCATCCGCTTGAGCTTCTAATGTAAAAGAAGCTCCATTGTCTCTTGTTTGCCCTATCCCGCGATTGTCAAATATCAATACCTGGAATTGTTCGGCCAACTCATGGAGCATGGCGTTCCAAAAAGTGTGATCACAGCAATAGCCTGCAATTAAAACCAGTGGTTTACCTTGCCCATAGAGCTCATAATAAATATCAACACCATTAATCTTAAGTGTGGCCATGTCGCAAAAACTCCTTAATCGATTTTTTTGACGAACAAACGCAACGCTTCATTCAATAATTTTTCACCTGAGTTAACTATGGTTTGATCAATTAAAGCATTTGTCAACAAACACGTTTAATTAGTTTCTGGTACCATAATTGTTGATTCTCATAAAAAGCACACTACCTGACATCTAGCAAGATAATTGCGAGAAAATCAGCTCGCTTCATAATTCCTTAATTAAGGTTTACTATACTCCGCTTCATCTCATCTTGCTCTATTAGTTTAGATAAAAATAAATGCGTTATACTAATATTGAATTATTAAAGAGAATCCCTCAGCATCTTAAAGGGGTTATGGAATACTACCCGGATGTGCTTCTGTTTCAATTGAATCAAATACAGTATACCCATTTATGGCATGAGTTATCTTCCGCAAAATACCTGTATACTAACGGATTTGTGATAAAACCTACCCATTGGTTGATGTATGCCTTTCAAACGGTTAAAGGCTGGCTTGGCTTTGATAATCATTGTCAGCCAGAGAAAATTTCATACGTTTTAGACAAACTCTCGTATTATGGATACACAAAACAATTTCTTCAGCCTGATTTTTCATCAATAACAAATTACTCAATCTCTCCTGAAATTTCTGCCCTGGTTGTCAAAAGCAGAGATGATTTAACGACAGCCCAACTACAAAATAAATTGGTGAATAATTATTTTAAAGTGGAGCCCCATCTTGGAATTGATTATTCCTACCAGAAACTAAACCCAAATCATCGCTTTGGTGAAAGCTGGATGCACGCACACGAGTGGGGACTGATTCCGCAATTAGACCCTCAAGATGACAGCTTGATCGCGGAGGTAATCAGCACCCTGGATAAGAAGGGGATTTCAGCAAAAGATGTGTTCTTTTTGCAACATAGCAAATACGCCAAAGCTGCTGCTCAGTACTATTGTGATAAGGCTAAAAATACAATTGTCCCTTCATTCTTTTTCCGCTTGCTTTGGACCGACCCGCGCCCTCGCTATCTCGCTTTGGCTCTTGCTTACGATCCTCAAATAGCCAAGCGGGATGCCCAGAAATTCATTGAATATCATCTTGCGCAAAAGGAATATGACAATGCATTTAATCTATTGGGCATATTGAACGACTCCAATCTGGTTTTAAAATTTTTGTTAGCGATTCCAGAAACAGAACGTCATGCTTTAATTCAAAAAGACACAGCAATCGCCGCCATCATGGCGAAATATTATATTGAAAAAAAACAATATCTCCTGGCAACACAATTTTACACCAATATTGAAGAAATTAGCCCTAATGCAGCATTTGCTATTGAAATTCAAGAGCAAAATTATGAAAAGGCTTATGATATCTTTAAGAAATACAATTCCCCTAACCTATTTTCAATGCCTGAGCGTAAATTGCTTGCCAAGATATTTTATAGTGACGCTGAAACAGCCTACGTAGCCGGGAAAACATATAGAGGAAATAAAAATTGGGAAAAAGCAAAACAATATTATCTGCAAAGCCTGGAGCAAAAAAAGGCAGCGCACCACCTGGATCCCGCTGACGAATACCTGGAAGATTTATACGCTCACAAACGCTTATATGCCTTGTTATTAATCGACGCAGATATCGACCTGAACAAAGCAGAGGACAGTGATATTGCCAGCATCCAAAAAGCAATCACTCTGTTGAGAGAATGCCGCTCAAGCAATAAAGAAGAACAAGAACATCATACGCGCGCCCTGGCAGCCGGACTTATGCGCCGAGTAGATACTTTGCGTGAAAAAATTGCTTTTAATTATTACTCTTCTGATTTTGAGTCTATCAGAAAACATAAAATTGAACACCAACAAGATATTGCGATTTTAATTAAAACATTGGAGGAGTTAATTGCTCTATTGGAAGGAACTCAAGACAAAGCCTTGCGCTTGCAACTGGGTAAAGCACATTATCTCCTGGCCGATGTTCAATGCTTTTTTGATATCAATGCCCCAGACATTAACCAGCATTATAAAATGGCGATGAAAGCAGTACCAGGAAACCCCTTTTATGTGCTACGCGTAGCAGAGCTATTTGAAGAGGAAAAAAGCAAACTGCAAAAAATCGGCATAACTCAGCTGAAAAATATGGGGTATCAGGTCTTCGATTTTCTTCATTGGTCTGAAGAGCGCTGGTGTAAGCGAGACGATATTATTCATAATATCAAAGATATCCACATGCCGCCCTCAGAACCAATTAATAGCTCATCATGGAATTTTACGTTTTAATTAATAGCTACAAAGTATAAAATAACCTCAGTTTGTGGATTTTCTTTAAAATATACTTTCGATTACCACCAATTGAAGAAGGCATTTAGAATAATGGCAACTTATTACGGGCAATGCGCTTGTGGAAAAATTCAATTTATGTGTACAGGTGAGCCTGTCTTTACTCAATATTGTCATTGCAATAAATGTCGAGAAATTGCTTCTTTGTCTCAAAAGAAACAGGATAAATCAGGTTACTCCCTCACTGCAGCTTATTTGACTAGAGACTTCAGGATCTTGTCTGAGGATAATGATTTTGAAGAAATCATTAAAGAAAAGGCAAAGTTATTTCTTTGCTCATATTGTCACAGCCTTGTTTATGGTATTGCACTTGATCCCGCGCAACAGGATAGTATTGGGATTAATGTAAATAACTTTAGCTTTGATACGAGCATCCCAGATTCATTTAAACCAGTAAGGCACATATGGTATGCCAGTCGTATTATGGATTGCGATGATCAACTGCCTAAATTTAAAGACGCTCCCAAAGAGCAGTTTGGTTCAGGGGAATTATTTGAATTGCCTGATGCCAACTGATAAACCGTATCCTATGTCTTTATCTTTCCAAAATATTCAGCACACTACATTGATCTGGCTCTCATATTTTTTCAATCCGACAAAACACCGTTTTGCCAAAACTAATTCAAACAGGACTTACAAAAAACCCCAATTTCTATGTTAAAAAATGTTTTTAATTCGGTCATTTAATTTATCTAAACTCCCTCACTAAAAACATTTTTTGCCTTGGCCTCGGGGTTTTTCGTAAGTCCTGTCAAATAATTTTTGTCTTTTACATCCATGATAAAAACCAAAGGACATTGGGATCAGATCTTAAGCAGGATGTTTTTTTTATCTCTTAATATTCTCTTAAAGTTTGACAGCTATAATATTTACCCACTGTGCTGATTTTTAAGTCACAAATATTAATTTTAAAGTATTTATCCAGGAGTTGTGTAATGCCTAAGTACGTTGAAGGGATAGAATTAACCCAAGAAGGGATGCATGCTATTTTTGAGCGCATGGGACATCCAAATATTACCAGCGGTACTATCTACAACGGAGAGCCTACAATTGATAAAGGTGCTCTTGACAGGCAAGGCTTTATGCCAGTATTGACCGGGGTCAGCCCAAGGCAAGACTCGGGACATTGGATTATGTTAATTAAAGGTCAAGGCAATCAATATTTTCTCTTTGACCCGCTGGGAGAAAGCTCGGGAAAATATTACCAAAATATTTTAGCTAAAAAACTACCTGGCGCTACGCTTTCTGTTATTCCTAATAATGCTGGATTAAATATGGGATTATGCGGCTATTGGGTTGCCTCAGTTGGTTTAAGAGCTCATGCGGCATTAACCCAACCTATTCCCCCTTCTTTAAGAAATCTGGGTCAAACCATTACCCAGGAAATGCGAGATGAACTAACACAAGATGGAAGCGAAAAAATTACACAATGGTTACGTGCCGTTGGCAATGAATTTCCAGATGGTGATATACAACCTGATGCCACAGCCTTAAGACGTGCTACTGAAAAGAATGTACGTATTGATGAGTTTCAGCCTGTTTTAACTGGAACATCACCTAAAGAAATTTCGATAAATCCTACTGCTCCTCAAGAAGTATCCGTTCCCACGTGGAATGGTTTTTCCTTATATACTGATGAAACCGTGAGAAATGCAGCCAGATACGCGTATGATAATTACTTGGGAAAACCTTATACCGGTACAGTAGAAGCGACACCTGTCAATTTTGGTGGGCAAATGGTGTACAGACAACACCATGGTCTTGCCCACACATTGCGCACCATGGCCTATGCGGAAATCATTGTTGAGGAAGCGCGAAAAGCAAAATTAAGGGGTGAATCATTAAAAACATTTGCTGATGGTCGTACTCTGGCGGATGTCACGCCTGAAGAATTGAGAAAAATCATGATCGCCCAGGCCTTCTTTGTCACTGGAAGAGACGATGAAGAATCCTCCAAGAATTATGAAAAATACCACGAACAAAGCCGAGATGCTTTTTTGAAGTATGTCGAAGAGAATAAATCCACTTTAATTCCTGATGTATTCAAAGATGAAAAAGATGTCAAATTCTATGCTGATGTGATTGAAGATAAAGATCATAAATGGGCAGATTCACCGGCGCATGTCCTGGTCAATCAGGGCCATATGGTTGATTTGGTCAGAGTAAAACAACCCCCTGAATCTTACCTGGAATACTATTTTTCACAACTTCAACCCTGGATAGGTTCAACAGCTACGGAAGCTGTTTTTGCGACACAGAGACAATTTTTCCATGCCACCTATGAAGCAGTTGCGGGCTTTGATAGCGAAAACAAAGAACCTCATCTAGTGGTCGATGGTTTAGGACGCTATGTGATTGGACAAGATGGCAATCCAATACGAGAAGAATCTGATGACGAAGACGAGGAAGAATCAGGTGAATTAAAATTTTTCTCACAAAAAAAGAAACTCGAGGAAAACCAACGTTACATGCGCGTTGATGAATATTTAAAACTTGATGAGGTCCAAAAGCGATTCCCTGGCGCTGGTAAAAAACTCGATGGGGGACTGCCTGGACTGAAAGAATATCAATATTTACAGCGCTTGAACTCAATAAACAGAGCACGGTGTGAAAACGATGTCGACTTTTGTTTGGGACAATTACAAACGGCACATCATCAAACCAAAATCACTCCGATAAAGAGAGCATTTCAATCGAGTTCTGAGAAAGCGCGAAGACAACCCAATATGGATGAAATTGCTGCTGCACGTATTGTTCAGCAAATCATGGCCAATCCTGATTGTATCCATGACGATCATGTCTTCCTTAACGGTCAAAAACTGGAAGAAAAATTCTTTCGTGATTTGTTGGCGAAATGTGACATGGCTATTGTAGGGTCGCTATTAAACGACACAGACATTAGAAATATCGATACCTTAATGCAACATGAGAGAAACACAGAATTTCACTCAACCGATGCCAAAGCAAAACCGGTGAAACTGGGAGAAACATGGGAAAAAACAATCAGATCGGGTGGTGGGGTTACCCAGATAAAACATGATTTAATTTTCCTCATGCAAAATGATGCCTGGTACCATACTCGAGTCAATGCGATTGCACAAAACCGGGATAAAGATTCAACATTCAAAGAAGTGTTGATTACCGCTTTAATGACACCATTGACTAACAAATCATTGATGGATACATCACGTTCCCCGGCCCCCAAAACGCTATTCCGTGGATTGGATCTGTCAGAAGAGTTTAAAAATAAATTAATTAACCAGGCTGAAACCATAATTGCCAATACGACAGAACATCTCTTTACTGATCTATCGACAGAAGCCTTTAAACAAATCAAATTAAATGACTTTAGCCAGGTTTCTGCTAGAACTTGTGCCAGTACTTCCACTAACATTGAAGTTCCCAGGACAATCTTTGGCTCCAATACCATCTTTGAAATACTTGATCCTGATGGTTTATTACACCCCAAACAAGTTGGAACCCATGTATCAGGGTCAGAAAGTGAATATTCCATTTATTTGCCAGAAGATGTTGCCTTGGTTCCAATCAAAGTAAGCTTTGATGGAAAAACAGGTAAAGGCAAAGACCGACATATTTTTACTTTAGTTGCGGTAAAAAGCCCCGATTTCACGCCAAGGCATGAAAGTGGTTATGCGGTTGGTCCTCTTTTGAAAATGCAAACGCCAAAATTAGAAGAAATTCAAAGATTAGTTGAGCAAGCAAGGGAAGAGCCTGACCTGGAAAGGGTATTCAATTTACAATCGAGAGTAGCAAGACAAGCCAAATTCTCCACTGAATCAGGATATAAAACGTTTCTGAATGAAAAGGTGGCGCCTGTGTTGGAACAAAGCCTCAATGGCCTCTTGGACAATAATGTAACCATTCTAGGCAAAGTATTATCAGCATTCCCTTCAGACGGCCAATGGTCTGCCTTTAATTCAGTTGAAGCAAGGCAAATGAAAATACAGATGGATGCCATTAAGCAAATGGTTGAAAAGAAAGCCGTCCTCGAAGGTCAAATTCTCCCTGCCTTGGCTCAATGCCAAAATGCTTTGGAGAAACAAAATATTGCAGGTGCATTACAAGCACTTAGAAACATCCCTTCTGAAAAAGAAATGCAAACCATGCTGTCAATTAGTGGTGGTTTGAGAGGACAAATCCAGCGTGCCAAGCAAGATTTGACTGAAACTCTGGAGCCACTTCAACGCGCTATAACTGCTAAATTGGTAAGCGATCAAGAAAAAGTGAAAGTGCGTTATGAAAAACTGATAGCAGGCATACCTCAACAGATCGCCGATCTTGAAAAAGCAGAACTCGCTGATCTTGCCAAGGTTAAAAAAGTGGTCTCTCGTTTTAATCACCTGCAAGAAGAATTAAAATTATTGCGTAATGAAAAAATTCGCATGCACACTGGCTCTGAAAAAGTCGATTTTTCAGATATCGCACAATTAGAGGCGCAACTACAAAAAATCCATACTAAATTATATGACGCCTATTTGGTTGAATTAACCAAAGAAATTTCAGCACTGGTTAAAGAAAAACCGAAAAACCTGGCCGACGTGAAAAGGATGGTTTCGAATTTCTACGCTATGTCAGCTGATATTGAACAATTGCGTCAGGAAAAGATAAAAGAACACGGTGAGTCAAAAGATCCGATTGATATGTCTGATATTGATAAATTAAAGGAAGAACTACAAAAAATTAATCAATTTTTAGTGAAGGCGATGGGAACTAATATCAGGGTTTCACTGAATCAAATGGAAGTAAAAACTTTTGATGCCCAGGAAAAAGAAGCACAACAAAATTTGAAGCAACTAGACGCACTGATTAATAAATTGGAAAGTTCTGATGCTGTACAGAAACAAAAAGAAGAACTCGAAAAATTAAACCAATTGCTTGTCGAGAAGCGAAAAGCCTATCCCGCAATGGTGCAGTTGCAATTCAGGAGTGAAGCATTAATTATCCATTTACGTGAATTATGTGAAGCTCATCAAGCTCAAATGGCTAAAACAAGAAATGTAAGGGCGCAAGAAATCACTAATGGACGATGGAAAGTACAATGGTTGACTGATTGGGTTGGTTTAACTACAGATGAGCGGGTAACTCTTGCCAATAAAGAGAAAGAATTGGCTAAATTCAAGGAAGATTTAAATAATGACGAGTATGATTTGCAGGAACTCATCAGTAACCTGGCTGAGAAAAACCCGTCAGAATTGGAAGAAGCCATAGGGATATCTAAAGAGAGCGCTCAGAAATTGCATAAACTGTTAACTCATCTAAACCACAGTACAACATTTATGAGTAAAATCGAGCAACGATTACAGTCTATTGATGAGCTATTAAACGAGTTTGGCAAGCAAGCGCCCCGAACTGAAATGATAAAAACTGTTGAGGAAAAACAAGGAACTCTCTTAAGATTGTAATTCTTTATCTTCCACGGTAGCCCATTAAGGGCTACCCCGTGGGATATTTTAGAAGATTACGGAAAATAAGATTATAATTATCACCTCTTGCCAGATTTAAAATGCAAGGATATATCTAATCGCTGCCATCTAATTTATTTTTGCTCGCAATACCCCATCACTACATTTACCACAGCATTAGCTCCTAAAAACCGTATTTTTGCCCTATTTTTTATGAGTGAGCGAAATTGAACAAATAGCTCTCTTGTGCTAGGAATATAAATATGGAAAGCGTTACTATTTCTAAGGATGCTTATCTGTGAAAAAAACAGGAAGTGATGTTCTCAAAGAATTTATAACGACCTTTGAAATTAATTATATTTTTGGCAACCCCGGCACTACAGAATTGAAATTTCTGGAAGCGATTGAGCAGTGTGATAATGCCACCTATTTTCTCACACTACAAGAATCCAGTACCGTAGGTATAGCCGCAGGCTATGCCATGATCACCAGGAAACCAGCTCTTATTAATTTACATAATTATGTTGGCTTAGCGAATGCTGTCTGTAATATGTACAATGCATTCACTTCAGGAATTCCCCTGCTAATAATTGCTGGCCAACATGCACGTCCTTATTTAATTCATAGCCCAGTCATGTCCGGAGACTTGACCTCTTTAGCTCACACTGCAGTAAAATATGCCTATGAGGTGAATTCCGCCAGCGATCTGGCCGTTGCTTTACAGCGTGGTTATGCTCAGGCAATTTTGCCTGGGCCAGGTCCGGTTTTTCTATCAATCCCTATGGACATTTGGCAAGAAGAAACTCAAGAAACCACGATAAAGAAGACAAAATTTTTACATGCTTGCATCAACGCTGAAATAGAGCAAATTTGTGAGGTTTTAACAAATACCCCCAAAGGAAAATTGGCATTTATAGCGGATTATGAGGTAGGTGCATCGAATAGTATTCGCCTTTTACATACCATTGCCGATCGGCTAAATGCCGATATTTATGCTGCCCCCTATCATGTGCGTGAAGTAATTAATCCCTTAAGTGTAAATTACAAAGGTAGATTGTCAGATAAATCTGGAGAAGTGCACAACCTGCTGCTGCAATATGAAACTGTGGTACTTTTAGGCGAAAAAGTGAAAGGATATTTGTATACTGGTCAATCTTCTATTCCACAGGGTATACGATTCATACAAATCAGTGCCGCATCGGAGCATCTGGCCTTTGACTATCCTTGCGATCTGGCAATTCTTGGCAATCTTGAGGCGACCTTAACTGCTATTAGCAAGCATTTAAAAATTAATGGGCTAAATGTGCCGCTTAAACCAGCCACCAACATTAAAAATTTGGAAAAAAAATATAAGCAACATCCTCTGCATTCGTTGATTGTTACCCTCCTGAATCAAGTAAATCGCTCTGTTCATTTAATAACAGAAGGATCATCAGAAGATGCTATTGTGCAGGACATTGCAACAACACTAGGTTTTTTAAATGTGAATTTTTCACCAAGAGGGGGTGGGCTTGGCTGGGCTATGCCATTAGCAATAGGTATTTCTCTAGCGACCAGACACCATTCAATTTGTTTTGTAGGAGATGGGGGCAGCATGTATGCGATTCATTCAATATGGTCAGCTGCCAAATATAAGATTCCTGTCATTTTCATTTGTTTTGTTAATCGAGAATACAGAGTATTAAAAACAGATATGTCTCAAAATAGATCTTTCACAGAAGAAGATTTTTTTCGCCTGGATTTGAATCATCCACCAATTGATGTTCAACAAATTGCCTTATCTTTCGGGGCACAGGTGAAGACCATTAAATCAAAAGAAGAAGTAGAGACTGTTCTCAAGAGTAGCTTTGCATTCCAAGGCCCAACATTTATTACCCTATATCATCAATAAAACATTTCGAAAGCCAGACATTGGCTTTTGCATTATCTAAAAATGTAAAGCTTAAAATCAGTCTCATTATTTAAAAATTTTTATTTTACAACTCATAGGAAAATTATTGCCGGGAATTAATTTTTCAGGTTAGTCAGATTGCAATCAGAACACAAGCCTTTGATTTCTACAGTACAATTAATAATTGAAAATTGAATGGAATTCGCCGCTTCTGTTACCGCAGTAAAATCAACTACACATTCCAATTCTTTGACAAAATCACACTGATTGCATATAAGAAATTGGGCTTGTCCCACATGATGCCCATGCAAACAGGCGACATAGGATTTCAGACTGTCAATGCAATGAATAAATCCCTCTTGATGCCAAAATTGAATAGCTCGGTAGACCGTTGGTGGCTTGGGGTTATCCACTTCCATAGATAATCTTTGCAGTATGTCATAAGCCCCGAGTGGCTTTCTCTCATCGACTAATATTTTGAGGACACGCTCCCTTGGCTCGGTAAATCGATAGCCATGGTTTACACAATGTTTATAAGCCTTATCCAACAAATTATGTTTCATTAATCTTCTTACAAGCGAATAGTTAGTGCGCACTATTTTATCATAATCCCTGTTGCAAGGAAAAATGATCAAACAACAGCCAATCATTATTTCATAGAAATCATTTACTGTCTAAAAATTATTTAATTTTTCTTGTTATCTAACAATTAAATGTTACAATATAACATTTTTTGAGAAAGGCAGTATGTGCTTGTAACGCCTGGCTTAGGAAGAAATCTTATTAGGGACAAACCGCTGGCTCTATTGTGCAGACCCAGTTTCAAAATAGGCATTTGCAGAAAATTAACCTTTCTCTATAGCAACCAGAACCCCTTTAAATAGAGGAAAGCCATGCTGTATAGTAATTATCGATTCTACCTTGCAAAAGATGCCCAACTTCTCAACCCGGAAGAATCCAGAGAAGCAATTGAGCAGATTTTAGCTAAAACTAAAGAGTTGGAGTTAATAAGAGTAGCTGTCGATTTGACTAGTTCAAATAAAAGCATCAGCTTATTGAGCGCATCCAAAGAGAATCATGTCATAAAAACCAAAGTGACCCAGATTTTAAAGGAGCAGGGCCTTTCTGTAATAGACATGATGGAAGTGGAAGTGCTCCAGGATATTGAAAAAATAGAGCATCACCATCCTACTCATAAGTCTAAGAACACACATCTTCATCCCGTTAAAAAGCACCAAAAAAAAGCAAAACATGACCATTCTCATGGGCATGGGCACCACCATGGACATCATCATGAAAATCATTGGATCAAAGCAGCATTAGGTTTGATTTGGGGAATTGGATTACTTGTTCTTTCTATTGGGACTTTTAATATTCCCTTGGTTGCTTACTATGTCATTACAGGACTTACCTCTTTGATGACTTTGTATTTGGGCCACACAGTTTATCAATCAGCCTGGCAAGCATTGAAAGAAAAAAAATGGGACACCACTACTTTATACTCAATTAGCACTCTAACTATTCTTGCTGTTTCTATTGCGAGCGTTTTTGTCCCTGGCCTACCCATGATGTTTGAGGCAGCCCCTCTGGTTTTAGGCTTTTGGCATTTAGGTGAAGGAATTGAACATACTCTGGTCGGTAAAATCAATAAAAAATTGGATGTCCGGGATTGTGTACCACCATTAGTCCTGTTAAAAGGTAATCCGGATAAAGAGATTTCAGTCAAGACATTAATTCCTAACGACATGATTATCGTTAAAAAAGGACAGGTCATTCCTGTTGATGGTGTCTTAACGCAAAAAGCGCTCCTTTATACCACAAGAATTGATGGCTCGCCCAAACTCAAAGAATTTCACCCTGGGGATGTTGTAAAAGCTGGCATGCAATTGGCAGATCATATTCCTTCTCTGGAAATGCAGGTTACCAAAACTTATCAAAATTCTTATTTGTCATTGATTGCCGAAAACATTAATAAAGCGAATGATGAGAAAGCGCCTATCGAAATGTTTGCAGACAAGGTATTGAAATATTTTATTCCTGGTTTGATTGCGGTAGCGCTCCTATCGGGGATTGTGATCGGTTCGTTGTTTAATCCAGCACTGGCTATTCAATGCGTCGTGTCTGTTCTGGTAAGTGCCTGCCCGTGCGCTTTGAGTTTAATTACCCCAATGGCAGTTAAAATCGGTATGAAAAAAGCCTCTGAAAACGGCATCCACTTTAACAACGGTAAAGCCTTGCAAGCAGCAGCCGACATCGATACCGTTGTTTTTGATTTGAATGGCACTCTGACTCAGGGCAAAATGGTGGTGAAATCATTGCATATTACTGATAAAAAGTATTTGCGCCCTATTGCATTACTGGAAAGCCAGTCGGATCATCCAGTAGCGAAAATTATTAAATCTTACATGGAACAGCAAGATACGGCTTCAACCGAACCATTAGAAATAACGTCAATTGATAAGAGTCATCATTCCGGCATGAAAGGTATTATTAATGGTGAGGTCTTTATTATAGGGAATAAAGACATGCTTGCCGCCAATGGAATTACCTCTATCGACAAACCCTATGATAATCCTGAAAAAGGTTCTGTTTATATTGTGCGTGGGACAACGGTGATAGGTCAAATTGCCTTAATTGATCCATTGCGAGAGGATGCCATTGCTACAGTGAAACAATTGAAACGTCTTGGAAAATCCGTACATATTTGCACCGGGGCAGATCAAGCTACTGCAGAAAAATATGCGGCATTATTAGGCATTCCCAAGGATAATATCTGTGCGAACACTGTGGGGGCTGTCACGAAAAAGGGGGAAGTATCCAAAACCAGTTATATTCAACAATTAAAGCAAAAAGGCTTTAAAGTAGCTATGGTTGGTGATGCCGCTAATGACGCTACGGCAATTGCCTATTCCGATATAGGCATTGCTGTTAAATCAAGTATCGGTGACTCCATAACCGAACAACATGCCGGCATAGTCGTACAACAAGGCTTATTATTTCCTATAGCAACAGCATTTGATGTAGCCCAAAAAACCAAACAAAATATTTTCCAAAACCTGTTCGTGAGCCTAAGCTATAACTCAATAATTACGCTTGTGGCGGCGGGGTTGTTTGTGGCATTAGGTTTTGCACTAAATCCTGTGCTGGGTGTCGCATTGATGGTGCTTGAATCCACTATTGTTTTGACGAACTTATATCTTTTCAAGCAACAAGATATTGTGTCCTCAACATCATCCAATGCCAATAATGCTGTAGAGATCGAGCCCGCTGCAAATACAACCTCAAAGGTCTTGCATGCTTTAGGGCATCGTTCCCAGCCTCAAGAAAATTTAGCAGTTGTGACAGAGTCTAAACCAGTCAATCCCAAAGTAATAAATTTGTTTGCACCTAAAGAACATTCTTCGTATAGGCCTGATGCCACTCAACAAAAATTGGGGTGCGGCATCTGTTGATCAAGCAGTACTGGAAATTGCCTTGATTTTCTACTTCAAGGCAGTTGTTACGATAGCCATCATTTCGTTAATAACTGTTTTTTGGACTATACTCTTATCAAGGCCATGCAAAGCATCAAGCCATAAAATTAGGATGATTCAATGCCATGAATAAAACTTGGCATCAAACCGCCACTGGAAACCGCTCCATTTTAAGTAATTTGCGATTAAGCAGAACTCTACTTAATATCATCTTTATTATTGCCCTTTCTCTGCTTTTAATCATCAATATTATTTCTTATAACCAGGTCAAAAATTTAATCTTCGCCAGTAACTGGGTTTCTCATACTCATGAAGTCATCCAAACCATAGATACATGCCTTTATGATATAGTAGAAATTGAATCTCGCCAGAGATTTTACTTGATTCGAGGTTCAAGCTCTCAGCTTATGGCTGATATAGATGATATGAAATCAACATTACAACTGAATTTAGACAAACTTGAGCAATTAACCAGGGACAACCCCGAACAAAACAAACGAATCCATCGTTTTATTGATTTGGTTAAACAAAGATTAAATTTGTTAAACCAACTTGTACAGTTAAAGGGAAGCGGCAAACTCGATACACAAGAAGGTTATGATTTACTTAACCAAAGTCAAGACATGTCACATCAAGTTAAAAGTCTTGGACAAGAAATCAAATCCGTTGAATTGGTGTTGCTATCAGAAAGGAATACTGGTGTGGTTCGCTGGGCAGTTACCAGTAGTTTTATTTTAATATCCGGAGGTATTGCAAGCATCCTGTTTTTAACGCTCGCTTTTATTCTGGCAAATATTGAATTGTCAACACGCAGAAAAACTGAACTACAGAATCAAAATACGCAAATACGGCTGAAGAAAATTATAGAAAGTGCCAGTGATATGATAGCAGCTTTTGGCAAAGACCAGCGATTTATTACTTTTAATGAAGCTTATCAGCGTGAGTTTAAACGTCTTTTTGATAAATCCATAAGCATCAATATGTCTCTGGAAGAAGCTTTCAATAATGCTCCTGAAAACAAAAAAAAATTAGTGCAATCCTGGAAAGAATCTCTACAAAGAGATGAAGAAACCAAAAATATCGAAGTGAATACAGAACAGGAAAAGACTATTTATGAAATGACCTCCAAACTCATCCAAAACGGCGACAATGAAATTAAAGGTGTGGTACACAGCGTTCGCAACATTACCAAACGGGTGCAAGAACATACTGAACTACAAGAGTCGTATGAAAAACTGGCTAATGGAATGAAAGAACTGCAAGAGAAAAATGAACAAATTACTCTGCTGGTTGAGATGAGTGACATCATGCTGGCTTGCGGCTCCCAGGAAGAGCTAAGTGAGGTAATGGCGAAATACTCCCAACGACTACTGCAATTTTCAAGCGGCTACCTGTTTATCATGCATCCTTCCAAAAATTATTTGGAAAAAGCAGCCAGTTGGGGTAATCCTCACCCGCACGATCTGACTTTTACCCCAGAGCAATGTTGGGCTATCCGGCTTGGTCGAATTCATTATGCAGGTTCATCTCGTATCGAATTGATGTGTAGTCATATGATGTTTGACGAGCAACCCGAGTTGTCTCTGCTTTGTGTACCCCTAATGGCCCAAAATGACATTTACGGCTTGTTATACCTTGAAGTTGGCCTAAAGTTTGATGAAAACCAGCAATTACTAATAACCGCATTCGCAGAGCTTACCGCCTTGGCTTTGGCAAATGTCCGCCTTAGAGAAAATTTACGCTATCAATCTATCCGTGATCCACTCACTGGATTATACAATCGCCGTTATCTGGAAGATTTTCTATTTAAACAATTACATCAGGCTGAACGAACAAAAGCCTCATTTGCCATTTTAATGCTGGATTTGGATCATTTTAAAAAGATCAACGATACCTTTGGTCATGACGCAGGAGATCTTGTATTAAAAGAGCTGGGGCAAATTTTAAACAATGATATTCGCCTCGGTGATATTGCAGCCCGATATGGGGGAGAAGAATTTGTCCTGCTGCTCTATGATATTAATGCTCAAGCCGCTAAAATGAAAGCCGAAAATTTGCGTTCGGCCATTTCCAATTTACAGGTTAAATACGGAGCACAACCTGTTGGGCAGATAACGGCCTCAATCGGAATATCCGTCTATCCTGACGATGCCAAATCACCTGCTGAAGTGATTGAAGCAGCTGATAAGGCTTTATACCAAGCCAAAAACAAAGGCAGGAATAAGGTAATTTTATTCTCGGAAATATCACCCTGATTTTGATTGCGACTCCTGACCTAAATGTTGTGGTGTTTCTTATGTCCGATAGAGTGTTTCATGTTTTATATGAGTTTTGAGAGCAAAACAATAGATACTATACTGCATAGCATCCGGTATTTTTAATAGCAACCCGGCCTACGATAATATATAATGCGCAGCCATCAGGCATAATTACTCGTATCCATGCTCTATAAAGGAATTATCTCGAATGTTTAGCAAAGCCCTAATCAGTGCAACCTATAAAAATGGAAAACCCGGCCAACTTACAGAAGAACATGAAAAAGCAGAGCATCACCGCTTTAAGACAGACTATCTGTTTAAAAATGCAGAGATCTCTAAAGACTTATATGCTTCACGCTTGATCCAGCATTTTTTGATCATTAAAGCCATAGAAACAAAATTACAAAATTTGTCAAAAACAGAACAGTCAGAAATCAGCGCATTTTTTGCTTTATCTTATCTTGAGCAATTATGGCGTACTACCGCTATAGAAAATGATTTACGACAACTAAACATTAATCCTGATGAAATTCATAAGGATGAGATGACAAAAACAACCGAAAATTACCTTGAAAACATAGAAAAATTTACACCCAAAATACTTCTCGCTCATTTTTTATTACATATTGCCGGGTTTATGCATGGCGGGAATATTATCCGCTCGAAATACATTGAACCAAGCAATCGCTTGACCACCTACCAAATAACAGCCGATCAATATGATTTTTCTGCTGCCATCTCCTTTTTATCCTCGGGAAAACATTCACCGCTCGCTCTTTATCAGGATATGATGAAACAAATCGATAACATTGTTCTAACTGGTGATGAGTATCAAGAGCTTCTTGAGCAATGCAAAGGCATCTATGAAACCATGAGCAATATCTACGATGATTTATGTGATATGCACACTCATCACCTGAAGCTGCCCACTTACTCACTTGCGGCTATCAGCGTCAGTCTGGTTGCACTTGGATTAATTCTAAAACTATTGATGGATTTCTTAAATCCAATGACGAATCCTATAGCAAACGCCCCTCGTTAAGGCTCATCGTCAGAATGTTATTGTGGTCTAGATATTAAGATTTACAATGATTTATTTCTTTATATATAATCATTACCCACTTTTATAGAAATTTGAACAATATCGAACAGATAGTGTTGTTTTGATAAACAAATGGAACAGTAACAGATGTTAAAACGGGATATTTCAACCCTGAATATATTAGTTGCATCAGCTGGTGGAATGATTGGTTCAGGTTGGCTGTTCAGCCCATTTATTAGTGCCCAAATGGCAGGCAGTAATTCTCTGATAAGCTGGGTTATTGCAGCAATATTTATGTTGTTTATTGCCCTACCGCTTTGTGAACTGGGAACGATGTTTCCAGTTTCCGGGGGTATGTCTAATTATCCTACTTACACACACGGTCGAGAAGTGGGTTTTTTATTCGCATGGACATCCTGGTTATCTTATGTTGTTATGACACCTATTGAGATACAAGCAATTTTGCAATATTCAAGTCATTTTTTTCCAATATTAATCGACAATCATAGCGAATCACTCACACTGTCCAATTATGGTTATCTTGCTGCAGTTGGGATTATGTTTTTCGTAGTTATTTTGAATTCTTATGGGATTAAGTTTTTAGCCGAGTGTAACAAGTATGCCAGCGTCATTAAATTTGTTTTGCCGAGTATCGCTATTATCTCACTGTTAAAGCAATCACCCTCTCTTGCTAATGTTAATATTAATCTGTCAAGCAAAGAACACTGGGTAGAGATATTTACCGCTCTTTCTGCAGGCGGGGTAGCTTTTGCTTTTACAGGGTTTCAAAATGGTTTAATCCTGGCAGGAGAAGTTAAAAATCCACAACGAAATATTCCTATTGCCATACTTGGCGCGGTATTGGTTGGCTTTATTCTTTATTTTATGTTGCAGTTCAGTTTTATAGCGGCGGTACCACAAAAGTATTTGGCTCAAGGTTGGCACGCATTGAGTTACCCCGGTGATGAAGGTCCATTGGTTGGATTAACTCTTTTGTTAGGACTTGGCATTGTTGCTACTCTGTTATTGTTTGACGCCGCTTTTTCTCCTTTTGGCACGACTTTAGTTTATACCGCAGCTACATCTCGTATTTTGTATGGCATGGCATTAAACCAACATTTGCCCAAGTTTTTCTTAAAGGTCAACCGCCATAACATACCTTACGTAACACTTTATGCAAATCTTTTGGTTGGTTCTTTTGCATTCTTACCCTTTCCGGGATGGCAAAAACTAGTGGCATTCCTTTCATCAGCAAGTATTTTATCCTACGGAATTGGCCCGATTTGTCTCTTGGCCATGCGTAAAATGCACCCCCATATGAATAGACCCTTCAAGCTCGCAAATAGTATTTTCTTGTCACATATCGCCTTTTATATATGTAATCTCATGTTGTACTGGTGTGGTTTTTCTATTATTTGGAAGCTAAACTTAGCATTGCTTATGGGGCTTGGTATTTACTTTTTTTACCATCGCTATATTTCTTTGAGAAATGGCTCGCCTCTGGTGTGGTTTATCATGTACATGGGATCATTTTCTATTATTTCTTATTTAGGATCTTTTGGCGGCATTGGTTTACTGAAATTCCCTTTCGATTTAATCTGCTTCTTGCCTTATAGTATTTTAATACTTTACATGTCTCAAGTTTTAGCGACACCCCGTCATGACAATGACATGATTGGTAATGTTACAGAATTGCCAGTATACAATTCTTGAGGTAGCAAAGCGACAAAGTAAAAACGCTTCCTGATTATCCTTGTCTGTTTTGTAGTTCACTGTCATGACTTCTTATGGGTAAAATGCATCAAGGGTAACTTGCCTGCTTCCTGCCAAGGTACCCTGATGCATATTGAGTTCCCAACATTTTTTACGATAAAGCGATCGCATCAGTATAAGATTCGTCTAAGTTCCGCTTCTTGTAATTGAGCTGCCAAAGCCTCATCAGACTCCAAACCCGTTTGCGCTTTACCAAAAACGTGAACATTTCTTTTACTTTGAACATGCGGAAAGAAACCGTAAGGTGATAAAGTATCAAACAGTGTTTCAAAGTGTTGGTTGTAACGTCTTGTTCTCTCGGATTGAGTTTCGGTTCTGAAGGCCCTGTCAAGAGTTTGCTCTTCTTTTAAAGGAACGGCTCTGTCAGATAGAGTTTCATAACCAAAAGCTCGCTTACTGGGTGTGCTGTATTGTCTGGGTCCCTGGAGAGATTCTACTTGTGTTATCCAATGTGTATTACTCAGGTTCTTTAGAGTGACCGTAGGATATTCCGGAATAGGTTTGCCATTCGGTTGTCCAACAACGTTGAGGTTTATTTTAAGTAGCTCGGCAATTTCTTTCAAATCATCATGCGTTGCCCATCTTCCCTGCTCTTTAATTTTTTCAAGGCTCTTTAAAATAATTGAATTTGAATTGATTGTATTGCCTGATAGAACATCGTTTAGCAAGACTTCCTTAACAAACGCATTTTCTATTTTCTGTGCCTGATGAAAAGGTTGATTCCTGAGGATTGGTCTCAGCATTCTAGCGATATCTCGCGCTGTTTGAACGATTTCCGGGGAGAGGGCTAGTTCATTGAATTGACTTATTCTTTCCAGAGAACCCCTTCGATACAAATAAAGTTGAACCAATTCCATGAATTTGCAATAAGCATTTGATCCTTCGATTTTGGTTTGATCTTTACTTCGCCCTTCTTCGATTATTCTCTTGACCAAATCTTCTTTATTCACAATCACGGCAATATTTCGTAAAGACATCTGCAATAGAAATAATAATTCACTTTTATAAGTGTAGGGTGAATAATGCAGTTTTGTTAAATCGATGTTAAGGATGTCTTGCAGTCGTACGCCATAAATATTTTCGACTTGTTTCCATCGATCATAAGTTTTACTTTTTCCGTGAAGTTTGTATTCATTTTGTATGATGCTTATTAAACCAATAGCAAGAGCATAAAATCCACAATCCCCGCCACCAGGATTATCTATTGAATATGACATCTGTATACTCCCTTTTAGGATTAATGATTTAATGTTTCAGTCAAGCATTATAAAATATGAACATTAAGTAAACATTATGTAACATATGCCAAGGGGGAGTGCAAGTATACAATAATTATCTTTTGCCTCGCCTGTGGGTAAGCAAGCTATTTATCAATTGGGTCTCCAATTGATATCCGTTATTATTGCGTGGAAGAAAAAAATCTCGCTAAAGCCGTAGCCTCTTGTAAATTGATTTCTGCATTAATCCAATTTAACTTGACTTGCGCTGTTGTTTGTTCACGTTGATTCACTAAAAAAAGCGTGCTATCACCTTCATAAAATCTCTTGGTTTCCCCCTTCTCTACTTGCCGTGCAAGATTTAACTCTTTATTAAGCAAAACCACTTGCTGCTGATATATTCTTATTGCAACCAAGAGATTGGACAGCTCGTTATTTAACTGTTCGTAGGTAAACTTCATTTCCGTTTGTACTTGCTGTAATTCGCTCGTGGTGCTGATAAGCTTTCCTCTTGCTTCACGTTGAAAAATAGGAAATTTAAAATTCACGCCTATCATAGCAGCCTGAGGGATCAATAAAGGATAACCGCCTGTTCCATATTGTTTAAAGGTATAAGCTGTCGCATCAAGATTAGGAAGAAGCTCATTTCTTGCTAAATTTTGTTTTAATTTAACAATTTTTGAATAATTCTCCAATTTACGCAACACTGGATGCCGTTGTAACTGTGCAATACTATTGGATACTCGAATTGGTTGGGCAGGAAATGTTGCCGGTAATTGACTTTCATCCGGTTTTTGCGGTTTGCCCTTTGCGTCACGATAGTAAAGTGAAAGATTGATGCCAGCCTGTGCCAATAACATTTCTCCTTGATTGACCAGTTGTTCACGTTGAACGATAAGTTGTAAATTTTCTGCAATGGCAAGTCTAGGCAAATCACCTTGTTGAGCTTGTTGAATAATCGCATTTTGCCGCTCTTTCGCTAAATTTAGCAAATGCCTGAAAGTTCTTAATTGAAAACCCGCCTCAACCCATTGCCAATAGGCTTTAATAGTTTCCTGATAAATTTTAATTTTTGTAGCAGCAGCATCCTGCTGTTTCATGCGAATTGTTTCTTCTCTTGTAAAAAGCTCGGTACGCTCTTTATCAATTCGCCTGTCTCTCAACAAAGGTAAAGAAAGGCCCGCACGATACTCACCACCAGAGTTAGTCAGGTAATTTTGATAGTAAATGGGCCAATCACCTCTACCAATACGATAGCCTCCAAACAATTTAAGTCCATTATAGAGGGTTGGCACATTAAAAAGATTATCTGCGTAATTATTAATATACCCCCCGACCGGCTGGAAGCGGGGATTCACATCGAAAGAGGGGTCAAATTTTCCTAATGCATTAACATAATCACCTTCCGCTTTTCTGATTTCAAGACGCGCTATGACTATCTGAGGGTAACTTCGATCAACACTTTTAAGTACGGCATCAAGCAGCAAAGGTTTGCCTGGTATTGGAAAACACTTGAATGACAACATCAAGAGCAAACATAAGACAACCAATTTGTTTTTGCCTGAAGGAAAACAACTCATGATGCTTTATTCTCGCGATCACTTTCCGGTGGGAAACCATTATACTGACGCCAAAGCTCATACCATAAAGGAACTTGACCCAATTGGACCCACCCATGCACCCGCACTCCTTGCCGTAAAAAACGCACACTAGGCCATGGCTCATTAGGAACAATCACTACGCGGAATAAACCAAACCCATTATCTGTAGGATCAATAAAGGAGACTGTACCTCCAAATGTTCCGACTGCAATTTCTGGCCATCCGCGAAATTGAATAGCAGGCCATCCTTCAAATTGCAAACGGGCTTTTTGATTAAGGCGTACGAAAGGTATATCATTGCCGTCAACCCATAATTCAACAGCGCGAGACTCTGTTTCAGGCAGAATTTGAGCCAATACATCGCCTGCGTTGACAACGACACTTTCCTGACCTGTCAAACGTCTAAAGATGATACCTGCGACATGGGCCTTAATGATTTGTGTTTTTTGACGAGCAATTCGGACATCGACATTCACTTTGTCAATATTCGCCTGCGCAAGGTCATTTTGGTATTTTGCATATTCAATTTGTGCCAATTCATATTGCCTTCTCGAGTTAATTCCCTGTTCGTACAATTTCTTTTGTCTGTCAACATTGGCTTTACCTGCAGCAATAGCTTGTTTGGCTGCTTCTATACGAAGTAAAATCGCCTTTTTCTCGACTTCAAGACGTGACAAAAGCTCCGGATCATTATCGGTAATATCGACTATTGGATCCCCTGGTTTCACACGCATGCCTTCGTCGACATACCATTTCTTTATTCGCCCGCTAACAGGTGAATTAACCGTATGTTGCCTCTCTGTTGGTGAAAAGGCGATGACTTTTCCGTTGCCTAATGCAAACTGTTGCCACGGAGTAAAACTTAAGAAAAGAATAATGGCAATAAAAACAATGAAAATTATTTTCGCTATTTTTTGAGGCTTGGGAAGTTTACTAATCATAGAATAAGCATGCAATTTCATGAGGAAATCACCAGGCGATTATTTAAATAGTTAAAATCGGAGCGTTGGCTCACGATCGCTAACAGCGTATTTTTTAAAGACAATACCAATTCCATCATCTCATTCACTTCTTGATGATTGAGGATGTCAAAAGCGCGATCAATAACGATTAATTCAGGTTGTAATAGAAGAGCCCTGACTAACATCAATTTGGTGAGCTCAACTAAGGTAAACACATCCTGCCATTCATAGAGAATAGTGCGTAGACCTTCAGGTAGTTGTATGATTTTATCAGCAAGTCCAACATTCTTTAATTGTTCAATAATGATTTTATTAGGCACGTTGCGATGATTGAGTACTAAGTTGTCATAAATGCTTCCGGTAAACCACTGGGGCTCTGCAATCAACAAACTAAAACGACGAAGAGAAATAAGGTTTTTTCTCGCACAAGGAATCTCATTAATAAGAACATGAAGCGAGGCAGGATCTTGGAATCCAAATAGTTGCTCAACAAACAATTGGCATAAATCAGATTTTTCCGAAAACACCAATAAAGGCTTATCAACTGCTATCAATGCTTTATTCTTGCTATCCATCTCTAACTGGATGCTATTAATTGGGGTCAATAACTCGCCGTGCTCATCTTCTTTCACCTGTTCAAGTGACAGGTTAAGTACTGCATCGATTTTATTTTCTGAGGCGACCAGATCATAATAATTTTCTAAAAGGGCACCAAAACGTCTAAACGAGTAAATCAGAGCACCTAAAACGATTTCTGCGGCAACCAATTGTCCAAGACTTAACTGATTATTAATAACAAGATAGCCCCCCAATCCTAATAAAAGACTACTCGCCAAAGCAGACAGCGTGTAAAAACCAATTTGATGTTTGATAAGCTGCTTAAAATGGGTATTTCTTGCTTTTAAGAAAGCAACCAATTTTTTATCCGTTTGTTGTGTCACATAGCGATGATATAAACTAAAACGGAACAGATACCGGTTAATCAAAATTTCTTCTAACCATGCACCTACAACGTGTTTTTCAGAACATTCTTTTTTGGCGCTGTCTAATGCTTTTTTGTAGGGGATAAAAATGATCAGCAGAATGCCAAGAATGATAAAAATATCAAACAAAAGGAAAAGAGGATGATAAATTAGAATCAGCAATAGTCCAAAAAAAAGTTGTAACCCCAAATTAATACCATACAACAATAAACTCGCGAGTGATTTTTTGATAGTGACTATTTCAAAAAAGCGATTGACCAACTCCGGTCCATGATGTGTCGAAAAATTATCAAGGGACATGTGGGTGAAATGTCGTGTCAGACTTAAACTAACTTTAACCATCAGTTTTTGCTGAATTACTTCAATAATGACAATTTGCCATATGTGGAGAGCGCCTAGAGCCATCATTAAAATCAATACCATCAAACTTAACGTAATCACCGGTTGCAATAGCTTGCCAAAAGCAATTAAATTCACGAGTGTTTGGGCAGCAATGGGGATACTCAATGACAGTAAGCTGATAATTACACTAATCATCGCGATGGATGAGATTGTTTGGCGATCTAATACATCAATAATTGAATTAATTGGTTTTGCATTCATTCCCTAAACATCCCTTTTACCCTTGATTCTTGTTAATGCTATTAATATTTTAATTTTTGCAATATAAAAAATTCCAGCGATTCAATCGCTTTATTGCTTCCACTCTTTTTTAATAAAGAAACATGGACATCATTCAATATAGGGAGAAAATCGTAATCGAGCCGTTCCAGATAGTTTGGGATCATGCTGCGCTGAATAGCAGTAATCCCTAACCCAGCGCGCACAGCTGCCATTTTTCCCGCATAACTTGCGCTACTGTAAACAAGGCGCCAATCAATATGGTTTTTATCCAGTGTATCAATCACATTGCCTCGATAAACGCAGGGTGTTGGTGAAAGCACTAAGGGAATTGGCCCCGGTTTGTCTAAAAGAGGTAATAATTCTTTTTTCCCTATCCACTCAACGGGTTCTGTACAAACATAGATAGACTCAGAACCAACCTGTTGCTGAGTCGTTTTAATGAGAATTAAGTCAAATTTACCTTCATTAAAACGCTCGATCAGATTCAGAGTCAGATCACATTCAACATTCAATAAGACTCGTGGATGCAATCTTGAAAATTCAACGAGAACATCGGATAAAATAATACTGGCAAAATCCTCTGGTAATCCGAAGCGGATTTCACCTTGTAACTCAGGCGCTTTAAAACGATCCAAAGATTCTCGATGCAACTCATAAATTCGTTTGGCATACCCTAAAAATATTTCACCATCCGTAGTCAGAGAAAGTTCCCGGCCACGATTAATTAGAGGTTTTTCAATCAGGTTTTCCAATTTAGCTATTTGCTGACTGATAGCCGATTGGGTGCGTCCAACCCGTTGTGCCGCCTTGGTAAAACTTTGCGTTTCAGCCACGGCGAGAAAGCATTGTAGTGTGATTGTATCAATTGACATAAGTTTTTCTAATAGTTTAAATAATTATTTTTAATTTTACTTATATTAACATATCTAATATATTTCCACAATAATAACAGAATTTCTAATGGAGAATTAATGTGGATAAATTTTTAAATGGGTTATCGATTTCACTCATGCTATCGCCCTTGATAGCGATGCTATTCTATATCTTGTTAGGAAAAACAAGAAATATTCAAGCAACTTATTACGGTACCACAGTTATAGGTTTTGGTTTTGGATTGAGTCTCTTGGCACTAATTGTTTCTGCAAATACTGTAAACCAAAACAGTTATTTTTTATTTCATGCCAGCACACTAAGCCTCTTGCTAAGCACATTAATATTATTCATCAGCTTTATTATCCACCGTTTTTCCCTACGATATATGCATGGTGACAAGTGCTACCGACGTTATTTTTTCAAACTTTCAGCCATAACTTTAACAACTGTTGTGATGGCTTTAGCAGACAATCTTTTATTGTTCTGGCTTGCCTGGTCAGCTAGTAACTTGCTCTTGATAAACCTCATGATTCATAAGTCACAATGGAAAGCAGCCTACAACTCAGGGATACTGACTTTAAAAACACTATTACCAGGAAGCTTGTTGCTTATCACGGCATTTTGGATTCTTTTTACGTTAAACAATACTCTGTCAATTGAAACAATAACCAGCGAAGTGAGCAATAAGTCATCCCTTGCTATTGCCGTGGCACTTGGGTTTATTATCTTAGCAGCGATGGCACAATCAGCCATATGGCCTTTTCATCGCTGGCTAATGAGCTCATTAAACTCTCCAACACCGGTATCCGCTCTAATGCATGCTGGATTAGTTAATGGAGGGGGCTTTCTGATTGTTAAATTTGCTCCGCTGTTCGTAACGCAAGAAAATTTATTGACCATTTTATTCATTTTCGGCGCACTGACTGCTTTATTAGGCACCCTCTGGAAACTGTTGCAGTGGAATATCAAAAGTATGCTTGCCAGTTCCACCATGGCACAAATGGGTTTTATGATGATGCAATGTGGCTTAGGACTTTTCCCTGCCGCTATCGCCCATCTATGCTGGCACGGCTTGTTTAAATCCTATCTTTTTCTCAATTCAGGCTCTGCCGTCCAACAAAAGAAATATCAAAATAAATCACGTCCTGAAAAATTGACAAACTTATTGACTGCATTTTTTGGAGGACTTAGTGGAATGTATGGCTTTGCCCTTATCACAGGGAAACCCATCTTATCTCTGCATGCCTCCACCTTTCTTTTAGGTTTTGCATTCATCACAGGAACACAACTCACCCTGGGCTTGATTGCATATGAGAAGCATTTCAAAAAAGTAATTTTAGCCTTGGCTTTAGTTTTCTCAATTGGAATTTTTTATGGGGGAAGTATTCATCTCATCGAGTCACTCTTACCTAATCTAACAGGATTTCCTCAATACCAATTAAGCAGCTTACAAGTCTTAACTCTGATTATCTTCTTTTCCCTTTGGCTTTTATTCAGCATGGGGTTATTCAAAAAAATCAGAGAGACCAGACTTTGGGATTGGTTTTACATGTACATGTTTAACGCAAGTACGCCTCACCCCAAAACTATTACGGCAAATCGCCACACTTATTACTATTAAGAAAAGGAGTCAACATGAGTAGCCACATCACACTAATCAAAACTAACACAAGCAATGAAAATCAAATGACCCAATGCAACTACCCAGTCGATAATGATGTCATGATTATCCAGGCCATGGTAAATAATGTTACAAAACAAATTACACCTGTATGGCCTCTGGAAAAATTTATTGCTTGCAATTCCTTGCATGGTTTTGAATCGATGTCCTTTGAAGAGGCTGTGATACAAAACCAGACGGCTAAAAAAGGCACTCCATTCAATGAAAAACTAGAAAGAGTCAATTGGCACATGATCAAATGGTGTGGGAGCTTTCTTGACATTGGACAAGGCACGATTGAAATGCCTCATCGTGATAAAGGCTTATATTTTGGTTTTTTAAAGCTAGCCCCTTTTGACAGCACACTGCATCAAAACAATAAATCAACAAAGAACTGGTTATCAAATCTGCCAGAAATGCCTGAACAAGCTATTCGACTTTGCCTCGATAAACTTGGCGTATTAAACCAAAGACAAGAGGAATTTCTCCAATCCACTCTGTCTCACTTACCTGGATGGGCTGGATACATTAAGTGGATAAGTGAATGGAAAAATCGTAATGGCAAGGAAGAAAATCCTGTAAGCCTAGTCGATTTTCTTGCAGTGAGGCTGATAATCACCTGCATATTATGGCCAGAAGCAAATCTGGAAGAAAAAAAAAAGGAAAAAGATAGTGCGGATACTAAACAACTTATTCAAAATATAAAACACAAAGAAGATGATTACAGGCAATTGCTTTTAAAAAAGCTTTTGCCTGAGTTAAACAAAGTTCAGATAAAAGGAAACAGAGCTAAAGCCCAAATGGTTTTTTGCATTGATGTCCGCTCAGAACCATTTCGGCGATGTATAGAAAAACTAGGACACTACGAGACTTTGGGATTTGCAGGATTCTTTGGTTTACCTGTGAGTATCAAAGATTATGACGGTGAAACAATAAAAGACTCCTGCCCAGTACTATTAAAGCCACGATTTAATATCCATGAAAAAGCAATTGCTGCAAATGAACATTGCCTAGAGCATCATGAGAAAGGTAAAGAGTTTAAAAAAATTTTGAACCGGGTCTATCAGCAATTAAAGTACAATTTTTCAACCCCATTTGCCTTAGTAGAATCATTAGGAATCTGGTGTGGGATTACAATGTTCCTCAAATCATGTAGCCCAATTTTCGCTAGACGCCTTACCCAAGACCTAAACGAAATGATATGCCCCTCGATTCAAACACAGCCTGTTTTTGAATTGGATTTATTAGAGAAAGAGGTAGGGATCTCACTTCAAGAACAAATTGCCTATGCCGAAATGGCATTGAGACTCATGGGACTGACTGATAACTTTGCCAAACTTGTTATTTTCTGTGGTCATGGCAGCTCTACTCAAAATAATCCTTATGCTTCAGCCCTGGATTGCGGCGCTTGTGGAGGTAATCAAGGTGGAAAAAATGCACAATTACTGGCGTCTATCCTCAATAAAATAACAGTGAGAAGGGCTCTGGCAGAAAATGGAATCAATATTCCTCAAGACACTGTGTTCTGTGGCGCGCAACATGACACGACGACGGATGAGGTTGAAATTTATCATTCAAATGTCAGTCAATTCATTGACCAAGATATCCTCGACCAGCTTAGAGCTGACTTAAACATGGCTAAGCACAATAATAATTTAGAACGAATTAACTATTTGAATTCCATAGATTGTGCGGAGAAAGACATTGTACGGAGAAGCGCAGATTGGTCTGAAACAAGGCCAGAATGGGGACTTGCTCGCAATGCCGCTTTCATCGTAGCACCTCGCCAACTGACCAAAAACATTGATCTGGAAGGGCGTTGTTTCTTGCATTCTTATGACTGGAGCAAGGACGAAGACGGTACCCTGCTTGAAACCATTTTGACTGCGCCTATGGTGGTTGCCCAATGGATTAATACTCAATACCTGTTTTCAACAATCGACAACGTGGCATATGGAAGTGGCAGTAAAATCACTCATAATGTCGCAGGAAAAATTGGAGTCATGCAAGGCAATGCCAGTGATTTAATGCATGGATTGCCACTGCAATCTGTCATGAGCCATGATGAGAAATCCTTTCATGAGCCACAGCGCCTGTTAACTGTAGTCTATGCTCCTCGCGAAATCATCAGTGAACTAGTTGAAAAACACGATGTCTTAAAAACCTTGTTTTTTAATGAATGGGTTCATTTGGTAGCGATTGATCCACGGAGTCACTTGTTTTACAAGTTAGAGAAAACCAATACATGGTCTGTAATTAAGTGAAAGGAGTTTCCTGATGAATATAATCAAAGTATCAGAAAAAAAAGAGATGAACATCTCTTTGCATCCGATGAAAAAGATCGAAGTGATCGTATCTGGTGACAATGAAAATATGGTCGCTACCATGATGGAGAAGGCAAATATTTCTGGTTTTACCTTATTGCGAAACGTCTCTGGAAAAGGACATCATGGGTTTCATGAAGGTAAAATTTTGTTTAACGACAAGGCCTCTTTCGTCATGTTTATTGCAGTGGCGCCTGAGGAAGCTATTGCCAAAATTGCACTTGGCATGAAGACTCTATTCCAAAAGAATTCAGGAGTCCTCTTTGTGTCGGATGTTTCTGTTGCTAGAGTCGATTATTTCTCTTAGTATTTAACTTTGGAGGTGACCCCTATGCACTATCAAAATCAGCGTGTTTTACTGGCCTCAAAACACCAAAAGGAAAAAGCGATTCAGCCTCCTTTTGAGGAGAAATTAGGCTGTTTTATCCATGTCCCTGCTGATTATGATACTGATCAGTTCGGCACCTTCACCGGTGAAATACCAAGAAAAGCCTCAGCCTATGAAACATTAATTCTGAAAGCTAAAGCAGCGGCCAAGCAATTTGGATACCGTTATGTTATATCCAGTGAAGGAAGCTTCGGCCCCCATCCCCAGCTTTATTTTTGTCCCGCAGACACCGAATTGATGGCCTTTGTTGACTTGGATAATGATTTAATTATCGCGGAGCACGAAGTATCTACAGAGACAAATTATAGTCATATTGATATCAGTGCCACAGATGACTATGAAGCGTTTCTCAACAAAGCAAAATTTCCAAGCCACGGCATTATTGTTCGCGCCTTAAATAGCGAAGAAAATTATATTCAAAAAGGAATCTGTGAGCCTGAGCAACTCAAAACAACGATTCAAAAAGCGTTCACATACAGTACAACTATCCGCCTTGAAACCGATATGAGAGCGATGATGAATCCACTTCGGATGAATGTAATTAACAAACTTGCGGTGAAACTGGTTCACCGCATTCAGCAACATTGCCCTCAATGCCACACTCCAGGGTTTGGAAAAATCTCGGCTGAAGGTCATTTAGCCTGCATTTCTTGTGGAACACCAACAGAACTTTACCTGCGAAAAGTTTTAAATTGTCTAAAATGTGAATTTAAGACTTATCAAGCGCGAGACGATGGACTAGAATTTGCTGAGCAAAGGTATTGTCCTTATTGTAATCCTTAACCGTTTGCGAGAATCAAGTCCATGGTATGTTATAAACATTCAAACAAGAGAGGCACATTATGAAACCCATTTTAATAGGTCTAATTATGGGTTCTCAAAGTGATTGGCAAACATTAATCCATGCCGCCCACACACTGGATGCGCTAAACATTGGCTATGAGGCAGAAATTGTCTCCGCTCATAGGACACCGGACAAACTTTTCCGGTATGCCGAACAGGCTGAGGCAAGAGGTTTGGAAGTGATTATTGCTGGTGCAGGAGGAGCGGCTCATCTCCCTGGCATGGTAGCAGCCAAAACATCTTTGCCTGTTTTAGGTGTCCCAGTCATGTCACAAACTTTAAACGGCGTCGATTCCTTGCTATCCATTGTGCAAATGCCTGCGGGGATACCTGTAGGCACTTTATCGATAGGTAAAGCAGGTGCCATCAACTCCGCACTGTTTGCAGCCGCAATTCTTGCTAATAAATATCCTGATATTCGAGCTGCCTTAAAACACTATAGAGAACAACAAACACAAAAAGTGCTCGACAATCCAAACCCTAAAGAGGAAAAGTCATGAAACTTGGTATTCTAGGTGGTGGCCAACTTGCAAGAATGTTGGCATTAGCAGCATATCCCTTAGGGATTAACACTGTCTGCCTGGATCCCAGCCCTGATGCTTGTGCTGGCCAACTCACCAGGCTGATAGTCTCTGATTTTAATGATGAATTGGCTTTAAAACAATTTTTGTCAGAAGTGGATTGCGTCACAATAGAAACCGAAAATATACCATTTTCTTGTGCCGAATTAATTGCCCAAATAAAGCCTTTTTATCCATCAACCCAAGCTTTGAAAATTACGCAAGACAGATTATATGAAAAAAATTTTTTCAGGTCTCTGAATATTCCTACTCCAGAATTTTTACCAGTTGAATCTGAAGGTGAATTGATGCAGGCTATTACGGACATAGGAATGCCTGCCGTGTTAAAAACAAGAAGGTTTGGCTATGATGGCAAGGGCCAATTTGTTTTGCGAGCCCAATCAGATATTTCAAAAAGTTGGGGCCTGTTAGGCAGTCAGCCTCTCATTCTCGAAGAGTTAATTTCCTTTGAAAGTGAATTTTCGCTAATTGCTGTTCGCAATAAGAGTGGTGAAACAAGTTTCTACCCATTGATTAAAAATCATCACAGGAAGGGCATTTTACATTTCTCAGAAGCCCCTGTTCATCAGGACACCTTACAACAGGAGGCGCAAACTCATGCATTCAAAATTTTAGAAGCCCTGAATTATGTTGGTGTACTTACCATTGAGTTTTTTTATCAAGGCAACCAATTGATTGCGAATGAGATAGCACCACGCGTTCATAATTCTGGCCACTGGACTATCGAGGGAGCACATACTAGCCAATTCGAAAATCATCTGCGCGCTCTTTTTGATTTGCCCTTGGGAAGCACTGAAGTAAGCGGCTCTTGTTTTTTATTAAATTGCATTGGCAATCTGCTGCCATTGGAGCCCTGTTTATCGATCCCGGGTGTTCATTATCACGCTTATGGAAAAGCCCCCCGGCCAGATCGCAAGGTAGGTCATGTTACCCTTATCGATACTCATTTGGAACGTTATGCAAAAAGCAAAGACTTACTTCTTGACATTTCATGAGTAGCAGATAGTTAGAAAGCGAGCAATAGGAGTCAGCGCATAATATTGTTCGCAATTTGGAAAGCTGAGCGTTGGATTCTGTTGCCTACTGCTCATCCACATTATCCTGCTTATTATTGGTTGTCACTATAGACTCAGGATCAATGGAGCTTCCGGGAATTTTTCGGCTTTCGCTGGCCCATTCTCCCAGATCTATTAACTTGCATCGTTCAGAGCAAAAAGGCCTGAACAGGTTATCAGGGCGCCAGGTATTTTGTTTGTCACAAATGGGGCATTTAATTTTTTGCTGGTTGTTCATCACGGTTTTGCTAATTCATATTGTTTAGATATGAAGTATGGCTACACCAGCAATGATTTTCAATATATCTGCCTTATGATTGATATGAAAATAGAGCTCTTGCAGCCCCCAATCTAAAACTAATTATCAACATGCACTTCACGCACCAGAGCCAACCAAGCTTGGGCCGCCTCAGAGAGATAAGAATTTCTACGCCAGGTCATCGCCATATTCCATTGGAACTCACTTCCATTAAGTAAAAGAGAGCGAATTTGTGTCGTATGCCTTTGAGTGGCAATCATCCGTGGCAAAAAAGTAACCCCAAGGCCTGCTGCAACAAGCTCCAGCATAAAATCAATCTGACTGCTTTGAGCCACCACCTTAGGTTCGAAACCAGCGTGACGGCACGCGTCCAATATAATTCGATGTAACGCGAAACCACTGCCAAAAAGGATGAAAGGTATTTCTTTAAGTTCTGGTAGAGAAATGCAATGTTTAGTTGCTAATGGATGTCCAGATGCCAGGAGCGCGACCAATGGTTCAGAGCGTACTAATTGGCAATCAAATTCTTCGGAAATGGGTAATAGGGTCCCAGCAAAATCGATCTCTCCTGCACGTAAACACTCTGCAAGTTTATCGCTGCCATGTTCAACAAGCTCTACTTCAATGCCTGGATAACGTTGTCTGTATAGAACAAAAAGAGGGGCAAATAAAGTACTGCTACCCACCGGAGAAATACCCAAACGTAGTCGACCTTGTTTCAAACCTCGGATTTCATCCAATTCTTTAAGAAGATCATCTCGATCAGCCAATAATTTTGTTCCTCGTTGATAAACAATTTCACCTGCGGTTGTTGGTACATTACGCTTTTTAAACCGCTCAATCAGAGTGATACCTAACTCCTCTTCAAGCTGTTTTATGGCTTTACTGACTGTAGACTGGGTCGTAAAGAGATTTTCAGCCGCTTTGGAAAAACTACCCTGCCGTACAACCTCTATGAAAGTCTGAAGCAGTTTAAATTCCATAATTATTCCATATTGGAAAGGTTATTAGTCTATAAATTCATTTTATTCATCTTAATTAAAAGTGTAAACTTAAATGAAAAAATAATATCCACCATGAGCACATATATGGCAAATAAAATTCAGCAAAATTCATTTTTTCAGATAGTATTGGTTGGCTTATTTTGGTTAGCTAGTGAGTTATTGCTCAAACTGGTCAAGCTTCCTTTGTCCGGAGGAATCCTTGGCTTGGGAATTGTTTTACTGCTTTTGGCGACGAATTGCTTAAAATTAAATCGTATAAGGCGGGGAGCTGAATTACTCCTTGCCAATATGTTACTTTTTTTTATCCCTGGCGTCCTTGCAATACTGGAGCACCGGGAATTTATCGGTCTTTTAGGCCTTAAAATTCTCTTCATTATTCTGCTCAGCACAATCACGGTGATGCTAGTCACTGCCCTTGTTGTAGATTATTGCTACCGTTGGAGGACGCATCATGCCAAGCAGCATTCTCTCTGAATCCATGATCCAGGCATTTTTCTGGTCACTTATCACAATAGGTATGTATTTTATTACGCAAAAACTATATAGAAGATGGCCCTTTTGGTGGCTAATGCCACTTGCTTTAACACCGATACTGGTTGCCAGCGTAGTGCTTTTACTGCATGTAAACTACCAGGACTATTTCCGAGGAACAAAATGGCTAGTCTTGTTAATTGGTCCTGCAACCGTGGCCTTTGCCATTCCCATTTATGAAAAACGTGCCCTCATTCGCCAGCATTGGCCAGTGCTTTTAATTGGCGTGATTGTGGGAAGTTTCACTGCCATAGCATCCAGTTGGGGATTGGCAATCCTTCTTGGCCTTGATGATAATTTACGCTTAAGTCTTCTCCCTCGCTCTATCAGCACACCGTTTGCTATAGAAATCTCAAGGGGAATTGGTGCAGCACCTGATTTGACTGCGATTTTTGTTATTGTCACAGGGATATTGGGAGCTATACTCGGTGAATTCATCCTGTCGCGCTTGCCTTTTAACTCAGCTCTTGCCAGAGGTGCCCTTTTAGGAGTAGGAGCCCATGCGGCAGGAACCGCTCAGGCCCATAAAATAGGGAATACGGAAGGCGCCATTGCCAGTTTGGCTATGATTTTAGTAGGTCTATTCAATATACTACTTCTCCCACTTATCAGTTATCTTTTGAAATAAAAGTGCGTTTAGTAGAAATTAAAAGGAACTCCTCTAGTTAAGAAAAAATCATAAGCATGTTATTTTATGGTTTTTCCATCAATAGAAGAAAATAATGACTATTGCTCTTGTGTGGTTCCGTCAAGATTTAAGATTGACCGATAATCCCGCGTTCATCGAAGCATGCTCCCATCATGAAATTGTAATTCCACTTTATATTTATGATGATAAATGCAGTGTTTTAGGGCAAGCTCAAGCTTGGTGGCTCCATTATAGTCTCATTGCTTTGGGCAAATCGTTAAATCAACAGGGTTTAAGCCTCGTTCTCCGCAAAGGATCTCCGCAAGAGATTATTTTGGAATTAGTCGCACAGTATGGTGTGGAATCAGTCTATTGGAATCGCTGCTATGAACCACAGGTCATTGCACGCGATAAAAAAATTAAGCTTGCTTTGGTTGAAAGAGAAATTAAAGTGCAGAGTTTCAATGGAAATTTACTTCATGAACCGTGGACAATTAAAAATAAAAATGGGGATTTTTTTAAGGTTTTTACTCCTTACTGGAAACAATGTCGACAAATTCTTAATATCCCCTCGCCTTTTATTCTCACTAAACGCCCAAGGGGAATCGAAATTGCAAGTGATGACATTGGCAAATGGAAGTTATTGCCAGCAATTAATTGGGCAGCACGATTTTCTGAATATTGGATTCCTGGAGAAGAGGGCGCACAAAAAAAACTGGATGAGTTTATTGTTCATCACCTTAGCGGATATAAAAGGGATCGCGATTTTCCAGCTAAAAATGCGACATCTCGATTGTCACCTCATTTGCACTTTGGGGAAATCAGTCCTTGGGTGATTTTAAGAGCACTCGAGTTGGCTAAACTGGAACATACCTGTGATCTGGCCTCCGTAGAGCATTTTTTATCAGAGCTGGGGTGGAGAGAGTTTTCTGTCTATCTGCTCTACCACTTCCCCAAGCTGGACTGCGAAAATTTTAGAAAGGAGTTTGATGCATTCCCCTGGCAAAATGATGAGCAATTATTAACTTGCTGGCAAAAGGGAATGACTGGGTATCCTATCATTGATGCTGGAATGAGAGAATTATGGGCCACAGGATACATGCACAACCGCGTTCGCATGATTGTCGCATCATTTCTTACCAAAGATTTACTGATTGATTGGCGTTCGGGCGCACAGTGGTTTTTAGACACCCTAGTCGATGCGGATCTGGCGAATAACAGCGCGAGCTGGCAATGGGTAGCAGGATGCGGTGCGGATGCAGCACCTTATTTCCGTATTTTCAATCCTATTTTACAAAGCCAAAAATTTGACCCGGATGGCGTTTACATACGCCAATGGATCCCCGAACTTGCCCAATTAAATAGTCAGTCAATTCATCAACCCTGGACAGATGCTGACGCCAGTTCCATTTTTTTAGGGAAAAAATATCCCAAACCCATCATTGATCACCAAGAAGCGAGAACTAAGGCATTGAGTTACTATCAGCAAATAAAAAAAGGAATGGATTGACAAGAGATTAACTAAAATTTGGAGAGACCCCATTGAATAAAAAAAGTTGGACAGAGCTGATTGCCTGGATCATTACCTTTGAAGCAATTGGTTTTTTTTTAGGAATGCTGACGCAAGCGAATATTCCCTCTTGGTATGAGGGGCTCAATAAATCCGGTTTAACTCCTCCTGGACCAGTATTTTCAATTGTTTGGTCGATTTTATATGCCCTTCTTGCAATAGTGGGTTGGGTTTTATGGTGCTCTCGAAATGAGTCTGAGATGAGATCTGTGTTTTATTTATATTCAGTACAGATGCTGATGAATTGGGCATGGACCCCGCTTTTTTTTGTGCTGCATTGGACTGGTCTTAGTTTTTTATGGATTCTTGTAATGGCGGGGCTCACTGGGCTTCTGATGTTTAGCCAAACAAATAAGAAAAAAAGCCTTGCTATATTGTTGCTACCCTATCTCATTTGGTTGCTTTTTGCCGCCTATCTCAATGGCGTGATATGGCTTCTCAATTAACTGTTCCCAAGTTTTCCCTTAAGCCAAATACAAACTTGGCTATAGCGAAATCGTGCTAAATCTTACTTTGCGAGATAAGTACAGGACTTACGAAAAACTCCAAGGTCAAGGCAAAAAATGTTTTTAATGAGGGAGTTTAGATATACTAAATGACCGAATTAAAAACATTTTTAACATAGAGATTGGGTTTTTCGTAAGTCCTTAAGCAATCATCTTTGAGCCAACAGAATATTGCCCTCTGAAGAATTAGGGTTGAGGGCAGTTGGAAATCCAATCCATAGTATTATCTTCCGCGACATTGTAAATATCCGAATTATTAACAATAAGAGAATCTTGTAACGCAGAAGTGAGTTGGCAATGTTTTGCGCCGTGCTTGACTAAAAATAAAAGAGGGGACTTCCTTTGCTGATCTTTTTTTAAGATTTTGGCTAGGGCTGTCTCGCCAAAATCATCAACAGCATCAACAGAGCCGACATGTTGCTGGCAAAATTTAATTAGCAAATCACTCATCAAGGGATATTCCTCAGATTTGTTCGCAATGGTCTTAATTGCCTTCGGCAATAGATTCTTTTGCCATGGCGAGTAAAGGGCTAACATTAATTTTTGCGCAACACGATCTGCTCCTGAATCCAATTCAGCAATTAGCAAGCTGATTTGCTCATCATAACTACCAGTAGCTTGGGATAAAAAATCTAAAAAGAGCTGTTCGTAATCTTTTTCGGCATAAAATTCCGCTGTCATGGGAGTATCTGCTTTATCACTCGCCAAAAAGCGCTTAACAGGTTTATCTAGGTTTAAGAAAATTCGATTTTTGATAATTGCTGCATTTTTCATATCACAAATTACCCTACCTGGATATATATTTTTCATTATAATGAAGTTTAAGGGATATTTAAACCACTTTCCTTTACAACTTTAACTGGCTAGTGTTTTTACAATCTTCTTTCACCTGGTATTCTCTTTTTAGAATTCGATGCAAATTAAAGCACTCTATTCGAAAATCATCTGAAAAAATTTCAGCCTTTGTACTAATTACTAATGGAGGATCCAATTTCATTTTCTCATTGATATGAGATATGATTTGCGGGTTATCTTTTAAAGCATCAAGGAAAAAACGGATATAAGAACGAGTTTCAAATTTATGCATCGCTGTTGAGCGAGCAATATTTTCCCCTGAAAAATATTTTTGCAATAATCGCATAATACCGCTAATTGAAGATTGACTCGCGCAAGCCTCCTTCAATTGATTAAGAGCATCAATGTCCGCAGTAGTCGTACCTAAAAACCTGCTGTCCAGATGCCTATTAAGATTATGAAAATTAATGCAGTCCTTAATTGATTTAAGCACAATACCGCATAATATTTTTACTTCTGGAGCAGGGTCAGGGCAATTTGCAAGCTGTTCAGCCTCGCAGAAATCTCTCATACATAAGGGCATATAGCACGATTTAAAATAATTTAGATAGTATGCCCATACTTGATCTCTTAACTGAATAAAATCAGAATCAAATTGTGCAATTTGCTTAAAGTATTCATGATAAAGAGGAGGATGAGTTAAATATTCAAGCCCCTCGTAGCTTGGATAATTAGGCAGAAGATTAATGCATTTCACCAGGGGAATAAGAATTTCGTTGACACTGTGAAAACCCGCACCGACGATATATGCCATAATTCCAAGGCTGTAAGCTTGTATTAATTCGATATTTTGAGGATTTAAAAGCAGCAGCATCATGTTCATATAGATAGAAGTCATGCCAGAAGGGCCAGTAACATAAGGACAATCATTTGTAAGTGCAGTCTTGTAATATATCGAATTCTGATTGGCTTCTTGTGCTTGAGCATCCGCACACCAAATTTGTTCAGGAATAACGGTTAACCCCACGCTATGCGCTGAATGATCCAGCTTCATCAATCCTAACTGGTTGGTTTTTAAGTAGGTTTTACGAGGCCCTTGACGCCCTCTGTTTTCTCCTTGGGTATAAAGTTCATCCTGGTAAAATAATTTTTTAGTGATGAAGGTTCTAAATTCTTCCGCCTCATTTTTAGCTGCCATAAGCTGATAGGAAAAGCCTTCCTCTTCTTCTGTCAAATCGGAGTGAGCCTGTAAATATTTATCCAGAACTTGGGCAAAAAGGCCAGTTGGCTTAAATGGTGGCAAATTTCGTAATGGAAATGGTCCGATTACACTGCGAGCAAACATAAAAGATATAAATTGAATTTGAATAAAATTCTTCGGATTATTTTCCTTTAAAATAGCAATAACTTCTTCCAGAGATGGCCTTTTTTTAAAAGCCCCAAACTCTATATCAGAACCCTCTAACTCTTGCAGAAAAAAATTCAGCGCAGTTCGTTCGGAAGATTTCGAGTCTAATTTACTATACTCTTCGATTAAATTGATTATAGCTTGAGATACCAGATCAATTGCTTGCATCATGCTTTTCGTTGGTGATTCTATCAAGCGGCAAGCCAGCTCTGATTCAAATCTCCGGGGCAGAATATTGTTTTCATTAGATTGACTGTCTTTGATAGGCACCAAGCATAACGCATTTAACTCATCGGCATGCTCCTGCTCAAGCAAGTGACTCAAGCCATGTAACATTTTGTGAACGACCAAAGTATCTTGCTCATGATTTTCATAAGCCATTTTTATTGAATCAATGGCTTTAGCTATCGCTTCTCTTTTGTCGTCAATGTAATTGGTCTGCCATTGATTTAATAAAAAAATAAAATAAGTGTAAGCCTCTGGTTTTGAATTAAAACATCGGTAGTCACCCGTGTTTTTTAATGATGTCGGATCAGCCATGGCAGCAAGGTTATCGCTGCCTTGGCGTTTTGTATTTTTTAGAAAAGGGTTAATTTTTTCTTTACTTAACATAGAACGCCTTCCTTGAGGTTAATATGGCAAAATGATGACGTTGCGGTTTTCTTTCCTGGGTTCATGATTTGCAACCATCTGCTCTTCATTTGCTGCGATGGACGTCTTCTTAATCTCCAGGAAGAGCTCTTTTTGCTTAGAGCTTCCCAATTCGCACTGATGCACACCAATCGTATTTTCTATCCTTAAGGTCAAATTGAATTGTGAAAGCAGTGTTGGGCTTTCCTTCAATACATCAAAGAAATGAGCAATAAATTTAAGTTGCATTTCTCTATTTATAATTATTCCTTCTTCTGTCTCAAAAGTTCCTTTAAAATACGCCTGGATCTGCCTGAAAATTGCGGTTAGCCCTACCTGTTGTTGACAGACATGACTTAAGACCTCAAGCGCCTTTGTTTGCCCACATGGTGTTGAAAGAAACAACCCCATATCGCCAGTACGCTTAACTTTATGTTCTTCTAAGCAATTTTTCACAGACTTAGACACAATTTCAAGCATTTCTTTTACTTCTGAGCTTATATCCTCCATTGAGGGGACTTGATGTGGCAGGCAATGACTACGCATACAAACGGGCATATAAGTCATACGGAAATATGCAAGGTATTCCTGCCAAATTTTTTCATGAACCTCAGCAAACTCTTTATCAAACTCCTCTATTGCCTTAAAGTAATGGTTATATAAAGGCGGGGCTGTAAGACACTCTGTTCCTTTATGCTGTGGATAATCAGGCACAATACCTACGCACTTGACCATCGGAATAAGAATTTCTTTAATGCTGTGGTAGCCAGCACCAACTACATAAGTCATTACCCCAAGGCTGTAAGAGAGGATGACATCTTGATCCTTAGGATTGAGCAGAAGAAACATCATATTCATAAATAATGAAGTCATCCCGGAAGGCCCCGTAATATAAGGACAGTCCGTTTTCAGGGCTGAGAGATAATGAATTGAATCGTAGTTTGGTAGCTGGGTCTTACAATCAGCATACCAGGATTGACCATTTAACGTCAGTAGTCCTTTGGTGTGGGCTGAATGTTCGAACTTCATTAAACCAACTTGATTAGTTTGTAATCTTTGGTTAGGCTTGCCTTCGCGGCCACGATTATCCCCCGTAGTAAAAATTTCATCTCCATAAAAAAGCTCATCACAAATGAAAGCTCTAAAGCGGTATCCCTCCCCTTTTTTTACTTTCGATGGGTTGTGATCTCTAACACCTGCCATGTGATGATAGAGCTCAAAAAGTGATGTCTCTTCAGGCGCATATTTTGCTTGATATTTTTTCAATATTTCTAAAAAAGCGCCTTTTGGCTCATGTTTTGGCAGGTCATGCAAGGCAAGATCGCGTAAAGCAACTTGGGCAAATTTAAAAGAAATATGCTGAATTTGTACGAAATCTTCCGGCCTGTTTGCCTTGAGTATTTTTATAATATCGGAAATCTCAATTTTCTCTTTGGGGGCACCAAAAAGAATATCCGATTGAACCATTTGTTCGAGAAAATCTTGTAAAACCGCATGCTCAAAAGATTCGGCAGGGGAATGTTCATATTGTTCCAGGATTTTTACGATAGCATCTGAAACTTGTTTAATCGCTGCCATCATTTTAGCTGTTGGAGTTTTTATCAGGCGGCTCACAACGTCTGATTCAAAACGACGCGGCAAGATGTCGTCTTGTCCGAGCTCTTGTTGCTGGACATTAGCAAGCGATTTAATCAAAACAGAGAGCAAGGCTTTATGAGAATTAAGCAGCCCGTCCGCTTTAGATAACTGCTCAAGCAATGTTATAATCTTTACGACATCTTGTTCATGGTTTTCATAAGCCACTTTTATTTCTGCAATGATTTCATCTAACTCTTTGTTCATTTCCGGTGCTTCATAACAGCTTTTCCATTGAGTGAGCAGCATAATCATATAGGTAAATGCTTCTGGTCTCGATTTGAAACTCTCAGGGACTCTTTGTAATTGCAGGATGCGAGAAAAATAAAGTGTTCGTACTGATGTTTCATTTGACATGAGCCCAGTAATACATGCCTCGATTTCAGCGTGCAAAAGCACAAGATGCTTATTTTTAATTCCTATATCCACTTTCGCAAATTTAACCTGCCTGAATGGATTAAAAAGTTCATCTAGAGAATAAGCCAAAGCAAAAAGATCGCTAGCCTGAGAGAAAGCAATAAAATCCTCTTGTGCATTAAGTTCTGGTGCTAAATAGCTTGCGGTTCCCCATGATACCGGTTTAGGTTCTTTATCAGAAGAACTGCTGCCGAAATCAACTAAATGACACTGCATATCCGCATCCAGCATAATATTTCCAGGTTTAAGATCGCGGTGAATTAAGCCTAATTCATGGAATTGTTTCACCTGATGGCATACAGAAATCATAATACCGAGAACTTCCCAAAAATGTTTTAGATTAATATTAAGAGGAAGCGCGTTTTTATACCGGGATAAATCAATCCCTTTTATAAAAGTTGTGAGAATATAATGCACCTGAGTTTGTTCATTAAAAAAAGTGCCTACCAAGCGACCCAATTTGCTTAAGGTGTCTGTCTCATTGGTAAACTCTGTCAAACTCTCAGCATTGATCTTAACGGATTTTAGGAAATAAGTTTTTCCATCATCCAAAGCATAAACTTTAAATTGCTCACAATAAGATTTGCCACCTCCTGAAATCTTGTTTTCAGTGGGAACGATGATTGGCTTAAGAGACGCCTCGGTGGTAATAAATAGAATTTGACAATCTATTCCAAACTCATGAATCATTATTTCACGTGAAATAGGCTTGCCGTCGGCAGATTTTATTAGTTTTCTAATGCCTTTGTTGCCTAAAACCTTTATCAACAATTCTAATGCTTTCTCGTCCATGCTTGGCAATGATTTTAATTCATGAAACCGAAGCAATTTCATAAGGAACCTCACATATTTACAAACTTGAATAAAAATAACCTTTGCATTATAAAAAACGATCATTAAGAAAAAATTAAGAGCAAAGTACAAAGCAAAATAATAACTCCCAAACATGCTCTCGCATGCCAAATAGCTGCTCCCAAGATGGGGCTCATTAAGAGAATGATTGCACAAATATCAAACACCATATTCAAGTATGGTAATTACCGATATCCTTTTATAGTAAGAAGCATTTATCTCGATTAGCCATAAAATTAACTTTTTGTTAAATGATAGATTTTGGAAATGAAGCTCTATTACCTGAATCCGATTGAATGTAAAATACAAAACCAGAAGGATAAAAATCATAATTAAGGGAATAAAATGAATGGATGGACGCTTAAGGTTTTTGCGATTGCCTTTTTTATCTTTATTGTGACAGATATGATATGGCTTGGGTTCATCGCCAGAAATCTTTATTTTGACCAATACCAACAGTGGCTGCGTCTTTCAGAGGGGCAATTAAAGCCAATATGGTGGTCTGCTTTATTAGTTTATCTGCTTTTTGCCTTGAGTATTATTGTCTTTGTTATACCGCTGGCTAAAACATCGCTACCTTATGCCGCATTATATGGTGCGCTTCTTGGTGCTATTATTTATGGAATTTATGATTTTACCTGCCTCGCTATTTTTAAGGATTTTCCTGTCGGTATGGCATTCCTTGATTGGCTATGGGGTATAGTACTGTGCTCTTGGTGTTCGGTAGCAACAATCTATGTGGCAAGTTATATCAAATAAGACATCAGAGATTGGCAGAATCCAAGTCTGCCAATATTCGCTGTGCTTTATGGATAGTCTTCTTTTGTTTATCAAAATCCATTTTTTGCCAATTCATATAGGCATAACGAAGGCGAGGGTTATCTTTTAATTTTTCTTGATTTTGGTGAAGAAAATTCCAATAGAGCGCATTAAAAGGACATGCCTTTTCACCCAAAAGATCATTGGGATTATAATAGCAGGATTGGCAAAAATTACTCATGCGGTGAATGTATTTCCCACTGGCGGCATACGGTTTACTGGCCATCAGCCCGCCATCCGCATAAAGAGCCATACCCAATGTATTGGGTAACTCCACCCATTCATACGCATCAGCATAAACAGCAAGATACCACTCACAGACTTGTTTGGGATCCAGGCCGGCAAGCAAGGCAAAATTACCTGTTATCATCAACCGCTGAATATGGTGGGAATAGGCTTCAGTCGAGGTCTGACGTACCACTTCCTTAATACAAAACATTCCCGTTTCCTCTCCCCAAAAAAAGGAAGGCAACGGCCTGCATGCATTAAAATAGTTCATCTCGCCGTAATCCGGCATAAAAAGCCAATAAATACCCCTCACATATTCTCGCCATCCTAAAATTTGGCGTATGAACCCTTCTACCGAGTTGAGAGGCATTTGCTTTGAGAAATAGGCTTGCTCTGCCATTTGACACAATTCCAGAGGCAACAAAAGCCCGGCATTTAGGTAAACCGACAGTTTTGAATGATATAAGCTGATTTCATCTTTGAGCATGGCATCCTGATACGCACCGAAATTGCAAAGAAAATGTTCCATAAAATAATTGGCTTCTTCTAATGCTTGCTCGCGGGTCACTGCCAAATTAAAGGGATAGCACTGACCAAAGTGCTTGGCAAAACGCGCTGAAACCAAGCCCAAAACCTCATCAGTTATCACATCCCTGGTATGCTCTAAACGCTTGGGGAATGAACTGATGTGATTGGCATTTTTACGATTTTGAGCATCATAATTCCATGTGCCGCCAACCGGTTTCCCATTATTATCGACCAGAAGGTGATATTTTTGGCGCATCATCCGGTAAAAAAACTCCATCCGTAACTGTTTTTTTTCCTTAGCCCAATTTCTGAACTCATTAATTTTGCATAAAAACCGATTGTCTTCATGTAGAGTGACAGGAATGGTCAATTGGCTTTTTAAACCATGAAATATTTTCAGAACACGCCACTCTCCAGGTTCAGTAAGGCTTATTGCTGACACCTGCTCCTCTTCAATGGCACGAAGCAATTCTTTGGCAAAACTGCCTTGATTGCGAGGATCATCGAATGTCGTATAGCGGACTCGATAACCTTTCTTTTTCAATTGTTGCGCAAAATGACGCATTGACGAAAATAAGAACGCGATTTTTTTCGGGTGGTGAGGCACATAAGAAGTTTCTTCTGCCACTTCACATAAAAATACAATGTCCTTCTGTTTATTAATTGCCGCAAGTGAGGCGATTGTTTCATTGAGTTGATCGCCTAATATAAAACACAGTGTCGTCATAAGAATTATAGTTTCATTAAATTTTCATCTTGGGCCGAACTCGGCTTAACCCGCCATCAACAGCAATCACTTGCCCTGTGATCCAGCTGTTGTCCGGATTAAGCAAAAACACAATTGCGTGGGCGATATCTTCCGGAACACCAATTCGCCCTAAAGCATGCATTCCCTTTGATGCATTCAAAACTAACTGGTTGCTTAATAACGATGAGGTCAGCGGGCTATTGACCATTCCAGGAGCCACGACATTCACTCTTAAATTGTTTGAAGCATAAGTGGCTGCAGCAGATTGAGCCAAACCAATGATACCTGCTTTGGCCGCCGCAATGGCTTCATGATTGGCCAAACCTACCAAAGCGGCGGCTGATGATATCAGTACAACAGAGCCTCCTTGATTCATAGTTAAGCCAGCAGCTCGAATGGTAGCAAAAGAAGTAGTGAGTGACGCATTGATTACGACTTGAAATTCATCAAAACTGGTGCTGTGAGCATTTTTCAGAAGTAGTGAACCCGCACAATTGACTACGCCATCAAGGGGTCCTGTTTGGCGAAAAACATCTAAAACCGCATCAAAATGAGTGGCATCCAGTTGAAAATCAGGGCTTATCTTATGATTATCTCGTGCTGTGGTAAAAACGGTATCACCACGATTTTTTAAAAGGGTTGTCACGGATTGTCCGATAGCACTGCTTGCAGCAATTACCAGGTAGCGAGCCATATCATTCTTCTTGCATTAGTATAAAAATACCTACTATGATGGATTAGCTTGGAAACTTCAATATTCATTATACGGACATCCCATGCCATTAGATAAGTTAATTGGTATAACATTTCATGCTGCAATAATAGCCGGCTGTCATAGGCTGATTCGCCATAAACAAATACTCAACGCCATTAATGTTTTTCCGGTAGCCGATGGAGACACGGGGGATAATTTATCCTCCACATGCATGGCAATCATCTATTTTTCATCAGTAAAAGCTGACCTAAGAGGCACTCTAGAGTCTATTGCTGACGCGAGCATTATCGGTGCACGTGGAAATTCCGGGATTATTTTTTCTCAATTCTTTAACTTATTAGCCAAGCATTTACCCCTCAAAGAAGAGCTCTATTTTAATGACTTTTCCAAAATCATGGTTCAAGTTGGTAAAGAAATTGCCGCAGTCGTAACTAATCCCGTACAGGGCACTATGATAACACTCATTCAAAAGTGGGCTACAGTGTGTGAGATAAAACAACCCGATTCCTTGCTAGCTCAGGCCATGTTGGAATTGCTACCTTTACTCTTCATGGAAGTAGAACAAACTAAAAATTCTTTAAATATTTTGCAAAAAGCCAATGTTGTGGATGCTGGTGCCCTAGGGTTTTATTATTTCGTAGAAGGGTTTACACAGTTTTTACAGCAATCACACACGACAGATACAGCAAATACCCACTCACCGTTATCTATCACAGAGCACCCCCAGTTGACATGTACCACGACAGAATATCGATACTGTACAGAAGCAGTACTCAAATCCGCCTCCATTGATAAAAGTAAATTATTACATTTTTTAAAAGAACAAGGAGAGTGCGCCTCTGTTACGGGCAATGATCGCATCACCAGATTTCATGTTCATACCAATAATCCTCGTGAAATTTTCACGAGTTTATATAAGGATTACACTATTCAATACCCTAAAGTAGATGACATGCAAAGGCAACATGAACTGCAGTTTGGGAAAAAATATAAGATAGGGTTGGTCACCGATTCAAGCGCCGATTTGCCTCAGGATTTAATCGATGAATATCAAATCCATCAAATTCCTTTAAATATTCATGTCGACGAGCACCATTTACTGGATAAACATTGCTTCGAGGCCAATTATTTTTATACACAACTTAACTCGTTCAGAACTTATCCTAAAACCTCTTGTATGAATCCAAATCTTATAGAGGAAAAACTGGCAAAAATTGCCTCACACTATGATCATGTTCTTGTTCTATCGATATCCAGCAAAATGAGTGGCACTTATGACGCCTTCCTTACTGCAACCAAAAAATACGCCAATATCACCGTACTGGATACCAAAACGAATTCTGGGGCGCATGGATTGCTTTTGCATTATGCGGGTCAACTAATTGCCTCAGGGAATGACATCGATACCATAACCAAATTACTCGGCAAAGCGATAAAAAACACCTATATTTTTGTTATGGTGAACCAATTCGAATCGATGATTCGTTCTGGTCGGGTTAATAAAATATCCGGGCGAATCGCCCAGTGGGTTAATATAAAACCCATAGTCTCCATTGATTCAGCAGGCCAAGGCATTATGGTAGGCAAGTGTTTTTCAGCCTCAAGAGCACGTAATAAATTAATTAACTTCCTTCAGGAAAAGAAAGACGAGGCTCAGCTCATTTTAGAGGATTACTGCATTATTCATGCGGGTGACAAAAACCTGGCTTTGCATCTCGCTGAGATGACAACCCAAGCATTCAATAAACCACCCACGTATATAGAGTCTGTATCCCTTGCCATTGGTTTACATGCCGGTCAAGGATGCATTGCTATCGCAGGCCGCCTGAGAGAGTGTAATGATTATTAATCCTGTGCATATAGTTCATTATCTGTCGTACTATCTGTGCTGGATATTTTGTATCTACTTAGCCTCTTATGGCTATCCTTTGCTGGGATTAATCATTACCGTATTAATCATGGGCCTACAGATTATTGTACAGATACTTAATCAACTCCCCTGGCGTGGTGCCCTCTATTTTTCCATGGGACTAGCCTTGTTAGGCGCGATCACTGATGCCATCTGGCTTTATAGCGGTATGATCTATTTTAAGGCCAATTTCTTTGGTTCTCATTTTCCTCCGCTTTGGATGGTCGCTCTCTGGCTAAGTTTCGGATTTAATCTCGTTGTTTTGTATGGTTCCTGGTTAACTTACTATTTCCTTTGGGGGTTAGTCATGTTTCCCTCCATTATCTTTGCCTATTGGCTAGGAGTACAATTTGGAGCCGCAACCCTTATCGGCAGTGAAGTTGTATTTTACCTTACTTTAGGGTTAACCTGGTCTCTATTCTTGCCTTTGAGTTTATACCTATTTAATTACCGGCATAGGAAATGAATAAGATGATAATTTTACTTGTGATCGCCATCATCTTTTTACATATGTGCTTGATTTGGCTATGGTACCGTTACACCAATAATCCTTCCGTGGTTGATGTGGGATGGGCTTCTGGTTTAACACTCGCCGGACTTATTTATTTAAATAATCAAGAATTTTCATTGCGCTCTTTACTGCTCGTCTTGGCATTGCTTACCTGGGGAATCAGGCTTGGAGGGTATTTATGGTGGACACGAATACGCCTTAAAAAAATAGACAAGCGCTATCTTGCTTTAAGCAACGATTGGAAACTTGCCAAACCTTTGGGATTTTTTTTAAATTTTCAGTTGCAAGGCGTATTGATTTGCCTTGTTTCCATTCCATGGTATTTTTCTTCCTCAGAAACTCAAACAGCATTAAATCTATTGGATGGGCTCGCATTGATTATATTTCTAACGGCCTTAATTTTGGAAACAGTTGCCGACAACCAATTGCAAGATTTTAAGAAAAACTATCCTGGAAAAGTCTGCAATCAAAAACTTTGGCGTTATTGCAGGCATCCAAATTATTTTTATGAATGGCTGGTATGGTGCTCCTTTACCTTATTTGCCCTTTCCGCTCCTTATGGATGGATAGCCATTATTTCTCCATTGACCCTTTATTTAATCATGACAAAAATCACAGCTCCCATGACTGAACAAGGTTCGATTGAATCCAGAGGCAATCTTTACATCGAGTATCAAAAAGTGACCCCGATGTTTTTCCCTAAATGGCTTAAAAATAATTCGACGCCCAGAAAATAACTAGTGATAATTTTCTGATGATTTACCCCGAAAAAGGTAATAAGCATAAAGGGTATAGGCAAGAAGGATTGGCAGCATAATAGCGACACCTATCAAGATAAAAACAAGTGTCGAATCAGGTGCTGCCGCCTCCCAGAGAGTCACTTGATGAGGAATCAGGTAAGGGTAGACGCTGATTGCAATTCCTATATAGGAGCATAAAAATATAATGATACTGTAAATAAACGGTTTGTATTCACTGCCGGAATTTAAGTTCTGCCATACGAGGTAAATAGCCATTAAGGCTATCAAGGGCAAGGGGCTCAGTAGTAGCACATTTGGAAAACTATACCAACGATGAAACACTTCCTCACTATGCAAAGGCGTCCAAATACTAACGAAAAGCAGAAAAAAGCTGACCAAGACTAACAAGCCTCTGGCATAATGAACCATTTTACGCTGCAGTCTTCCCGTGCTTTTGATAATCATCCAGGTAGATCCCAAAAGCGCATACCCACACACCAAAGCGATACCGGTACAAAGGCTAAAAGGAGTAAGCCAGTCCGGATCATTGATAGTCATGGAAGATTCATTAATAGAAAACCCCTGTACAAAGGCGCCAAGAATAACTCCTTGCAAAAAAGTGGCCGCAACCGAACTGATTGAAAATGACCAATTCCACAAAGTTTTTGACCTCTTGGCCTTAAAGCGAAACTCAAAACTCACGCCACGAAATATCAATGCAATCAGCATAAGCATGATAGGCATGTAAAGGATGGGCAAAAGCAAACCGTAAACTTGTGGAAATGCACCATAAAGCATGGCTCCTCCAAAAACCAGCCAGGTTTCATTGCCATCCCAAACAGGTGCAATCGAGTTCATCATTTTATCGCGTTCGCTCTCACTTGAGGTGAAAGGAAATAAAATACCAATTCCCAAATCAAAACCATCTAAAATGACATACATCAAAACGATAAACCCAAGAAGTGTAGCGAAAATAAACGGTAACATTATTTTTTCTCCTTGGGGAAATCGGTCATATATTGAAAAGCATGATGTTCCGCTTCATCCTCTTCAAGAATTCCAGGCCCATGAGAGATGAGCCTCAGCAGATAATAGAGATAAAATCCAAAGACCACTCCATAGGCAACAATGAGCAAGACAAAAGAAATAATAACTTCTTCAACCCCTATTGCAGAAACAGAGTCTCTCGTCTTTAAAAGACCATGGACAACCCAGGGTTGTCGCCCAAGTTCAGCGGTTAACCATCCAGCGATACTGGCAATAAAACCGAGTGGAGCCATTACAATACACCACCGATGAAACCATGAATTTTCAAAAAGAGTCCCTCTTAAGCGCAAGATAAAACCAGCGATAGCCGTAAATAACATAATGAGCCCAATACCCACCATAATACGAAAGGAAAAAAACACAGGAGCCATGCGCGGCTGCTCTTCATTGCCAACAGAACTCAAACCGATCATTTCACCGTTCCACTCATGCGTATTGATCAAGCTTGCCAGTTTTGGTATTCCCACTTCATAAAAATTTTTTTGCTGTGTCTGTGACGGGATAGCAAACAACAAAAGCGGCGCTCCTTTTTGAGTCTCCCATATGCCTTCCATAGCAGCTGTTTTTAGTGGTTGGTAATGATGCACATTAATACCCACGACATCACCCACTCCTATTTGCAAAGGAACTAAAATCAACGATGCCCATAAACTGAAAGATAAACTTTTTTTAGCAATTGCAGTAGATTGTTTCCTTAAAAAGTAAAATCCGGATACCGCCATAATGACAAAACAAGTCGTTACATAAGAAGCTAACAGCATATGAATAAATCTGGGAATGAAGGTAGGATTAAAAACAACCGCCCACCAGCTATCGACAACATATTTCCCTTCAATGAGTTGATACCCGCTGGGGGCCTGCATCCATGAATTGGCTGACATGATCCAAAAAGCAGATACGGTTGTTCCTATAGTAACCAAAAGGGTGGCGATAAAATGAAGTGCTGGAGGAACTCTTTTCCAACCAAAAAGCATGACTCCTAAAAAACCAGCTTCCAGGAAAAAAGCGGTCAACGTTTCATAAGCAAACAAAGCCCCCAGGACGTTTCCAAACTGAGTGATGAATGGTCCAAAATTGGTACCAATTTGATAAGCCAAAACAATGCCAGAGACAACCCCCATGCCAAAGGTCAAAGCAAAAATCTTAGTCCAAAACTTGCATATTTCGAGATAAGCAGGATTTTTGGTTTTTAACCACATGGCTTCCATGATTACAAGGAAAACTGCCAGTCCAAGATTTAAAGTGGGAAATAAGATATGAAAGCCAATGCTAAAACCAAATTGAATCCGTGATAGTAGCTCTACAAGCATTAGTCACCTCAACTAGATGGGCTCAGTAGATTTATTTTAGCATATAAGCCTATACATATCTTGGTAAATCAGGAATTCGCTTCAAATAAAAACAATACGATTTCTACCCTTTTAATTAAGCCGTGGCAGCCTGCGATTCATTATTGCCTTTCTTGCAATTGAAATAAGTACGGTTCAATCTAGGTAAAAGCTGTTCAGAGAAAAAAGGTTCTTCCGTATTCCAAAATAAAATGAAAGCGCCTAAATACTCTTGTGAAAAAGAATAGAAGTCATCAAATCGATAGAAATCGCCTGTCTTTGGATTGGTATAAGTATAATCTGGTTCTTGAATCGCTATGGCCGTTTCTATCTTTCCTTTGAACTTGTGAAAAAAAGGATAACTGTTTTTCATTTGCGATTTTTTATAAGGCACCACATCCGGGCCACCTAAACCGATATGGTGCTTTCTGGCAAATGCAAATAGTCTACTCATGTAGTGATGGTCATTATTCCATTCATCCGGGAAAAAATTAACATATTGAATGACTCTGCTTTTTTGAAAAGCCTTTTTTAAATAACCAATATTATCAAGGACCGAATAGAAATACTTGTCTGAGCTAAAATCTTCAGGGAGATTATCAGGGTCAAGATCTATTGAAGTTTCTGAAAGATTAATGCCATAAATTTTTCCATCAAATTTTGATGCCAGTTTTTTTAATAATAACTGAAATCGTTTTCTTACAGCAGGATCCCAGGTCCGAGCCACCCATCCTGTAGTCATTGGTTTTCCTTCTCCCGGGAAGTCATACTGCTGTACCACACCACCGTGATATGCTTTTTCCAGGCGAATGTAGTCAGGTACATGAAATACATCTGGGCTAAATGAACGATCTTGGATTTGAATAAACAGCTTTTTATCGATCCTACTTAGGAAATTCCAATCTTCCTCGATTTTCGAAAAATCGTAAACTCCTTTTTGCGGCTCCAACTGCCTCCAGGAATAAATGATTTGTACTCCCTGGATACAAGGATTTTGCAGAGTATTCTGAAAAGAACTTGCCTTGTCTCCCCCTAAAAATAGAAATAATTGTGGTACCCGGGATTGTGCGAAACCAAGACAATTAAAAAATAAAAAAAGAAATGAAAGAAATATTCTTACAATGTTCATTTGGCTTCTTGTTCATCTTATCAAGCCAGGAATAATATCATATTTCCTCTATACCCTCCTAACTTAGCCGGGAAATACTCTATGACTTGCACTTGAAAAATAACGCATCAGATAATCACTGCCGTTCCATAACATAAAACCTCTGTGCCAGCCTGCCCAATTTCACCCGTATCGTAACGCATGGCAATAATGCCATTGGCATTGAGTGCCTGGGCATGTTCTATCATGAGCTGAAATGCTTCTTCTCTGGCATGCTCACACATTTCCGAGTACGCACCAATTTTTCCTCCGACGATCGATTTCAAGCCTCCCATCAATCCCTGGCTGATGGTAGGAGAGCGCACTACTATACCTCTCACAATACCCAAATATTGTTTAATCACTTTCCCTTCAAACGAGTTTCCTGTTGTAATCATCATTGTCATAATCGCTCACTAAATATCCCTTTTATCTTTCCATATTAGTTTAAAATCTTGAAAATAGAAGCTTATTGAAAAAATTATTAAAACTTTCTAAATAAAGACCTCCTTGTTTATAAATAAAAATCATTTGCCGGATTACAGATTAGCATTGGCAAGAATAGTTAATCCATTTTGTTTATACTGAGAAATATTCCCTCTTATCAGATCAGGTTTTCGCTCCCATTGACGTTTTTCATAAGTCTTGATGAATCTTTAAAGATTCACCGTCATTCCTGTCAGGAATGGTTTATGCTGAAATTCCCTGCACACATAAGTCTCTTTTAATTTAAATTTTAATCAGTTAGAGCATAATAAAATCATATTGTTGCTTGGAGATTTTATTATGAGTCTTGAAATCTATACCTGGAAAAATGGTTCCAAAGGGTTGGGATTTACCAAACCAGTTAAGTCCATGCTATTAGGTGGCAATGTTGGTCATGCTGCCGTTGAATTAACTTTTCCCGCTGATGCGAAAGGGGATGAGTTAGCGAAAAAATATCAGGATGTACCTGGCCTTTCAATCAGTAAACGTACTGAAATTGTTCCAGAAAAGCAAGAAAATGGAAGTTATAAACCGAAAGAACAAGTTGTTTACTTTGTGTATTTTAGCTGGTGGCCAGGCCATACCAATGGCCATCACATTAACAGTCACAGAGAAGATTTGGAATCAGAATGGCGCCATGAACCAGCTCCCAAAATTAAACCGGAAATACAGGAGCATTTATATGGAGAAAATATTCCAACCGCTAATAAAACCAATGTTACGGGACTATTAATTAGTGATAAAACAATTACCAAAGTAAAAGAGATTTCCCATCAAAGTATTAAAGAAACTACCACAATTGAAAATGACCCAGCCTATCAGCAATTAAAAGCAGAGGAAGCAGCTTTACAAACTGAATTACAGCAATTAATTGATAAACGCAAAATTTATGAACAAGAATTGGCCAGATCTGGCCTTGAACAGAGACAACCTAATAAAGAACTCTGTTTAACTGATGCCGAAATCGCTCGTGGTTATGAGATTAGCAAAGAACTAAAAAGAGTGGCGGAGCAAATCAAGTTATGCCAAATAGACTTTGAAGAGCGTTATCTCAGTGTTGGAGAGCCTCCTTCATCCGTGATTAGAATACCCACAACACTTGACCACAATGCTCCAACTTTTGCTCTTGATGCAGCAGGAATTCTTGACAAAATGGCTAGTTTGGCACAAAGCACAACCGCCTATAGCTTCTATAAATTTAATTGTTCCACATCAGCAACGCAAGTGGTGAAAGCTGGTATCAGTGACGAGCTAAAAAATATCATGAAAACCGATGGGTTTAATGTAGAAAAAGCATCTCAAACGACCATTGCTACACCCACATCGTTTCGTCATTTCAGTCAACAAGTTCAAACGGAATTGATTCTTCTTAATACGAATCAAGCACTTGTGGAACAGCAAAGAGCAAAAACAGAGAATACATCTGAAGCACCAACCACAAGCACACAGAGCTTCAAACAAAAATTTCAAGATACAGTGAAAGAAAAATCGGAAAAAGCAGTTAGAGAACAAGATGAGTCTGAAGAAAACAGGATAGGTTTAACCATAAGTTAATATTTCCATCTTTCCAAAAGAATTAATCGGTTGAGTTCCAGCATAACAATAATGAATAAGATAAACTTAACCGATAACTACAACACATACTGGCAAGTAAAATAATCTGAAAAATTATTCCTTAGATAGCCACACTCCAACATGTTGCTCATTAAATGAGCGATTAAATTTAATCAACTATACTTTAAAGATATACCTCAAATGGAGAATGATATGCCTAAAACCAAATACGCCCTTCCTCCAGTTGTGTTATTTGAGAGCCATGCGGATAGGTCAACGAGCGATTTTCTTATCAAACAACTTCCAGATTTGAAGAAAGCCGGATATACAACCATTTGTGTTGATGGAATGGAACCATGCGCATCCCTGGAGGAAAATATATCTATGATGAAAATACTCATCCAGATACAAGTCAAGAAATTATCTGAGCTACCCCTTGAACATCCTGAATATGCGCAGGGTGTTGAAAAATTGAGAAGCGTTGTTGCTAAATTAGACCTTTTTGAAGCAATGAAGGAGCAAGGATTCAAACTTGGAGGAATTGACTTGCCGGTTTCAGAACAGCTTAAAGAGAAGAGTCTCAATTCCATAAGAAGAGAACAAACAATTACCGATAATACCTTAAAGCATGTGAAAGAAAATGATGGAGGAGTAGTCGTTGTCCTGGGATTTGGCCATTGCATATTCCAGCAAATGATTAAAGAGCAAGATGAAAATGCCAATCAATACCTCTGGTACCATGTCCATAACCCGGATAATGAAACACAGGCCTACAAAGAATTGGTCGAATCCTACACAAAAAAAGGACTCTCTACTTATTTCCCACTGGGAGTTAATATTTTTAAAAGCTCAGATAAAGAATTGGATACCGATTTTTGGAATAAGGTAAGCGCCAATTGCTATAATTATGATCCAAAAGCTCTTGAAACATCGACTGCTTCCATTTTGAAATCCTTAGTCGGTCCGGAAGTGACAGCGCACTTGCGCACCGATGGGCAGCATCATGTGGACGCACTAATTTCTCTTGAAACAGTTGAAAAAACACATCAAATAAAATCTTCGGATTTCTTGAGAAGTTTAAGCAAAACCTTAGGTAACATTCACTTTGAAGTAGCCAAAATCAAGACAAAGGATCAGGTAATTATCCGTGGCATTAATGAACCGGAGGTAGCAGAGCAGATAAGCAAGCTATCAAAAAAAATGTAAACCTAATATTCTGAAATTAAAATATATTTTTAGATTACCTTAATTAAATTAACTGCTTAAAGTATTGTTGCTGCTTAAAAGTAACATGGAGTATACTTTGCCTTTTCTGTATAGAAAAGGGAGTCATTTCTATGTTCAAACGAACAATACCTCTGTTTGCAGCATTCACTCTGGCCATCTCGCCTTCCATTTTCCCAAATTATGCCCATGCGCAAGAAGACAAGCCGAAAACCAATCAATACTGGTGGCCTAAAATGCTCGATCTTAGCCCGCTGCGGCAACCCAATGCCACTTCGAATCCCATGGGTGAAAAATTCAACTATGCCGAAGAATTCAATAGCTTAGATTTGAATGCCGTGATAGAAGATCTCAAAAAATTAATGACTACCTCGCAAGACTGGTGGCCTGCTGATTATGGTAACTATGGTCCATTATTCATACGCATGTCATGGCATGCGGCAGGAACTTACCGCATCTATGATGGCCGTGGTGGAGCAAACGGTGGCTTCCAGCGTTTCGCCCCGCAAAACAGCTGGCCGGATAATGCCAATCTGGACAAAGCCAGACGTTTACTGTGGCCAATTAAGCAGAAATATGGGCGCAAGATTTCATGGGCTGATTTGTTGGTACTTGCTGGAAATGTTGCGATGGAATCTATGGGCTTCAAGACCATTGGATTTGCTGGAGGGCGTGAAGACGCATGGGAGGCCATCAATATCAATTGGGGCCCTGAAGGCAAATGGCTGGAAAGTAAGCGCCAGGATAAAGATGGAAAACTTGAAAAACCGCTTGCTGCGACCGTAATGGGCTTAATCTATGTGAATCCGGAAGGACCAAACGGCGTTCCAGATCCTCTTGCTGCGGCCGAAAAAATTCGCGAGACTTTCGGGCGTATGGCCATGAATGACGAAGAAACAGTTGCTTTAATTGCGGGCGGGCACGCATTCGGAAAAACACATGGAGCCGCGTCCGGCAAATATCTGGGGCCAGCGCCAGAAGCAGCAGGCATAGAAGAACAAGGCTTTGGTTGGAAAAACAGTTACGGCAGCGGCAAAGGGAAAGACACGATTACCAGTGGTTTAGAAGGTGCCTGGACCGTAACACCTACCCACTGGAGCCATAACTACTTACAAAACCTGTTCAATTTCAATTGGGTTAAAACCAAGAGCCCCGGTGGAGCAATCCAGTGGGTACCTGAGAATTCGAATGCCTCGTCAATGGTTCCCGATGCATTTGACCCCAGTAAAAGGCATGCGCCGGTCATGCTGACCACAGACTTGGCACTAAAATTTGATCCTGTTTACAGTAAAATTGCCAAGCGTTTTCTTGATAATCCTAAAGAGTTCGATGACGCATTTGCTCGTGCCTGGTTTAAGCTGATTCACCGAGACATGGGGCCACGTTCACGTTACCTCGGCTCTTTAGTGCCTAAAGAAGCCATGATTTGGCAAGATCCAGTTCCGCCAGTTGATTACAAATTAGTTGATGCCAATGATATTGCTAACCTCAAGGGTAAAATTCTCAACTCGGGATTGACCACATCCGAGCTGGTCAAAACTGCTTGGGCCTCGGCATCCACCTTCCGTGGCACTGATATGCGTGGAGGGGCAAATGGTGCTCGAATTCGCCTGGCTCCCCAAAAAGACTGGCCGGCTAATGATCCTCAGGAGCTGGCAAAAGTATTAAAAACATTGGAGAGCATTCAGAATAACTTCAATAATGCTCAAGCCGATGGGAAAAAGATATCTCTTGCGGATTTGATAGTTTTAGGTGGTAATGCCGCAATCGAACAAGCGGCCAAGCAAGCTGGCTACGACATCATTGTTCCCTTCACGCCAGGACGCACAGATGCCACACAAGGAATGACTGATGTGAAGTCTTTTGAGGTTCTTGAACCTAAAGCAGACGGGTTTAGAAATTACTTTGATAAAAGCAACAATATGTCGCCACCAGAAATGTTGGTGGAAAAAGCGAGTCTGTTGAAATTAAGTGTTCCGGAAATGACGGTTTTAGTTGGTGGGATGCGTGTACTTAACGCGAATACTGGACAAAATCAATATGGTGTATTCACTGACAAACCTGGAACTCTAAATAATGACTTTTTCATCAATCTGCTAAGCATGTCAACAGAGTGGAAGAAATCAAGTGAGACAGAGGGGATTTATGAAGGTTATGAGCGCAAAACTGGAAAGCTGAAATGGAAAGCGACCTCGGTTGATCTCATCTTCGGCGCGAATTCTGAGTTAAGAGCAGTTGCAGAAGCCTATGCAACCGATGACGCAAAAGAAAAATTTATACAAGATTTTATTAATGCCTGGGTTAAGGTAATGACAGCCGATCGCTTCGACATCAAAGCGGCAAATGCCAACATTAACAGTTAATCCTCATTCTTTCAGATTTAAGGTGACAAACTGGGACTCAATCATCGTTTGTTACCCTAAATCCCAAATCACCGGATAAGGCTCTGACTTATACTGGTTTAACAAAGCCCGGCTAATTTAGCCAAACCTCTATGGTTTTCCAGCTTGGCCTATGCCCTCTCTTGAATTACGTGTTATACGGCTTTATTCCATTTCAAATATTCGCCACTTTGTACTTGAAAAAATCTGGTTTAACCCAATATTTTGCATGCGACTTTCATGTTCACCAATAAGAGATAACCGCTTTAAAATAGACCTCTTGCCTAAGCTGATTAATTGGTTTCAGGCCAAGGCACTAACGTTTTGAGGAGCGGAGTTTGCATTCAGCAATAAAATGAAAGAGGGCAGGTTATGCAAGAGGGCTAATGAGTGGATTGAAGTAAAAACATCCATATCAAATAGAGATAGAATTTTTTATAAACAAATCTTGTGAGGAGATTTTTAATGAAAAATAAACTACTTCCCAATTTAATCATCATCACTCTTGCCGCTACAATATATGCTAACTCCATAAACGTTCAGGCGAAACAAAATGATCAAATACAAAATAGTAACGAACAATTAACCCAGGATCCATTTGATACTGATCCTTTTTTTCAATCACATGATGATGTTCTGCTGCAAATACACAAAATGCAACAAGCTATGGATCAATTTATCAAAAGTCAATTTTCACAAATGCAAAATACCCTTGCAAACGATCCTCATCACAATCCCTTTGGCAGTGCAAAAAATATTCAAATTACAGAGAATAAAGATGAGATTATTTATAAGATAAAACTACCGCAAGGTTCTGATAGTAAAGTGGATATTACCGTTAAAAATGGGCAGTTAGTTCTTAGCGCTAACGTCACTCAGAAAATCACCCGTGAACAAGATAATAACAAAAGTGTCAGTTTCTCCCAAAGCAATTACATGCAATCATTTCCATTGCCCCAGAGCTATGATCCGAAGTCCATGGTCACAAAAATGAAAGACTCAAATTTAATTGTTACTTTTAAAAAAAATTCTTAACCGCATTATCTGCTTAATTAAATAACCTGCTAAAACAACCATGGGAAAGGATTGATTATACAGTTTGATGCCGGCTTGAAATTTTGATTTTCTGCAGCGCTGGTTAAAGGAAATCAAGAGCCTGGGTTTGAATTTTCTATTGCAAAGATTCCCTGTCTTTGCACATAAAATTCAAGCCCCGGCACCATTTTTAAAAATAGCTGATTATTTTAACTGAGGCTTACCTAAGTTAGGTTGAACCAAACTTATTGCATCTTCTGCCGCAAGCACTTCATTGTCCGTACTTAAGCTTATGATTTTATTAATTAATTCTTCTGGAAGCCTGTTGAAGAAGCAAGTGTTATTTGGATTTCTAAGGGCTTGGCCCAAAATCCTTGCAGCATAACGAACATCCGCATGGGCAGCATTAGATGATTGTGAAACACACGCAGGTGCATTAATACCAAAGTTATATCCGGGGGTATGCAAATTTTTATCATTAAAATATACCGCATCCTGCCCTTCATAAATTGACCATGTTGCTGAAGAGGCGTGTCTAAATAAAGTTAAAAAGTTTTGACGTATTTCCTTATTAGGAAAAACTACGGCTAACTCCCCATTTTTTGCAGTATAGGTACTGAGATACAGCGTAGTAGGATTTTCAGGATAAGTTTGCGGACATTCTTTATTGGCATTGAATTTATCAGAAGATGCAAAATGAGATATGCCCCCCATTTTTTGAATAAATCGGTCTCTCCATTCTTGGGTAGGAAACTTTAGTGCAAGTTCTCCATTTTTTGCTTTATAAATAATAATTTTTTCTTGGCTTACGCATGCGTGAAAATTTTGTAAATTTGTTAATAATTCCGGTTTATCCTTGGCATAGTGAATACACATTTTTTGGAAATGATCTTTAAAAAAATCATTAACTAACAATTCTTTAAGAGCTATTTGTGGATCAGAATTCAATGCTTTTATACTGCTCATGCCTGAAGTAGCTACAACTGGTACAAATTGAGTGTTGTTTGCTATAGCTTTTAGAGCGGCCAGAGCATTGGGTATAATTTGCGCATCACAACGTAAAAGATTTTGATAACTTGTTGTAATAATATTTTGCAGCTCATTTAAGTGTTTTTCATACTTGTTGAGTAAAGCAAGTGCTTCTTTTTGGGATATCATATTTTTTCCTCAGGTTTTCACATGGCTCGAAATTCTAACAGTAAATTATTAAATGAATATTAAATTAATTTTGACCCAAGCCATTGTGTTCTTTTATAAACTATTACATTCATTTGCTTCTTGGTATTGCCCATCCATTCAAAACCATATACTTCTCAATAGTTATCTATGGCTTTTTAAAGTAAAAAAATTTGCTATTCCCTGTCGCTCACATGCGCTCATCGCATCTGTTTTATTTATGCTGGTTATAGGATCTAATCTTCAAACCAGATAAGATATACTGTCTGTCCCATCCGATTAGAACAATTATTAAACAGTATTCTAATCGGATAATCATTTGAATGGAGTTCTGAATTAATTTAAAAAGGAGTTTGTTATGAAACCAGGTTATTTATTAGGCGCTTTGCTTTTATCTCCCATTCTTGCTTTTGCCAATTCTGATAACAACACAGATGGCCTTATTTTTTCGCCATTGCCGCAGAATAAAAATACCGTAGTCAGGCACTATAGCAATGAACAGGAAATGCCTAATCTTAGTCAAATGGCTCAAAGAACTATTGATTTTCCAACTCAAATTGTTCGAGTCAGCGGTAATCTTACAGGATTGGAACTGAGCTGTGATGATGTAGAAAATGAAATAGATCAAGTTTTTTCAAAAAAAATCTCCCCTAATCTGTTTACTTACAACACTTACGTCAGCTGTGGCTATGATGTCAATGATCCGGAACAGCACGCGATAAACTTCTCTATTCAAAGTTATTTCGATCCATTGACAGATAACGCTGTTGATTATTTAAAATCCTATCTGAAAGAATATAATGGATACAATTTATTCAATACGACAACATTACAAATTGAAAATGCCAAAGGCATCATTGTATCGATGAATCTTAATGCCGGTTTAAAAAGTAACCCCGATAAAACACCATTCACGCTTTATCGTCAGGATAGGAACAATTTTTATTTTAAAAGCAATTTTGACGTGAGAAAGGAATTAATTAGCGATATTTATCAACGATTTTATTCTAACGATCCTGATATGATTCTACCCTTTTTCGACAAATGGATTTTCTCCTATGCCGGATCAGTTTATTACTCCATCCTTATGGCATCCAATTACCTTGAATTGCAACCTGAAAGAATTTTCGTAATGGAAAATGAAGGGGATATCTTCGTATCCGATTTACGGTATTACTTTGCCAATCTTTGTATGAAGAGAAATCCTAATAAACATTGTTTGTAACTAATGAAATCAGCAAAAACCGTTTAGCGCGTATGCTTTCTAATGTGCGCTGCAGAGACGTTTGCAGCGCAGCAATGAAGAGACAGCTTATGCATGAGGACTAATATTATTCATCTGCATAATTCAATGGCTCCCCTTTAGTTATAAAGTCTGTTTAAAAACAACGGATGTAACGCGCGCTGTGGGAACATCATCAATAACTTCCTTGCGAATGAGGGATTTTGCACGCTCATTATCGAAAACGTCCTTGAGATCCATAATTTTGCCTGCAGGAATATTTTCCCTGTGCAACATTTCGAGAAGCTCACTGCTCTGGAGTTTCTCTGTTTGTTCAGCAATTAGTACAGCGAGTTGCTCCCGATTCCTCACCCTGTTTTGATTGTGCCTGAATTCGTCTTTTCCTGGTAAATCTTTTAGCCCAAGGATATTGCATAGTTTTACAAAATGCCTATCTGAGCCTATTGCCAGTATGATAAGCGCCCCATCAGATGTTTGGAACAATTCGCCATAGGGGGCAATATTGGGATGCAGTGATCCGATGCGCTGCGGCACCTGCCCAGTCATCAAGTAATTCGATGCCTGATTGATAAGACTGCTAACAGCAGCATCATAAAGGGAAACAGAGACAACCCTGCCTTTCCCGCTTTTTTCCCGCTGATAGAGAGCCAGAAGGATGGCTTCTTTCAGATGATGGGCTGCAAGGACATCGATTAAGGCGACGGGCATTTTTACCGGGCCGCTCTCCTGTGTCCCATTGATTGACATAAAACCGCTTTCACCCTGAAGCACAAGATCATAGGCAACGCGATCGCTTTCGTCACCGTAGCCATTGATTTTTCCAATGATAAGGCGCGAATTAATACTGTGTAGATGATCATCTTGTATACGCAGCTTTACATCATCTCCCTTCTTAAAATTCATGATTAAAATATCAGATTCTGCGATGAGATTAAGGAAACAGAGATAATCCTCTTGCTTCATGAGATCTAAAAACAAATATTCCTTTCCAAAATTAACACTAGCAAAATAAGCTGAAATCTCAGAGTCAGGATCTTCTCCAGGGAGTTTCCATGTTCTTGTCACATCCTTATGTACGGGATGTTCGATTTTAACAACTGATGCACCCAACTCAGCAAAAAAAGTACCTACAGAGGGGCCTGCAAGAACCGAACTCAGATCAATGACCTTTAAGCCCTTTAAAATATACCTGTTTTCCATATCTCAATAAACATTCGTTGTTTTTACAAGCTTTCACATTGGGAAATTGCGCAAAACTGACCCAAGGGCCTCAAATCAATATCCTACCTTTAGCAAAGCCCCGACTGGAAAAACCATTCTTAAGTTACATTGCTTGACAGTTGTTTCACCAAATCATAAAGGAATGCATGAGCTTCATAAAAGGATTCGACACTAATCCGTTCATCACGACCATGGGCTCGGAAATCATCGCGATCTAAAAATAGCCCCATCACCCCATAGGTAGGAATTCCAACTGATCGCAGATAGCGCCCATCCGTTGCACCAGTAACCATAATTGGAATGGTAGGAACTTCAGGCCAATACCTTTGAGTGAGCTGAGTAATTGTTTTTAATATTTCAGGACTAAGTGGAGAGCTCGGACCTCTGGACAATTTGCCAATGCGCTTTAGTGTAACCTCTGGATCGTTAATAGCTGTCTTCAAAGATTGCTCAACCATTTCAGGTGAATCTTCTGGGAGCACACGACAATTTATGGTAACAGCCGCTAATTGTGGTAATGCATTCATTGCATGCCCTCCTTCAAGTAAGGTAGGGGTGCAGGTTGTTCGTAAAATGGCATTCCATTGCGGTGAACTATCAGCTAAACGTTGCATAGCTTGCTTCGAGCCTTTGCTTGCTTCAACCATTTCTGTTTTCAGAGGCCCTGTCTCAATAGCCGCCATTTGTTTAAAATAGGCCGCAGTTACATCATTGGTTTTTAAAGGAAAATTAAATTTTGACAGTCGCTCTAAAGCCCCTGCAAGACGATAAATGGCATTATCTTTGGTTGGCAGCGAACTATGCCCCCCTTTATTACGAACCTCAAGGTTGTAATTGACAATGTATTTTTCACTCACCTGGATATTTTGTGATATTTTTTTCCCATTGGCCAAATCACCCCATCCACCCTCATTAAGAGCGAAATCTGCCTCGATTAAATCCTTGTGATTTTTAATCAGCCAACTAATCCCGTTGTATGGGCTGCTTCCTTCTTCATCAGCCGTCAAGGCAACAATGATATCGCGTTTGGGTTTAAATCCTTCCTGCTTATATTGGATTAAGTTGGCTATCCAAATAGCCGCTTGCGCTTTATCATCCAAAGTGCCTCTGCCATAAAAATACCCTTCTTTTTCAGTCAGTTGGAAAGGATCCATGCTCCAATCGGAAGCTTTGGCTTCAACAACGTCCGTATGCGCAAGTAATAACAAGGGTTTCTTGTCCCCAGTACCGCGATAACGTACAACCAGATTGGCTTTTTGTGGACTGGCTCCACCAACGAAAATGTCCTCATTGGAAAAACCAGCTTTCTTTAAGTACTTTACTGCCACCTCAACCAACGGCGTTGTTGAACCGGTAGTAAATCCTGATTGTATTTCGATAAATTGTTTATAAATAGAGCGAGCACGTTGTTGTTCATCCGCAGGGCGAGTAGTCTTCGCTTCTGCCACCCCAACGATCAGAGCCAGAGCAAGGGAAAATGAAATTTGAGTTATTTTTTTCGAAATCATAAAATGAAATCCATTCAAAGCATGACGCGTTTAAAGAGAAATCCACTATAAAGTAATCTGAGTAAAAATCAATGGTACCCGGGTTGAACTTGCCTTCAATGTTCTCTGAAAATTGTGCTTAAAGATCGATAATATTTTGTGTACACTTTCCACAATAAATTTCCAGGGATAGTCTCATGTATAAAATACACCATTATTTTTTATTTGGTGTTCTAGTTCCATTTATTAGCCTTGTTAGTCTATTCACTATTTTCTCTTCTGACTTTTTAACCCTTACTACTTGGGCAAGTATTTTGGCATCCGCCTCTGATATTGGCATCATTGTCCTTGGAGTTACTCTTCTGCTTATAGGAGGAGAGTTTGACCTCTCTGTTGGAGCGAATTTTGCTTTATCTGGCTTGCTATTCGGTTCACTTACGTTATTAGGAATCAATAGTTTTTTAGCTTTAACAATTGCTTTGGCAATAGGAGCCTGTATAGGATTAATTAATGCCGCATGCACCGTCTTTTTTAAAATCCCCTCATTTATTGTAACTTTGGGAAGCATGTTAATTTTACGTAGTCTTATCCTTTTGTACACCCAAGGTTTGCCTGTATCTGTTGAGGACACAAATGGTGTTATGCAAGTATTAGCAGGTGAATTATCACAAAATTTATTGTCTTCTTTTATTTGGTGGTTTGCTATTGGTTTTTATCTAATCTATCTTCTTAATTGGACAAAACTGGGGAATCATATAGTTGCCACTGGTAACAATTGTGATTCCGCTTATCTATCTGGCATAAATACAATTCGAGTTAAATTCTTTTGTTTTGTGTGTTGTGGAATAATAGCCGCATTTTCCGGAGTAACTCAATTTAGCCACCTTAATAGTTTATCCCCCATTGCGGGTGAACAATATGAATTATATGCCATAGCAGCTACCGTAATCGGTGGTACCTCACTAAAAGGAGGTCAAGGATCCATAATAAGTACGCTATTGGCTACTTTATTATTAAGCACTGTAGATACCGGCATAGTACAAATTGGTGTTTCAACTTATTGGTATCGATCTTTTATTGGACTTATTTTAATCTTTGCGATGACTATTAATGTTTATCTGAGGAAATCTGACTCATGATAAATAGCCATCAAACTCAACCTTTACTCAGGTTAGAAAATATTGAAAAAAGTTACGGCTCCCATCGTATTCTCAATAAAGTATCTTTTTGCTTATATCCCGGGGAAATTACTGCTTTAATCGGTGATAATGGAGCAGGTAAATCAACCCTGGTACAAATCATTTCAGGTTATATTCAAGCAGATAAAGGAAACATTTATTGGCAGGAGCAGCCCTTATGTTATAGCAACCAATATAATGCTCCATTTGAAATGAGACGCCTGGGTATACAGATTGTCCATCAACAATTAGCGCTTATTGATGAATTATCTATATGGCGTAATTTCTTTTTAGGTAATGAAATAAATAAAAAAATAGGTCCTTTCAAATTCTTAAACATCAGGCTTATGCAACATATAGCAAGTCAGTCCCTGCAAAGCTTTGGGCTTGTATGCCTTCCAAATATTGATCTGCCGGTCAAAAAACTATCTGGTGGTGAACGCCAAATGCTAGTCGTTTGTCGCGCAAAATATTTTAATGCAAAGCTACTTATTCTTGACGAGCCAACCAGTGCCCTCTCACCTGCGCAAGCAGATAAAGTCCTTCAGATCATAAAAAATATAGCTCAAGCCGGAATTGCAATTGTTTTTATAACTCATAATCCAGCTCATATACAAAATACCGCACACAAAGTGATCAAGCTTAGTTGCGGAACAATAGAAATAATGGAATTAACTAACACGCTCATTAAGGGTTAAACTATGAAAAAATTGGCATCAACTCTCTTGTGTTTCTCGCTACTGATAAGCGCCTCTGTCTTTGCGAGAGATAAATATTATTTGATAACCCATGGTTCACAAGATCCTTATTGGACATCTTTATTCCAGGGAGCAAAAAAAGCTGCTGAAGAACTGAAAGTCGATTTACAAATTTTAGCTCCTCCAGGAGCCAATGATGTACCCAAACAGGTTCAATTCATAGAGAGCGCACTGGCTACCTATCCTTCTGGAATTGCTACTACCATTCCTTCAGACACAGCTTTTAGCAAAAGCCTGCAAAGGGCAAATAAACTTAATATTCCTGTTATTGCCGTTGATACCAGACCAAAAGACAAAACAAAAAATCCTTACCTGGTCTTTTTAGGTTCTGATAACCTACTCGCAGGCAAGAAACTTGGTGAAAAAGCTCTGGAATTAACTCCAAGCGCTAAAAGAGCACTAGTTCTTAACCCACAACCCGGCCATATAGGGCTCGAAAAGCGTGCCTATGGAATTAAGACCATTCTTCAAGATAAAGGAATCTTTTTTGAGGAACTTGATGTAGGTACTGATCCTAATCAAGTACAATCCAGAGTCAAATCTTACTTTAAGATACATCCAGAAACGAATATTATTTTTTGCCTAACCTCACAAGCACTAGATCCACTTGGACAAATGTTATTACACCCCGACAGGTATGATTTTAATTATCAACCTCAAGTCTATTCCTTTGATAAAACACCCAATACTGTTTCTTTAATTCATAAAAAACTGGTGAATTATGTAATGGATCAACAACCATTTCTAATGGGTTATTTAAGTATCACCCAACTGGTATTGATGAACCGATATCAATTGAATCCAGTAAATATCAATACTGCAATGTAAATTGCAGTATATGTGTTATATTCCAGCCAATGACTTGTTGCTTTTTGATAGTGTCATGGGTAATTTCGAACGCTTCCAGGAAACCACTTGCAATCAAAATCGCAAGAAAAATTAAGTACAAACCATTCTATATTGGAATCACATATGAGCGATTAGTTTAAGGATGCAAACTCATTTGGCACCAATATCGCCCTCAGTTTGTCTTTGAGAGCGATATTAATTTAATAAATATGGTGAAAGCTCTTTAAGTATATGACATGGAAGAAGAAACTACTCCTTCAACCTCCACGACTCTACCCGTAGACAATTTAGGAGACAGAACCGAATCAACCAGGTTGGGGAATAGTGCGAGACGTTCATTTTTATGTAAACAATGTTCACGGTGATTCAATTGCGCAGCAACTTGGAGTGCTGCCGTAATACCACTTTCATGCGAATCATTAAATCCAGCAAGAATACCACCATGCCATAACCCAGCCTCACCTTGAGCGGCATGTAAAGCTTGCTGTGCTTCATAGTAATTTTTATCCATTACCGGGTGTTTATAATGAACTTCTCTCAGTACGTTTTTAGGCATTGCTTGCCCGGGCAAAACCCAGGTTTTCATTATCGGGGTTTCTTCATTATTAAATTTCCAGGGCTTGCACATGGTATTTGCTGATTGAGCCCCATCAAATCGGCTGTGCACAACTGTCCTATAGGGAGACAGATATTCGGGATCCTGATGAAATACTACTGTCGTGTCATAGTAGGTTACGTTGGCAAGTTTTTCACGCAATACTTTTATCGTGTTACTTTCAATACCAGACAGCAGTTCACTCGTTACATAAGCCGGTGTGGAGATAACCACATCATCATAAATCATTGGGCTTCCAGTGGCATCACAAACGAATGTGCCATCCCTTTTCAATAATTGGTATTTTATTTTTCCATCAATTGTTATTGGTATTAATTTTTTTATAGCCGTATTAGCGTTAAATTGAGTATTAGTGCATTGCGCCACCATTCTATCAATATAGCTGCTCAAACCTTCTGGCGCATCAAACCAATTCATTCCTGCAGCCAGATAGTTCATAGCATAATGGGCACCAAATGTTTTAATTGTTTCAATTGATACTCCCCATCCTGATGCAATCAAAGGATACAAGAACTCCTCAGCAAACTTGTCTATAGGTGAAAGTGTGTGTACACATTTCTCTTTAAACTCTTTTATAAATTGCTCTAATGTTATTAAATTATCTGGATGCAGTAATTTGTTCCTGGCATCCATAATTAAGTGGTTCATCTCAAGCAAATTGTACATTTCAGTGAGTAGAGTATCCACTGAAACACGGGTTTCATTCTGTTTCCTTCTCTTGCCAAATAAACCACAGGATAATGTATATAGAATTGATGAAGTGTCCTCAGATCTGCCACTTGATGTATGATACAAAGGGGGTAAAACAATATGATCCTTTTGTTTCAGATCGTCAAAATCCATATTTAATTCAAACTGATCTAAAGCCACTCCCAGATATTGAAACAATCGATGCACATTGGGATACAATGTGGGTGGCCCTATGAATTCTGCCCCCCCTTCCAGGATTACATTATTAACCTTGATGCTGTGGATATGCCCGCCTAAGCGATCATTTTCCTCAAATACAGTAACATGAAATTTTTGTTGATTTTCCAAAGCCCAGGCAGAAGTTAATCCTGTTCCACCACCAATTATCGCAATATTCGTTACTTTTTTAGTCATTTTAAAAGTCCATTTCCAAATACCAGGCTCGTAAACTAAATGGTTAGAACAAAAAAGTAAATACGCTTTCTGTGATTAATTGGGAAAAGATAAAGGGAGATTATTAAAAACAATGTTCATGCACTTGTTTGTATTCCATTTACGACTGCCGCCTCATTTCAAATAACTTTATAACGCACGCTCATCGTGAATTACTACAAAAATTTGCCTCAACGTTATTACTCTATTTGCTACTCAAGTATATTCTTCCATTTGTTACATTAGCGTCGGTGATTAGCAATTCAAATACCTTTAAATTGTTTATCATGATATAATTTTGGGCATATTTATGCTTAATAGTAGCTCCTATATGAAAAAATCATCTTTTTTTGATTATTCCTTTTTTACCATTTCAGATACCAAAGAGGAGTTTCCTCTTTTTCCTGAAGAAGGCATGGATTGTTTATTTGAAAAACTGGGGTCACGCATTACATCTAAAAAAGCCGGCAATACTTATTTTATCTCGCCCGCTGATCCATCTATTGCTATTCAAAAAGGGAACGATGGAGTTCATGAATATTATCACCTCTTACTTAATAAAAAAGTCATTGCTGTATCATCATTCGTTAATCACAAAACCACAATTTATTTAGCTAACATCATTAAACAACTGGAACCAGAACGCATCGGTACGCCCGTAGATTTTGATTTTTTGGGTGATACAGATGAAACAGATTCCGTGTTTTCAGATACTTTGGATAATGCAGAAGGTAACGTAGATCAAACGCCCTCGCCTCGTTAGTAGTCATCTTCAACGAATTCAAGGAAAACCAGCATCTTTCTTATTACTAATCATAAACTGGCTTTGCCCAGTCATCTTCATAACAAGTAGTGCTCTCTTTAACCCTATAGATATAAGAAGCATCAATCGATTTAGTATAAGGATGTTCTTTAAATAAATTATCCAATGAATTCACGACAATCTCTTTCATCAAACCTGTTTTTGATGAAAAATGACTTGATTGCAAAAAATTGCTCATAAATTCCGGATAGAGTTCCGACAGTTGTGCAATGGTTTTATCAAAAGGATTATCACAACCACAGAATTTAGCATAAAAGTCTAAATAACGTATGGCGTAAGTACGTAATGCGATTTGCTCTTCTTTCTCATCGACTTCCTGAGTGTATTTTTTTCTTAAAAGCGAAATTAATTCACCATAGAGCGTATTCAACTCCATTTTTGCTTCATGATTCTCTTGAGGTATGCTGAGATAAAAAGGGTTAGCTAATTCTTTATTGTGAATTGTTATTTTTTTTATGCTGCAAAAAGGTACAGCTAAAGCAACATGCTCTTTTTCTCGTTCCATTCGGCCAGGCAAATTGAGCTGGTTTTCACTAAAGGTAGCATGAACATCTACAATATAATCGGAAAATGAAACAGGGTCGATTGTTATAAAACATCCATTCCCCCAATCTAATGCAATTTGAGGATCCTCTGACATACTGACCATATGAAAATCATTAGACAGGTTGGTCAGTTTGTGCAATCTTATTTGCTCTATATCCACAACTTCAGGAAAATTTTGACAAAAAACTCCTGTAATTAGAGTGGGCAAAAGAAAAATGATACCTGTAAGATTATTATCACCTCGATATAATGATTCAATTGCAGAGGGAATTTTTACAACATTTGAAAACTGCACACCTGAGGAAGATTTTATATTCTTATTTAGGAAAAATGCTGGATATTTACTATACATAAAATGTTTAATGACATACGGAATTGATCAACAATATATCACATTGACCTCAAAATAAAAATAACGCCGTATTACTCTCAATGGGTTTTTCTTGATTTCCAACTCTAAAGCATGGGCATAAATAAACAGAGACAAGGTTCCAAGTTGAATTTTTAACATCTGGCCTTATTTATGAGATATAAAATATAGGAAGAGTAAATGAGGTGATGAGAAATGATAAATAACCTGAAAACTTTTATCTTGTTAGCCTCTCTAACAGCATTGTTAGTTGTTATTGGGGGATTGCTTGGAGGCTCTACAGGAATGCTGATTGCATTAGTATTTGCAGGAGTTATGAATTTTTCAGCTTACTGGTACTCTGATGTTCTTGTTTTGAAAATGTATAATGCTGAACCTCTGCCCAATAATCACTTTGTTAACAATATTATTTCAGAACTTGCGCATAGGGCAGGAACCCCTGTACCCAAAGTTTATTTAATTAATAACTCTACTCCAAACGCGTTTGCAACAGGGAGAAATCCAGAGAATGCCAGTATCGCTGTGACAACAGGATTGTTAGATAGGCTCACTCAAGAGGAAATCACCGGAGTTTTAGCTCATGAACTGGCCCATGTAATCCACCGCGACACTTTAATTAATGTGGTAAGCGCAACGATAGCAGGGGCGATTAGCGGGATTGCCAATATGTTCATGTGGCTTTCAATGTTTGGCCACAATTCAAATAATGAAGAAGGTGTCCATCCAGTGGTTGGCATGATCATGATGATAGTAGCTCCCCTGGCGGCTGGACTGATTCAAATGGCTATATCGCGCTCCAGGGAGTTTGAAGCGGATGCCGGTGGAGCACGAATTTCCGGGAATCCGCAGTGGCTGGCCAGTGCCTTGTTAAAACTTGATCAAGCCAACCATGAGCAATACTTTGATGAAGCAGAAACTCACCCCTCCACTGCGCACCTGTTTATCATTAACCCCTTAAACGGAGAAAAGCTGGCTAACTTATTTTCAACCCATCCATCGACAGCAGAACGAGTAGCAAGACTAAGAGCCATGTACTAATTAACAGGATGACTGATTTGGAGTAAACATTACTTTACTGACAGTAAGGAATGACTTTTAAAATTTATCAAACCCAAAATAAAATAATGCCCTGGAAATAATAGATTGGTTTTTATGAGTCTATCTTTTGAATTAAATAATAAAAATAATATTTTTTATTCCAGTGCTTGCATCGGCGAGCAAATTTTCCCAGCGCTTGCAATGCCGGATTTTTAAAGCGAATCCTCCACCAGGGAAGAAACATGAGCCCCATTGAACTAGCCACATTAGCCAGTTCCGAAGTATAGTGAATCTTATCAGGCCCCAAAAGGTATTGAGCCAATTGGTAAAACCCTTTTTCATTGACAATTAAGCGTTGATAAATTGATGCTTGCACCATTTTAGTAATATTATGCTTTTCTATGATGCGTAAATTTTTTTTTGTCTTCACAAATGCTTCTAATCGCTGCGCTTGCTGCTTCACATCAAAATGAACATCCGCATAACAAAAAAATCCGTTAGGTGCTAAAACCCTCTCTACTTCAGAAAAAAAATGCTCGATTTGAGGATAAAGATGTGAACTTTCAAGGTTAGTGACAATATCAAAACTTTCGTTTGCAATAGCCATATTTTCTGCATCAGCCTGCATATAATTAATTTTATCTTCTATATAGAAGCTATTATTGGAATTAGTGACCAATTTGCTGACCAAATCAATGCCTAACGCGTATCTTGTTTTTAATAATTCAGAACTTATTTTCAAACCTACGCCATTACCACAACCCACATCAAGTAATCTTTTATTAAAAAAATGGATTTTTATTAATGGCCTTATCAAATAAAAAAGAAGTGATTGCCCATAAACATGAGGGAAAAAACCTACTGTAGAAAAATCAAAATTCAATGACGATAATTCGCGATATATTTTTTTATCACATAATCCCCAGTTCAAAAAAACTCTGTCATAAAGCACATTGGCCCAGCTCTGGTAGCTCTCTTGAATATTGGATTTAATGAATTTTGCATCCGACGCATTTAAACAGACATGATGTATTGCATTACCTATTCGCTCATTTGCTTCACCAAAACTTTTGGAATTTTTATCCATTTTTATTTTTAAAATAAATAATATAAGTATAGGCCGATTTATAATGGATAAGCTGTTTGTTTATTAGGCTAAAGAATTGTTCATATAAAACTCAAGTAACCATAATACTTCAAACCATTGAAAAAATATTTCAATGGCAGTTCAACAATAGAAATCCTAAAATGTTTGGATAACCAATTTCGACTCCATATTTCGAATTTTTTCGTAATCTAATAAAATGGAGTCGCGGTCTCCAGCCAACCCAATAATTCCAATACTCGTTAAATAATCAACGGTTTGTGGAACAAGGTCACCATTTTTAAACCAAATATGTTCATTAAGAAAGGTTGGTAATTTCGATAGGTCGGCGAAAGCTTCAACATTCGAAATTTTGCCTTTAGCGGGTGATTTCAAAAAAACAGGCACAACCGTTTTTTTAAATACATATTCTTCTGCTGAAACACCCCCATCGACATAGATTTCCACTAATTTATCGGCTTGACTACTGCCTGTCGCCTCTCGAGCAAAGCCAACCACTGGACCACCACACATTCTGGCGCCTGTTTCTATGAGGCGAGGGCCATCTTTAGTGAGCATGATTTCATTATGAGCAGCTCCCCAGCGAATTCCCAAAGCGTCCAATGCTTTTTGCGTATAATCAAATAATTCACCATATCTTTCTTTGCTATAAGGCACAAATTCCACATAGTCGTAAACTGTTTTGCGATCATTAAAGGATGTTTTATTGTATTGGATTAAATGCGCTAAATAGTGTTTTCCATTAGCACTCACTGTGCCTACAGCAAATTCCGTTCCTATGGCCTGCTCTTGCACAACTACAGTTGCATTGACTTTCCCGGTAATTTTAGATGGCTCCGATAAAACCCGGTTGAATGCTTTTTTCCACTCCCCTCTGGCTGGAATATGAAAGACCTTATCACTGCCAGCAGATACTGGGGGTTTAATAATAAGTGGAGAATCAATTAATCCGTTTGTCCTGATCCAGGCTTCAACCTCATTTTCAGATGCCGTATTGAGCGTCTTAAGGGCAGGAACTCCAGCTTCCTGCAGTGCTTTTTGCATCATAGCCTTGTGCAATCTATTCTGTGATTTTTCAGGATCATTGGCAAATTGAGGCGTCAAGTTTATCGCCAACGCTTCCGCGAGAGGGACTCCTTCCTCAGTACCAGGAATAATGGCAATAGGGTCATATTTTGCAAGTACCTCCACAAGATTTGGTTGGTCTGGAATAATCTCGATAAAATCAGAGGTTTGCATGTTTGCTCCAAATCCAATCCAATCCAGAGGTTTAAGCGTGACTGCAATAGCAGGTATCCCTCGAGCCTTAAAGGCAGGGGCTAACTCTATTCCTGATGATAATGGATCGACAATGACAACGGGCCTGTTCATATGTTATTTACCTTATGTGAAGTGTTAATTACTATCAGCTGAATTATCAATACGAAAAACAATAAAGTGGCAGCAGAAAAAGGAAGATAGATTCCCCTGAATCCAGAGGAAATCAATAAGCCGCCAAGCAACGTTCCCAAAGCTGACCCCAAGCCCAAGGCCGATGAATTGATAGCGGCAAGGATAGTTCCCTGATTTTCATGTAATTCATATAAAATGTGTTGCTGGGGAGTCACTATAGCCCATCCGCAAGCACCCCACATAAAAAAAGGGATTAATCCCAGGTAAGGCAGATTCCTGGTGAATGGTATGGCAATCAGAGCAAACATGAGGCCAACCAAAATTAAGGCCATAATAACCCTTGGTTTACCCGTTCGATCGATAAACACCCCAATCAGTGAGCTTCCTATAAATCCACCCAGTCCCCAACTCAATAGCGTCATACTGAGCGAATTAGGGGATCCTGATTGAATCAGGGTGACATACGAGTATAATCCCAAACTTGCCAAAGCGGTAAAGCAAGTAATTCCAATTACCGATAGCGTTTTTGGCTCGATCAGAAGACGAAGCCTGCCTCCAAATGGCGAAGGTTTGGGTAGTTTTATATCAATGTTTTGCATTGAAAAACCAATCAATGCAAGCAAACTTAAAATAATAAGACTGGCAATCGATAACTGCCAATGAAACAAGGAGGATAAGTAAAGTCCGGCAGGAACGCCAAATACTACACCCGCACTGTTAGCACTCCAGATAAAACTTAAAATTCGTCCTTTGGCAGATGGCCTGGTAAAATGAATGGCAATGCTGATACATAACGGCGTAAAAATCCCGGTTCCTGCTCCCGCCAGAGATCTTCCAATTAAAAACAGCACGATATTTTCAGAAAGTAGCGTTATTAAATTGCCAAGCATGAAGACAGTAAGCGCAAGCTGAATCATACGCTTTACCGGCTGATTAACCAAAATCAGAGAAAAAAGTGGCGCTGAAAAAAGATAAGTCAAACTGAATAGACTCACTCCTTGCCCAGTTACCGCAACCGACTGCTCGAGCGTTTCGCCTATTTGAGGAAGCAGACCAGCAATTAGAAATGTATTGCAACCTACTGTAAACATGCCTATTGCTAAAAAAATCAGGCTTTTATTCATAACTGCGCCAACTCAAATAAGGATTCTATTTTATCCAGCGGCACAGCGTATTGAATGTAGGAGTCAGGCCTTACTAAAATGGCCTGGTTTGCATAGTGTGTGTTATTGGTCCAAAAATTTTTCTGGTATTGGTTTGGATATATTGGAATGACTTTGACAAACTCCGGAGGCTGTAACTCGACTTCACAGTCACCAAAGATAAATAAAGTGAATTTCATATAATCCAGAAGAGAGTAAAGCCGTGTTTTGGCAATGCCATTAAAAATTTCAAAATCAAAGAGTCGAGAACCACACAAACCTGTTTCTCCATAACGAATCCCCATCCCCGTGATATAACCCGCGCGCTTTTGCACAATCCTGACATAGTCTTGGGCATGGGTTCCATTAAGCGAATACTTGGTCGAGCGCACAAGCTCACCGGAAGTCTCTATCACACCGTGAGCTACTGGCTTACGCTCAGCTTCATAACTGTGTAAAAGTTCTTTGGGAGCGCCGAAATGCATGACCATGTGCAATTTCCACATGAGATTAAACGCATCTGCAAGACCAGTGTTAAGACCTTGCCCACCGTTTACCGAATGAATATGGCAGGCGTCACCGGCAAGAAAAATGCGATCCTGAATGAAGAAACTCTCAGCGACAGATTCTTTAACTGAAAATTGTGAAAACCAAACAATGTCCTTAAAATTTAAGGAATGGGGCCGCACGGCATGATTAATTTTGTCCATTGCTTCCTGCAAGGTAAAGTCTTTAGTATCCATTCTTACGTAAAACCTGTCGATTTCCCCTTCCCTTGGAATCCAGGCCACATCCGAAGTTTCTGCCTGAAACACAATGATTTCAGGAACTTTTGGAAAATCGGTGTCAATAATACCATCGATTACCGCCCATATAATTTGTGGCCGTATGATCTCAAAAGGTATTGCAAAATGATTGCGGACAAAGGAACGAGATCCATCGGCTCCGATGACGTAGCGTGACTGAATGCGCTCTCCATTGGCAAGAGTCGTAAGACATCCTGCTTCATTAATCTCAATGTTGACAATCGCAGTTGAACGTTTTACTGCTGCCGCAGTTTCCTTCAACTTGTCATCTAACAATTTTTCTACATAGGATTGGCCAAGCATAAGGAAATGTTTATGCAAACAACCCTCCAATTCTTCCCACCATGACGATTGTCGGGAAATGAATTGCCCGTCTGCCCATACAGAACTGGTATTGCAGGTCTTTCCTAAAGGATAAAGCTCATCAAATAAATCAACTAATTCAAGAAGTTGTAAAGTGCGCGCGTTAAGGGCATCTGCTCTACCGACCTCTAAAGGACAATTAGACTTATCGACAATCACAACATTGATGCCACATAGTTGTCCCAGATAAGCACACATGAGCCCTACTGGACCCGCACCGACAATTACAACGTCTGCAACTTGTGCGCTCATTGATAAGACTCCAGACCCGGGTTATCAAAAGGCGGATTACTCAAAACATGAACGCGTTGGATATGACGAGGCGACCTGGAGACAAACCCTTCTCTGCCATGTAATAAAGAAAAATTATCTGCAATGACGATGTCCCCGTTTTGCCACTCATGAGCATAGAAATTATCCGGTGAGTAAAGAGCGTTTTCTAAACTTCGGTGGAAGAAGTCCAACTCTTCCTGATCAATACCAGTAAATTCAATATCGGGTGGATTTACAAAATGACCTTTATCTACAGAGGGAGGTTCATTGTAGCGAATGACTGAAAAATCCTTTTGAGGATGCTTCGTGATAATTGGTGATACCGTCTTGCTGTTATAAAACTCCATTTTCCTTTGGTAGGTACCACTCACCTTATTCCATAATTCTTTGATTTCTGAAGAGGCAAACTGTAACGCTAAAATTGTGTTTGAAAAAGTAGTCCTTCCTCCTTGTCCAGGCAAAGGCGCTTTCACACAATGAAAAATCTGATATTCAGGCACTTGGGGTCGATACATACCATCCCAATGCAAGGGCATGTAACTATGATCAAAAATATGATCTTCCGGATCCTCTTGCTCAATTAACTCAAGTACCTTGCCAAATGGCCAAAGGCTGACTTCTCCCCACAACTCGCAATAATTAGAAAAATCCTCTGCATTTTGAAAGGCGCAAAAGCCTCTTAATACAACGAGTTGATTCTTTGCAAATAAATGGCGCAAGTTCTCTATATCGACATCAGTCACCTTCGTTTTTTCGCTCACAGGCTCCAAGAGTACTCCAAATGGTTTTAGAGAAGTCACTTTATAATTCATATGACACCTCCGCCATTAATTGATAATGACTGTGCCGACCATCAGAGGAACAAATTAATTTTGCACCCAAAGCCTCAGCTTCCGAGCGCCTCAGCAAGACATACCCCTTATTGCTTTCAACAGCAACACCATGCCAAGGGGTCATCCAGCTTTCATTCCCTATCAACCGAATCCCTAATTTTTTTGATCCGCAAGTTTGTGGATGAATAGACAACCGAACTGCCTTGGGAAAGCGTTCGGCAATGAGCGCACTCCAGGCGTTGCTTCTTCTTATAACCTCATAGGCTTTAAAACGAGATTCTTTTTGGATAGCAGTACGACTTTTGGTTTGACCTGCATGCATGGCATCTTCAAACAAAAAACGCGTAATTCCGCTATACATGCGATTGGCTTCTTGTTCATCGGGGCTTGCTGAGGGTTTTGCACCATTACGGATCTTTTGTTTAAGGAAGTCCAGGGACTGTCCATAGCTTTTCATGAGTTCCTCACGCATTTGGACAAAATGAAGATCTTTATAAAAATAATCAAGATTAAAAGTGGACAGATCTGCAAGGGACATTTCTTTTATAAGTCTGTCCAGCTCGAGCTGGTAGGCTGTGACATCACTTTCATTCATTCCAACCACATCGCTAAAAACCCTTCCATCGGAACACAGAATAATTTTAATCCCCGGGGTATAAAAATTTTTTATTCGCTGACAAAGTGTTCCCAAAAAATTAAGAGAAAGGCGTTCAGCATGATCTGGCAGATGACCCAGAACTTTTTCAGGGTTGGGAGATTTTCCCGGGAAGGCAGGCAATATAAAAGTAACCGGTTCATTCTTATTAACTGCCGAGATGATTTTTGGCAAATGAGGTGAAGCGCACTTTTGGCATCCGGTGCCGCATAAACTAATGGTTTCCGGGACACGGCGAAAAATCATTACTTCAGCTAATATTCTTTTGGCTACTCCCATAGCAGAGTCACTATCGGGTGATTTTTTCAGTCGATAATCTTTAGGGTAATGATTCTTTGTAATTAAAAACGCTGTATTCTTCATTTTCCTTCCCTCCTGAAAAAGAGAGTACAGATCTTCGACAAATAATTAAAATGATTTATTTTAATTATTGTGATAAATTTTACTTATACCTAAAGTGAAGTTGGTGAGTCATGTCTTTGTTGTTGGATGATATAAAGTATTTCATAGCGGCCAGCGATACGCTCAATATGACAAGAGCTTCTGAAATTATTGGAATATCTCAACCTGCGCTTAGTTATTCTATAAAGAGATTGGAGAACAAACTTGGTGGATTACTATTTATCAGGCTTAAAAACGGAATCCAGCTTACAAAACTTGGAGAGGAGTTTAAGAGGCGCTCCCACCGTCTATTATATGAATGGGAGCAGGTGCAAAACATAGCTAACCCTGAATCAGGTTTTGTTCAGGGAAACTATACTATAGCCCTTCACCCTTCTGTTGCGCTTTATACTCTCCAGTACTTTATGCCAAAACTGCAAGTGAACTATCCTGGGCTTGGCATTAATTTCATTCATGGTCATTCAAGAGAGATGACTGAAAAAGTGATAAGTTGGGAAGCCGATTTTGGTATTGTTGTGAATCCCATACAACACCCTGATCTCGTTATAATAAAGCTGTCTACGGATGAAGTGACAGTCTTTTATGCCAATGATGCGCAAAATAAACTGATTTATGATAGAAAACTTGCCCAATCACAATACATCCTTAAAAAAATTGGCAAAAAAATAACTTTCAATGGCGTAATTAATTCTACCAGCCTTGAAGTGGTAGCCAAACTCACAGCCTTAGGTCTTGGGTATGGCATTCTACCTACCAGGGTCACCTATCCCTATAAACACCTCAAAAAAGTACTCAATGCGCCTGTGTTTAGAGATGAGATTTGTCTTGTCTACCGACCTGAAAAACATAATAATCCTGTCAGTAAAAAAATCATTCAAATTATCAGATCATCCATAAGCAATGATAATGATAAAGAAAATTATTTTGATTAATTCAGCTATTACAATGATTTTTGCTTATTTTTTGAGGTAATAGAATTTATTGCAAAAAATATAAAACACCGAAATTGATTGATAATAGACCATTATTTTTCAATTTCAGTATTTTAAAATTAATGCTCTTTAGGATAGTGTTGGAATATTATCAACGGCTTCATCCAAAACGGCTGGGCCTTGAGAAATACTCTGGGTAAGTTTTTTAATAATCACTATATTCTCGATGCCTTCTTTCTGCCTTTCCCATTGTCCGTCGGTAAAACCATAGCTTTTCAAAGTATCATCTTCTATTTTACCGTAGGATCTTGCCTCGTATAATATTCCTAGTTTTGTCGACTTGGTAAATCTTTTATCTGTATCCACATTCTTTAGAGCAAAAAATGAGGTATTAACAACACTTGTTTGGGTTGGTTTTTCGGGTTTGCTTTCTTGGCCTAATAACCTTGTTGAAGTTGAAGCAGGCTCAGAATAACCCGCAGCATCTTGACTGCATGTAAAGCCGGCTTTTTCTAAAACGTCTTTTGCTGAAATGCCATATTTTGTTTCATACTCTGTAACATCGAGGCTATCAAATTGAAATACAAGATTAACTGTCAAATATCCAATTTCCCTCATTCTTCCATTGCGATGAACTCTTGCCATTCTGAGATCATTCTCAATGTCATAATTAGAAAGAGGAGACCATAAACCAGGCATATCAGCCGTCATTTGCATGCCATATCTCTTGGTCTTTATTCCTTCTTCAGTCTTTTCAGCCGCTTCAAATAAGGCACGACAGACTGCTACTTCATTATATCTTAAATTTTTTATGTAAAGCGTTGTCATTAGATAACCCCATTTATTGTAAAGCAGGCATTTTATCCATTTTTGCTCAAAATAAAAGCGTTTTTACCGATTGGACTTAATGAAAACGCATTACTTACTCCCGCATATCAATATTTTATATAGCTCCTATACAAATAAATCATTTTTGACACAATGCAAAACCACCTAAAATAAATTTTAATTTTTTCAAAAATTAAATAATTTAGGTTATTCACTATGAAAGCAAAATACGACCCCACAAAGCCTGGACTCCAAAAGTTACCTCCTGAAATCAAGGTAATGATTCTTGAGTTTCTTGATGCCAAATCAAAACTAGCTCTTTCACAGACAAATTATGGTTGGCGTGATTTAATTCTAGACCGGCCAGAATATACCAAAGAAATAACGAATACATTATTTCGTCTTGATAAAAAACGCCATCGTCAAGCAATAGCACAAATGATGTCAGGAAGAGTTACAGCAAGTTCTATGGCTAAGCTATTTGAAGAATTACTATGTTTTAGCATACCTTCGTCCTATGTGTTTTTAATCTTTTTCGCATCGCAAAAATCTGTGGCGCTTATAGAAGTCTTAACCGTAATCCTTGTGTTTGCTGCAATAACCTCTCTCGCCCATGATCTGGTGGATTATTTTATTGAAAGTGATACAAAAGCTGAGAAACAGCATGCACATCGCCGTGCTTTTCAATTCTTTGCCCAACCCAGTCAAAGCGCTGCACAACAAAACTTGGAGGAAGAGAATTTAAGTGCTGATCCCAAGGCCTGCCAATGTGAGCCATTGTAGTTGGGGTCTTGGCCCGATATTTACCGAATTCCTCTACTTAATTCTTCGATGTTTATTATATTTACAACCTTATTTTGATCCTCCACTCACCCGAATATCACTAGCAACAAACCAAACAGAATGTTATTCTTAGCTGTAGTAAAAGAGCAAAAAGTCTCACTGCTATTGAGTTAAGAATTAACTCCTTTTTGCCTGATGCAAGCATCTTGCTAACGAAGCTATTATTCTTTTCGCGGCATTTTGAAAGAGGACTAATGGATTAGCCATGTATGTTTTTCGCCGTTTTTCGAAGCCTATTATTACTTTTCTCCATTCGCTTGAGCTCGCTTTTCGATTTTTAGGCCATTTGGTTCATAGCACTATCAAAGTTATTTTTGGCAAACTGTCCATCGTCTGGCCTAACACACTAGAAATGATTTACTATTCTGGAGCGCGGCTTGTTATTCTACTGAGTTTTATTGGTATATTATTAGGCGCTACTGTTTCACAAACGGTTTATGCGCTCTTAAAACCTTTTCAGCTACATCAACGAGTACTTCCCATTGTGCAAAATATTTTAACCCATGAAATATTACCGGTACTTATTGGCTTCATTTTATGTATCCAAGCCGCCTTGCATATGGTTAACACCCGTTTGGAGCATTACCAGGAGAATCCAGAGGCAATTATCCTTGCTCAAGTATTACCAATCATTGTAGGTATGAACATTGCCTCCTTACTGCTATACGTTTATCTTGTATCCGCTATCTTTTTTAGTTTTTATCTCACTTTTCATTTTATGTTAGGGTTTACAAACAATGAATTTTTATCCTATGTTGTCAGCTCGACAACCTTATTTGATCTGATATACTCGGTCGTTAAGACATTGATTTTATGCATCATAGTTGGGTTGACTTCTGGTTATTATTATTATGAAGCATCTATTAGACATATTTATTTGAGAAAAGCAGTTTCTCGAATTTTAACGCGTGGCTCATTCTGGCTGATCATTGCCAGTATGTATATTACTCTTACGTTTTAGGGACGACGTGCATAACGAACGATTCTATACATTAGTGGGTATTTTTATAGTAGGCGCCCTATGTTTAATGATTCTAGGCGGTACTTTTTTTTATATAGAATACAAACGCGCACAAAAACAAACTTTTGTCATGTTTTTCAAAGGCTCTTTAAAAGGGCTAGTCACTACTGCCCCAGTAACCTATCGAGGCGTGAAGATTGGTGAAGTCAAAGTCATAGAAATCACTGAAAATAAAGAGCACAGTAAAGTACTTATTCCTGTTTACGTACAATTTTTTGTCGAGAGAACCTATGGTTTTAGCCAAGACCCTATTCACCTGCTTATTGATAATGGGTATGTAGCAAATATCACCAAACCTAACCTGTTAACAGGCGTTGCTGAAATTGAGTTGATTAAGCCAACCCCAGCGGTAAAATATAAACAAACATACTACCATTCTTATCCTGTTTTCCCGACTCACAATTCAGCTGAAAAATATACATCTATGGAAGAAGCGTTTGAGGCCGCGAAAAAGGCTTTTGAAGACGTCAGTGAATTAGTTCGTTCCAAAGAAATTCAAGATACTTTAGAGGCGATACAAAAAGTTTCTGAAAATTTAGGGCAACTAGCCTCTAGCTTAAACCAAGATGTGCCGAGTGTTGTTGCGTATTTAAATCAAAGCTTAAAACAAATTACCAGTGCAGCTTACTCCACTCAAAACTTGACGGATTATTTGTCTCGATATCCTGAATCTTTACTTCGAGGCAAAAGATGAAAAACAATAGACATTTTTTAAAATTCTATTGCATCAGAGATTTGAGTTGGCTAAGTAGTGTTCGAGCCTCTTTTATATATTCCCCATTTGAACGCATCACATCCTCGCCTTTTTCTAGCTATATTGAGCTTCGAAAGAAACCTGTGAAGTTCCTGTTAATCTTGCTCATTGCCTTAACACTCTGCGATTGCGGTCGAAGCAAAGAAACTCAATTTTATTTATTAACACCTATTCCCCCTCAAAAAAACAGCCGTAACTCCTATAATCATTTACAGATCGGTGTTGATGAAGTGAGTATTCCTGATTATATGAAAAAACCTCAATTAATGATTCACCAGACAGCTCATCACCTAACTCTCGAAGAATTTAACCAATGGGCTGGGGCCTTGGATAAGAATATTACTCTTGTATTAACTACTAATCTTTCAACTTTAATGCCAGGAGTAGTAGTTCAGACCTCACCTTGGAACAATAAATTCCACCCGGATTATCATCTTCAAGTAATGATTTCACAATTTGAAATTGATATTCATGGTAACAGTATTTTAAGAGCCGAATACCTTATTTACCGAAAAGAAGAGTTAATCTACAAAGGAAATGCTTATTACCATATTAAAGTCCCTTTAATCAGTATTGAAACGCTTGTGCAGAGCATGAATACGAACCTGACTCATTTAACTGAAGAAATTGCACGGTTTTTTATAAAAAACACGACTAAGTAATATACTCATAGTGTCTTCAAATCAAGAAAAATTATTTTGATTGAATTCAGCTATTATAATGCTTTAAAGGCATTATTTTATGGGATAATAAAGAGACTTCATGATTGGCAAAGATAAATGGGAAATACTGACTGAGAAGATGACCAATCTTCATATCTATGAAACAGATCTCAGCGAAAAATTTATACTAGGCAGTGGCAAAGGCGGACAAAAACTACATAAAACGGCATCAACAGTCTATTTGAAACATTTGCCTACCGGTATGGAAGTAAAATGCCAGGAATCCAGGAGTCGTGAAGATAACCGCTATTTTGCGAGGCAACGGCTTTGTGAGAAATTACAAGCCGTATTCAGCGATGAAAAAACAAAGACACAACAAAGAATTGAAAAGATAAAACGCCAGAAGAAGAGACGTTCAAGAAGATCCAAACAAAAAATGCTGGATGAAAAATCAAGACAGAGCCAACTCAAGACACTAAGAAAAAGCCCCCGATCTCATGACATTGAATAATAGGCACATTAACCACTTATCATTTTAGTTAATTAGTTAAATCAAAATATCCGACAACGTCCCTAAAGTTTTTTGTAGATTCCTGAACTTTAACCAAGGGGCATTATTTTCAGTTTGCTTCGATCAATTCCTTCTCACACGTCTGGTGATTTTAAAATTGAAATTTTTATATCGTCAGGTTCGAGTCTTTGAAACGGAGATAAGACATCTTTTTGCAATGCTTTGAATTTGTTTTAGTATTGAAAGGAATCATTAAATTAAGGTCAGATCCGATATGGCAGGAACAAGTTTACTAACATTGATTGACGATATTGCAACGGCACTGGATGACATAGCTGCCATGACTAAAGTGGCAACTAAAAAAACTGCCGGTGTGTTGGGCGATGACTTGGCACTCAACGCCGAGCAAATAATAGGCATACATGCGAACAGAGAATTACCTGTCATAGGAGCTGTAGCCAAAGGCTCTGCTGTTAATAAATTAATATTAATTCCATTAGCGATTTTAATAAATTTTTTCGTCCCCGCACTGGTGGGTATCCTATTGATTTTGGGCGGATTGTATTTGTGTTTTGAAGGTTTTGAAAAAATTGTAGAAAAAATTTTCCATAAAAAAAATGAGCCTGCAAAAAAGAAAACAGATACGCAGACCATCGATATGCGCCAATTTGAAAAAGAAAAAATTAGCGGTGCTGTACGGACGGATTTTGTATTATCAGCTGAAATCATTGTAATCACCTTAGGCACGGTCGCGGCGACATCTCTGATTAACCAAATAGCGGTATTAACTTTGATTTCATTAATTATGACCATTGGAGTTTATGGTTTGGTTGCGTGCATTGTCAAATTGGATGATCTGGGCTTCATTTTACGGGAAAAAAAGCACCCACTTAAACAAATTGGAATTCTTTTGATTGGAGCAGCCCCAATACTTATGAAAATTTTAAGTGTGGCAGGAACAATTGCCATGTTTTTAGTAGGAGGGGGGATTATTACTCATCAAATAACTGCCATTCATCATTTCACAGAAAACCTGTCTGCAATGATGTCTATAGGAGTTGATTTTTTTATAGGAATTATTTCAGGTGCAATTACAGCTGCTCTATATTTTACATTCAAGAAGATGAAATCAAAATTTAAACTAATGAATACGAAGTAAGTACTATAAGAGTCAAAATCCATTGTAAAATCAAAGTAACTTTGCATTCCATCGCTCAAATGACTATAGTTAAACAATAATTTTTTAACACCAAACCTCATCAGGCGATTCTTTTTTTGCGATTTATTTGAATTTTAATACCATACTATCAATAGGAGATAAGCAGGATGCCAGATATTACACATTACCTTAAACCCATGGTTTTATTTTCAGGACTATTGGTTGCTACTTTTGCCATGGCCGAAGCAACAAAAGCTGAGGAAACTTCTACTGTAAAATTAAGTACTATTCTTCAACAGTTGTCTGACCAGGGGTATAAAAACATTCATGACGCTGAAATTGACGATGGCGTATTGACTGTTGAAGGCAGCAATGAACAAGGCGTTAAGTTTGAAATTCACATCGATCCAGCTACTGGCAAGATTTTAAAAAAACAAGAACATCCACAACCAAAATATTCCATCATAGACATTACCAAAAAAATTGAAAATGAGGGTAAATTTAAAATCATTGAAATTGAGTTTGATGAAGGTATTTATAAAATAAAAGGTGAAACAGCCAGCCATGAAAAAAAGAAGCTATATATCGACCCCAATACCGGGGAAGCCAAAACAAATCATTAATCCCATATAAAGGGGCAAGCCTTTCTTTTTTCCTTAGTATGCCCAATTATTCTCCCTAGAGGAAAGGAAGAGAGCTGTTTCTACTCAGCTCTTTTATCCTCTAATGAAGGAGCTAAATAACGGCTGGCCCAGGCAGCAATAACCTCTGCGGCGTATTGTGAGTCCCTTTTGTTACTTAATAAATGATCAGCCTTATCAAGGCTGATAAAACTTTTGGGATGTTGGGCGGCTTTATAGATTTTTTCTGCCTCTTTAATGGATACCACTTTATCTATAGGAGAGTGCATAATGAGTAAGGCTTTACCAGCGTCGCTTTTAATCGTTTCCTGGTATCTGTCAATATCTTGTAGAAATTGTTTTTTAATAGTGAATGAGCGTGGGCCCAGGGTAACATGAGCTTCGCCATCAGATTCTATTTTACTTAAATCAGCAGAAAAATGGTGTTTGACATGATGAGCACTGGCAGGAGCACCAATAGTAGCTATTGCCTTTACTTCAGTAATTTTCTTGGCGGCAAGGAGCACAGCCGCACCACCAAGACTATGGCCTATCAAAAGAACAGGTGCTTGATAATGAGTCCTTAAATAGTCAGCGGCAGCAACTAAATCTTCAACATTTGAAGAAAAATTCGTTTCTGAAAAGGAACCTTCGCTGCTACCTAAGCCAGTAAAATCAAACCGTAACACCGCAAATCCATTAGCAACCAAAGCGCTGGCAATTCTGCTTGCAGCAGCTATATCTTTTCCGCAGGTAAAACAATGAGCAAATAAAACATAACCAAGGCATTGACCTGTTGGTTCTTCCAGTTTTCCTTCCAGTTTCAAATTGTTACTGAAAAAATATATAGTCTTAGACATTATGCTTTCCTTGTTTGTCTTGATTGAGATGCTAACAAGAAACATTCAAATCTGTTTATCAATCCATTTTCTTACTCTAAAATCAATTCAATTTATTCCTACTGTAGAGTTTGGATATTCTGGAAGTGTTCACATACTAACAAATATAGACACATTTAAGCCAACTTCCCAATTTATTTGGAATATTTATTAACCTTATAGCTATGATGTAGCGAAACGCAATCAAGGACAACGATTTATATACATTACAATCTACTTAAAGCACCGCTCGTTTAACATCATGGAAGATTGACTGCCCACTTTTTCCATCATGAGGTAAAGTCCGTAAAATTACGGGAAAATTTGCCAGGAAAACTATGAGTGAAGTACCAGGCAGCTAAAAACCAGGAAAGACCTGAGTACGAAGGTAGTTTTCATTTCAGCCGAGTAGATAGCAATGGGCAGGTTAAACAGTGGCTCCCATTGATGTCATCTTTTTACTTCAACCTGCCTTGAATTGGCGCTAAGTATTAAATTGGTAATGAATACCAATTTCAGCCTGGTTGCTATACACGTTGGTGAATTTTGTTGGCGCACCTGAAGCTGGAGTATTATTGGCTGCAATAGCATTATACTGACCTGAATTCCTCACTTCGCCAATTGAAATAAAATTATAATTGATATCGATTAACAACGAGTCACTGAGGGCATAGAGGCTTCCAATACCAAACTGCCAGGCAAATTTTGTGGCTTTGTCAGCGAACTCTACCCAATCTTGTGTTATCTGGGTTTTGCAAATCAACAATAATATAATTGACCCGAATACATTAAGGCATTTGCATTTTTACCATAAGCCTAAAATGCCTCAATGGATTGTTCTCTCCACAACCCCATGATTCATGCCTTAAGACCCAGAAGAGTTCTCTAATAAAGATTAAATTGTCATCCATTTGAAATAAAACCAGGAATGCTATATGTTGCCAGTTATTGATTTATGCCCAAATCATTGTCAAAACATGAAAACATACCGAAAAGAACTATGGTTTAATATCCCAGAGCGTATGGGATTTATCAATATCACAGATAAAGTCATTGAATGCTTAAAAGAAAGTCGTATTCAAGAGGGTTTAATATTGGTTAATGCCATGCACATCACCGCTTCTGTATTCATCAATGATGATGAAAGCGGCTTGCATCAGGATTATAAAAAATGGCTTGAGCGGATAGCACCCCATCAACCCATTGAGCAATACCGCCATAATGACACTGGTGAGGATAATGCTGATGCCCATATCAAACGCCAAATCATGGGGCGAGAAGTGGTTGTCGCTATTACAGAAGGAAGACTGGATTTTGGTCCATGGGAACAAATATTCTATGGTGAGTTTGACGGCCACCGTGATAAAAGAGTCCTAGTAAAGATTATCGGTCAATAAAGCATGACTTGAATGGATCATGAGTAATTAAAGCATAAAAGGTCCGGTTTTTCCTTTTTCCTTAATAAGCTCTGTGCCCTAATTCGCGCCAAAGAAAACGGAAAATCCTGCCCATGATCTAAAATTTAACTGGAGCCTCTGGCTCCATTAGATGTTACTGCAGACTCCATTTGAGATAGTAATGACCGTTAACTGTTATATCCTATACAACATCAACAACATGAGAGGTCATGCCATAAACTATACACAGCTTTTATAAATTATTTAGCCTGCAAATCCTGTGTTCTTCAATTATTTTTCTTGATTCCACGAAAGATTCGTTTTTTTCACACCAAAAACTAAAAAGCGATGGGAGGCGGCGCATATTGATTGCTTTGGATAATTTGCTGTTGCTATTGTTTAATTCATTATCGACATCAAGGCCTTTTTGATAACAATGTCCAAGTGCCTCAAAAATTTTATTGAGCTTCTCTTGACTACCCATCCAGTAAGGATTGTAGCTTTTACTTCCTGCTTCCAGGCGGTTGATAACATGCAACAAGGCTAGATGCTTACTGTATACATTTTTAAGATTCGCATAAGATAAATCTCCCCGGGGACAATGAATCTCTGGTGTTAACCTCGTTTGTGTTTGAACTTTGGTTATAGTTATTCTCTTTATTTCTGGATGAAGCGCCTGATTGAGCGCACAATATTGTATTGCAGCATCCTCATTCTGAGTTCTGAAAATATACACGAAATTCGCTGCATGAATGATGTTTTGTGCACTTGCGTTTACGAGCAAAAATGCATAATTTCCATTTTCCTTTCCCCAATTGGCATGGGGAACAAGCAGTCCCTTACCACTGGCTGTTAACTTCCCATTGCTGTCAGTCACTTGAAAGTGATTGGATTGAGATGAATAGCTAACCCAACCTGATTTAGCAGCCTCATAGTACAGGACTTGCCAATGACCAGCCCCTCCTTGAGTACCAGTCCGGAAAAAGTAGGCACTGCTTTTATTAAGAGTCGCCAGATCCCTTTCCAACGTTTCCTGATTTTTCCCACTAACCCACAGTGTTTTTTCTTCGTCTGGACTGAACATAAAAGCAGGGCCCAGATCAATTTGAATATCTTGAACATCTCGAGTGTATTCAAAATCAAGATCACTGCCTAAAATCAACCGAGCAGCTTTCTTTATCATCATTTCTGCACAATTTTGGTTTAAGAACACTTCTTTTTTTAAGTTCATTGGAAAATCCCAGTCATCTTTCGATTATTATAATACAAAATAATCACATAAAAAGCTAAGTGATTGCTTCGATTATAAAGCCATCCTAATATTTGAGTCCCCCTTAAGACAGCAGTCTGTGGCCCCGTTCAGGAGCATGCCCATGCATCAATGCCCAAAGAGTCGTGTTAAAATCCCAAAGATAGAAGCGCCGTTTAAAACAGCTTGATTAAAATTGGTTATGAAAGAAAAGACCGCGAAACAATTGAAATTGTTTATTATCTATCTACTTAGCTATTGGTTATTAAGCATTATTTCATGCCTTATCGCTTTCGGTTATGATGATTCCCTACGCATGTTGCTTGCCTCGCCAAAATCGGATCTCAGCGGTGCTTTATTATTTTTCTCTTCATTTATTGCCGCCGCTTTGTTGTTTGTTTTTCGATACAAAACTTTTTCAGATAAACCTTATCCTTATTTTATTTTTGGATTCTACGTAGGAAACGTCTCGTTACTGATGTTATTCATATTGGATGCTTTTATTCGCGAACTCATTGTATGGAAATTCCCTGAATTCTTACTTGTTTTTATATCACCATTCGTTGAATTAGTGCTCTCCTATCTATTTTTTGGCTTTGCATTCCTGGCAATCATTCCGGCAGTTACCAGTGCTTTTATTCTCTATGCAGTTCAGAGAAAATTATTATTGTCACCAATATAAACCTCCAGAGTCTTCTCTTTTTCATTTGTAATCGCTCCCTTATTCTCGCGTTGGAAAAAAGGAAGCCTGCCCTTAATCTATTGCCCGATTTATTTATTCCCCAAAAAATATATTTTATAATGAAATGTATCATTTTATATTAAAACGCTATATTATACATTTTTTGGAGAAAATATGGGCATAGTAAAAATTTCGGACGAATTGCATGAAGCAACCAAACTGATGGCAAGAGCCATGAGTCGGTCAATCAATTCACAAGCAGAATATTGGATTAGAATAGGGAAATTGGCAGAAGAAAATCCCTCCATTACCTATACTGACATTCTTAAAATTTTAGTCCATCAAGCTTCACTAGGTGAAATATACGATGTTAGTGAAGACGCCTGAAGAAATAAAAAAAATGCGCGTTGCTGGGCAGTTGGCCGCATCTGTACTTGAAATGATAGAGCCTTATGTCATTGCAGGTACCAGTACAAAGGAGCTTGAACAAATTTGTCGTCAGTATATTGTCGAGGATTTGAAAGCGATTCCCTCGACGTTAAACCACTATGGGTTTCCCGCATGCATTTGCACTTCGATAAATCACGTGGTATGCCATGGCATCCCCTCAGAGAAAAAACTTAAAAATGGCGACATCATTAATATTGATGTGACTGTGCAAAAGGACGGTTATATTGGGGATACCAGCAAAATGTTTCTCGTCGGCAACATCAAGCCATTTGCTAAAAAGTTAGTGGAAGTTACCCAGGAATGCCTATACAAAGCTATTTCAATAGTTCGCCCAGGGGCTCATCTTGGAGACATCGGAAACATAATCCAGACACATGCAGAACAACATGGATATTCAATAGTACGAGAGTTTGGTGGGCATGGAATTGGTAAATCCATGTGGGAAGATCCTCACATTATGCACTTCGGTAAACCAAATACCGGATTACGATTACAAGCAGGAATGACTTTCACTATTGAGCCAATGCTCAATTTGGGCCGTAAAGAAGTCAAGACTTTAGGGGATGGTTGGACTGTTGTCACAAAAGACCATAAATTATCTGCACAATGGGAGCATACCATTTTAGTGACCGATAATGGACATGAAATACTGACCTTAAGAGCAGACGAGCACCTATAGACATATCTCCTCTTGCTTGGTAATTACTGTTCCTCCAAGCCTCGCGACGGAAAACATATACTATAATCAAACTAAAGGAAACCCAGTCAATCAAGGGAAATAGCATGCCTTGCGAAAAATGCGATTCAGCGGCAACCTACCATTTATCGGGAACCTACCAGTTACTCATTTTACCCCCACGAGGTCATTGCTATTCAAAATTATTAAAGCATTTAACCGAAAATAATTTTGATATCAATAAAAGAGACAGCGGAATTATCGAATTATTATTTACTGCTGAGAGAGCACAAGACATAGGTCATGCACTGGAGCGATGTTATTCACAAGCGGAACTTGAGGACAGCAAAGCAGTTTTGTTGCCAATTGATATCGCGGACAGAAACGTAGAGAGAGTACTCAATCATACGCATTCATTAAAAAAAATTGTGGGGTTGTGTTTGTCTCAATGGCTGGTTGGACTCATTGAAAATCAGGGGCTATCAACCTTCTGCCAGCCTATTTTGCATAATACCACACTCAAACCCTATGGTTTTGAGTGCCTTCTCAGGGGAAAGCAAGATAATAATATACTGCCTTCCTCTGATTTATTTGGAGCAGCAAAATCGAGCGACATGCTTTTTTTGTTAGATAAAAAAGCACGTATATGCCACATTGAAAATATGAGCAAAATTGACATCGCTGACAAAAAAATCTTCATTAATTTTAACCCAACAGCCATTTACGATCCCCTTTTTTGCTTGACAACAACGAACCAATCCTTAAAAAAAACATCCATTAAACCTGCACAAATTGTATTTGAAGTCACTGAAAGTGATGAAGTAAAAGATAAAAAACACTTGTTAAAAATAATAGATTATTACAGAAATCAAGGTTACTGTGTCGCCCTTGACGATTTGGGCTCTGGTTACAGCTCTTTGAATTTGCTTACTGAGTTACAACCTGATTACGTTAAACTTGATCAAGAATTGATTAGCCAGATTCATACAAATGAATTCAAACAAATCATATTGGAAAAAATATGTGAGATGGCTACTAAACTAAAGATAAAAATAATCTGCGAAGGCATAGAAACAGAAGACGAGTTACAGATTATAAAAAATTATGCCATCGATTTTTATCAAGGTTTTTTGTTTGAGAAACCTATGCCTTACGAAAAAATACCCGACTATATCAAAGCAAGCGCATAAAAATGGATTGGCTATTGGATATATGACAAATGCTTACAAACATTGAAAGAGCAAAACTTCAATTAATTGATGAAACCAACGATATGGTCATTATAACCAAAGCAGAACCACTTGATGCACCTAATGGTCCGGAAGTGGTTTGGGTGAATAAAGCCTTTGAAAACATTTCAAAATATAAAGCCAATGAAATTATTGGCCAAACACCACGTATCCTTCAAGGTAAAGAAACCAATCAAAACACATTAAAAATGATAAAAGAAGCACTTAAAGCTCAAACGAATATCAATGTGGATTTATTAAACTATACTAAGGATGGAACACCTTATTGGATTAGTTTTTCAATAGTTTATTTAAGAGACGGGCAGGGTAATTTATGTTATTTAGGCGCAATAGAAAAAGACATCACCGCACTCAAGAATTTAAATTTTAAATTATCTGAAAAAGCAAAGACTGATCCGCTTACCAATGTTTACAATCAGGAAAATTTCTTCATCGCAGGGAATGAAGCTATTAAAAACTTTCATCAAAACCAGGAAGCAGTTGGATTATTATTTTTCGATGTGGATGATTTTAAAGGAATAAACGATACGCAAGGACATATCTATGGCGATATGATATTAAAAAAAGTTGCCCAGGAATCTTTAAAGCTTGTCCGTAAAACGGATAACGTATTTCGATATGGCGGCGATGAGTTTGCTATTATTTTTTCAGGCATTGATGTGAAAATCCTGGAAAGAAAAGCACAACAACTACAAAAAAAATTGGCAAAATCTCACATCTCTGTGAGCATTGGAGGGACTATTTCAATCCAAAGTGACAAATCGATAAACACCCTCTTGGCGAGAGCGGATGAAGCACTCTATTACGTCAAAGCCAACAAAAAAGGGTTATTTTTCATCGCAGAATAATCACATTTTGACGCTGCCAAATTGCGAGGAAATTAAAACCAGTGACGTTCAATCCAATGACATCGCCTTTTAAACAATTCCTTTATGCCATGAAAAAATAATTATTTTCAGTTTTAACCATGCTTCTCTCAAAAGTCATTTTACATAATCATGTGTTACATCATATTGTTCCTTAATATTATTGAGGTGAGTCTGACTAAAAGTCTATTGCTCAGGACTTACGAAAAACCCCAAGGTCAAGGCAAAAAATATTGCTAATAAGGGAGTTTAGATAAACTAAATGGCTAAATTAAAAACATTTTTAACAAAGAGTGTGGGTTTTTTCGTAAGTCATGTTGATGTTGAATTAAGCTGGTTGGGAATAAAGCTTTTTCAAGACCACTTCAAGAGCCTTAGCACTGGCTGAATCCTGGTCTTCAAGGGCAAAATTTGACGCTTTTTCCAGTGTAATTGTGGTCTTGTTAAACAAACAATGGCGTCCAGATCGTCCTCCAAAAAAGCCTGGTTGATAATTGGCAAAGAAATGCTTATGAAAAGTTGGGGGAGACAGGAGGCTAAACAAATCCTCCGTAGTATAGGCATCATGAGTGAGTCTCCCAACCAGGAACCCACCCAGATAGAACATCCAAGGGCTGTTATCCAGTTTTAATACGGCGCGACCTAATGAGTCAGTTGGAAAATTCCATTGCATTTCCATGGGTTTTCGGCCTACGCTGTTTAGGTTCGCTTCAATCAACGTGTATTTAAAAAAAGGAGAGCGTGACAGTTGCTGGGCAAGGCCACCAGAGATTCCTGCTCGACAAGATTCAAGGCTCAATATCTTGGGGGCTTCCTTTAACCCATTAGTAGTTAATCGTCTGATTAGATCATCTGCTGTATCCCCCTGTATATACAATCCGGTATCCTCTGCTGGTGTTGGCGCAAGTGTGGAATGTCCCATGATTGTCAGATGATCTTCGCATGTGACTTTTCCTAATTCCTGATCGTTTAATAAGATATAACCATGATCCTTGGCATTGGTTTGCTGGCCAAGCAAAGTTGCCTCAGTAGACTCTAAAACATAGGATGGATGAAACCAGATGTATCGCTTCATAGAGAAAATCTCTTTTATTAAACAAGATGCACTTAAACGATACAAATTTATTTGTTTTTTGTAAATGCAAAATTCGATATTTGTTGTCTTTTCAAATTTAAAATAATGTCCCCAGCTCAGGAAAATAACTTGTGAAGCCAAGCTTACAAGAAAGGCTTGTCCCTATTTTTATAGTGGTGGCACCCAAAACCCGGGGTTGGCAGCCCTCCTTCCCATTGCATTATTCTGACTTTTTACAGGTATTTCCAAGTTCCTGGATGTCAAAACGAAATGCCTTTATCTTGATGGCTTTTAACATTCACTTTTTCAGTCGACTGGTCAAAAAAGTTTGGCTGTTGTCCGAGGTCAGGGTGACGATGGCCTCTTGGGTCGGTATGGCACTTCATAAACAAACCTAGGCGCTCAAGACGCTGATTCATGTTCTTTAATTCCATTTTAGAGTAGATCCCTTGTCTATTTTCAACTTGATTTAACGCCGTATTGACAGAACGCAAATGGCCGTAGTTGGTAGTGTTTTTAGTAAATCATTGTAGTGCACCCGCTCCAAAGACTCTTCCAGCGATACAAACAAGTCAGCAAAAAATGATTTTGCACTGGTATATCGACGTTGTGGCAGCCTTGCCACAGATGGTTTGTCAACTACTGACGACCCTTGCATTAGTTTAAAGAGCAATACTCCTAATTAAGCGTTTTTACATAACAGTTACATAACAGAGAGTTTAAAAACAAACAGGGATTTACTAGATTGAAAAGGTCACATAGGGGTCTGCCTTCAATCACGTGTTTACTTATCCCGTCTGAGGAGTTCAAATCAAGTACACCACGTTATAATAGTCTATCCTATATGGTATAGGAGTATGTAGGCAAATGTCTTTAGGCAATCTCATTATCATATTATTGGTTAAAAGGGATACGAACTTATGAAACCCACTCTATTTTTAGTATTAATGTGGATCTGTGCCGAGTCTTTTGGAGCAACTATCATGGTAAAAGGACTGCCATCTCCTTTAGGGTACAGCAATGATCTTTATTATTGGCCTCCAAATGTAGCTATCAGCCCTGACACTACCAATTTATTCATTACAATGGATGGAATTAACAAGGTATGTTTCTTGAATACAGGACTACAAGGGGGATTAGAGCAAATTTCCGAGATTAGTATCATCATCAATGGAGTAAAAAAAGATTGGAATTGTTTCCCCTATACAACGACTATTCTTGAGGCTCGCCCATAGGAATACCACAGCAGCAAACACGTCTTTCCAAATGGTTGAACACGCATAAAGATTTCACCAAATAAAAGGATTTTCCTTGCTCCCATTTAAGTTAATTTAAGAGCCTTTCACATCTCGAACAAGGACCTTGCTCTAACCCACTCTTCTTTGGATAAGCTCACATTGTCCCTTTATAACCGTAAATTGTCCTATTTAAACCACAATTAAACTGGACATTTAAAGTACAATTATTGTGTATTTTATTCATTTGAAATATTTTACGGACTATTTGAGTTTTACTTACACCAAAACAACTTTTAACCTGAGGATAGATAATGAAACCTATGAAAAACAGTAAAGAACAAGAACATATTGCTCCCGAAGCTCAAGACCCCAGATTGAGCTACACCGAGGACGGCCGTCGCCCATTAACGAGCACAACATCAGCCAAACACCCTAATAGTTTGTTCGCTAAACTGGAAGAACGCTCAGCAAGGGAGAGTTACGATCAATTTGGTAACAATGTTACTATGCATTGGACCAAAGACCCCTGGAATTAGTGCTCTAGCTTATGGGTTGATTCGTTGCGAACCAACCCAAGATTGCCTCAAAATTACTCCTCCTGTTTAATACATTAATATCAAAACAGCAGGCACTGGGATGGTAATTTTCTACGATTTTAATTAGCATCAAAAGTAGAGCTTTAAGATATATAATGAAATAAATTGCAAGGGTATCAATTGAATGTCAATTTTTAATAAATTCAAAAAATTTTACAGATCCTCATCAGAAAACAGGACACAGATTCACCTTTTTCTTGGCTTTGTTATAATTCCAATAATAGGCATGTCTGTTTTATATATTTGCGTAAGAATATTCTGGATGTAGGAAAAAAACTTTGATTTTTGACCAGAGTTTTACAACCAGTTAAGATCCAAATAGAAAAGCTATATTCTTTTCCTTACACAGTCCACAAACCCATCATTTTAAGAACATGATATATAGAGATTATAATTTCTTTTTATACAGCACTTCCTTTAATAACGCTCCGCCATCGTAAAACTCCGCAAGTTTTGATTTATCATTTAATTCAAAGCCTATACCCTCGTAAAAGCTACGCGCTTGACTATTATCTGATAAAACCCAAAGTAAGGCTTCAGAATAGCCTAGTTCTTTCAGGTTTTTTAACGCAGCGAGAGACAATTTCTTACCAAATCCCTGATGCCAAAAATTGGGGTGTATATAAACAGCGCTAATTTCCCCTTTAGAGTTATCCTCTATGTCATCACGAAATGTACAAATACTCGCAAACCCAATTATTTGATTATCAATTTCCAATACAAGTACTGTTACGCCATTATTTAGTAGTTCATTCCATAGTTGGGTGCGCTCAGCAATTGATAAACTATTGAGTACTATTTCTGGAATAAATTGTTGGTAAGCTTTTTTCCAAGAATGAACATGTACTGATGCAATCGCCTCTGCATCCAAGGGAGTAGCCTTTCTAATAGATACATTAGACATGAATTAATGCCTCATTTATTTAGCTTTTGGTCTCGAATAATTTAATTTGTTGTACCATTTTTATGGTAAAAGGGATAGTGCACCAATTAATTAATCCCTCTGTAACATGGCTCAATTCTATAGAAAAGAGCAGAAAAGGGTCAAATCCTGAACATGTATGTCTTTTGGACTAGCGAATGGCCATACAAATCTTATCTATATTTCTTTTTTCTCGAAAAGCCGTCTCTGCCAAACTTTGATCTAAGCCAAGAACAGACTCATTTTTTACAAGATTAAGATATAAACCACTAGTAGTAACCCTAGTGTTTACAAGAGGTTATGGATGTTATTGGAGTGTCTTGGATGGTTAATTGGTGGAGGTGTCGTGTGAAAATTGGAACCGGTTCAATTCCCATATTTTGGAGTGGGGAAATGAGCTTTTGGCAGTGGCTGCGTAGTAAATGATCTAAAATAACCATTGAAATATATGCCAATTATAGAGATGTAATTAAGTTATTATCACCGGTAGAGAGTAGAACCTAATTACTAAGCTGTTATCCAAATAGAAGTATAACAACAACAAGGGTCAGCATGGAGGCTGCATTATGAGATGTCTAGACTTTAGCCTGAAAAACTAATGTCATTAATCTCAAGATTTTCATATGTTACTGAGTCATCATCCTCATCAATTAATATATTAACCTTAATATTACATTTGAATTCAACAATAATAGATTTTTGGGCAGAAAAATAATGGTCATTATGATCTTCGGTATAAAACTCTTCATCTAGACAATAGTAATCTGGCTTATAGATATAGAAATCTACAGAGACATCCGCTAGAAATACCGTATCAAAGGTATATAAATCATCTCCATAATGGTACAAGCTATCTTTAATAATTTTAAAATCTTTAGGGTCAACATATTCAATACTTGCTATATTGCCTTCGTTATTATCACTTGGTATGTGATTCGACTGAATCTCCATATAGTCAATCTTTGTTGATAAATCATTTTCAATGCGCTCACGTACATCCTCAATATTTTCAACAAAATAGTCATATAGTTCGACAAGAAATTCGGCTTTAATAGCACTTAATAACTTATTAGTCTCTGGTTTTTGTACGTAGTCTTTTAAAGAGTCATACAAAGAAATTCTTGTGTTTTCAAAGGACTTGATTAATTTTTTATCATGACAAATAAAGATAATCTCTTCTTTAGTTTGCTCGGAATATTTCATTATTTCATGATGTATAAAAGAGTCGGGTATATCCTCTCTACATTTAAGTGATCGATATGGTAATTTTCCATTAAAATAATCGGTTAAGACTACTGTTGGATCCAAGTCTAAATTAGTTGCAACTTGGATTTGGTATTTGTCAATCCAATAATTAAACTCGTTAATCTCATCAAAATTTATCTGATCAACGGCTTTTAAAAATTCATCCTTAATGCTGCGAGATTTATACAAATATTTGTTTAACTTCCTAACCTCCCTGTTAAGTATTATTACCGATTGATTAAATTCATCCCTTAAATGAGTAATATATTCATTGTAAATAATATACGGTAAATAAACCTCAACATGTTCATATTTAATCAATTTATTTAATGCTTCAACCTCTGCACTTTTAGATAAAGACAATGACCTAAGTATGCTTGTATCTAGGATTATCTTTTTCATAATGATTCCTTTAATAAAGTAGCGTAAAATTAAGATATTATTCCCTTGGCTTAATCTTAAATATAGTAAAAGTTAGAGCCTCTTTAACCTTAAGCAAATAATATTTATTTGATTCATATAATTGCTCAGCTTAAGCCTTGAAATTATCTAAACAATATAATTTAATGGACCCTCTCGGTCACCCAACCAGTGAGTTTAGCTTTGCCTGATTTTGAATTTTCATTTGCAACCCGGGATGAGTTTGACCGGAAACCAGTGGCCAAAAAACTAATTAATATACTTAATAGTAATATTGATATTTCACCAATGGTAATCGATGGGAGCTGGGGTACGGGTAAAACAGAGTTTTGCCGTAAAACCATAAAGCTAATTAACGATGAATTTAATGAAACCTTGATTTGTGCCTATATAGACGCATTTGAGGCTGATCATACAAATGACCCATTAATCCCAATCGTTGCTGCAATATCGGAGTTAATTGAGGATAGCTCCAAGAAAATTGCCTTCTTAAACAAAGCAAAAGCTATTTTTCGTTATGGCTTAAAAGCTTCTGCTAGAGCAAGCGTTGCTTGGTTACTAAGATCAAATACAGAAACATTAGATCAGGAGTTCCAAAAAGAGTTAGAGAAAGCTGTTGATGAAGGTAGTCAAAATCTTGTTGATGGAGTTATTACAGACTATCAAGAGGCTAAAAAAGATATCAATAGCTTAAAATTAATCTTACAAGACTTAACTGTCGAAAAAAAGCTTGTCATCTTTATTGATGAACTTGATAGATGTAAACCCGATTTTGCAATCGCAATAATTGAGAAAATTAAACATGTATTTGATGTCGCAAATGTTAAATTCATTTTGGTAACAAACTACACCCAGATGAAAGCCTCTGTGAACCATTGCTATGGCTTAGCTCTTGATGCTCATAGATATCTTGATAAATTTATTAAATTCAAATTTTATTTACCTACGGATAAGTATTCAAATAAAAGAAAACAACATGTGTCTTATCATTACGCAGACCAATTAATAAGAAATAGCGATATATTAAAGGCACACAGCAGGTACTATTTAGACTCAAGATTTGATTTATTAAATAATTTAATCATAATCAACGAACTTTCTTTACGAGAAATAAGTAATTTTATTTTGTACTTGGAGTTATTTCATACATTAAAGAGTGATCAATTTGCACCCGATAAATGGTATCACCTTTCAATTTTCATTATATTCATTTTGTATTTTAAACCAGAGCTGCGTGAAAAAATAAGAAAAAAAGATATATTAGCTTCTGAACTGTGCAAATTTTTGGGGATTAATTCTCACATTAAAGCTAAAGAGCTGACACATGATAAGGATGGAGTATCTCGAGATATAGCTACTTTAATTATGATCTTTCTAAATGATAACTCAATTCCTGGCTATCAAAGTGATGATGAAGAAGACTTTAAAGGATGGCTCTCAAAATTGGCATTAAGTACTAATGTTGGTTATTTAGAATTAATCACTTACATCGAGCAATTCATCAATGACATTTTTAATGAGTTCCAGTTTGTTACAAAATAAAAAAATGAAAAACTCGGATAAGTAATACTATGGCATACACGAAATGGACATATGAAAAGCTGATTGAGGAAGCTAGAAAATACCAGACAAAACAAGAGTTTCGTACCAAGAATTGCTCAGCTTATGCGGCAGCCAAGTACCAAGGCATTATAGAAAAAGTTTGCTCTCATATGATCCCAGCCCATATGTCTTGGTCTGATGAAATGTTGGCGACTGAGGCGAAGAAATATCAATCTAAAATCGACTTCAAGAATGGTTCTTCCGGAGCGTATCAAGCAGCCCATAAACGAGAGCTTATAGATCAAATCTGTACTCATATGGATAACCTACATCCAAAATGGACAGAGGAGAAAATAAGAGATGAAGCTTCTAAATTTAAAACGAAATCAGAGTTTCGTGCCAGTAACCTTGGTGCTTACAAAGCGGCATGGAAACGCGGGATTTTAAATGATGTCTGTATGCATATGATCGATATGAAGACCGATTGGACGTATGAAATGCTCTTATCGGAAGCTAAGAAATATAGTTCAAGAGGCGAGTTTAGCTCTATTAGTAATGCTTATCAAATAGCTGCAAAACGTGGCATTTTAGATGAGATATGTTCACACATGGAAGTACATCATGTTAATTGGACTGACGAAATGATTTTTGAAGAAGCTACTAAATTTAAATCACGAAGTGACTTTAAACTATCAAGTCCTTTAGCATATGCAGCAGCCCAAAGAAGGACTATTCTGGATAAAGCATGCGGGCACATGGAATTTAAACACAAATATTGGTCAAATGAAGAGATAGCTCAAGAGGCTAAAAAGTATAAGACCAGAAATGAACTCCAAATGAGATCTACAGCCTATGGAATAGCACACAAAAGAGGTATTTTAGATGAAGTTTGTTCTCATATGAAATACACAGAAAGAGTAAATTGGACACCGAAATTACTAGCAGAGGAGGCATTAAAATATTCAACTAGAGCAGACTTTTACAGAAATAATAACAATGCATATGTGGCAGCTAGACGTTTTGGAGTACTAGATGATATTACAGAGCATTTAGAATATTTAGATAGATATAATACGAGGGATGTGGTTTATCTGTGGCATGCGGAGGCTGACATTTATAAAGTAGGCATAACTAGCGAAAATCTAGGTGATAAGAGAATTTATGATGTTGCCAAAGACGCTGGATTCATACCTAAAATAGTTATGCTTGAAAATGTAGGTACTGTAATGGCTAAGAGAATTGAAAGCCAAATTCTTAAACTTGGTCAGCCTTTATCATTTAGAAATAGCTTTCCCGGTTCTAGCGAATTTAGACACTTTTCTTCAACAGACTTAAACAAAGCAATTGAACTTATTAAAACTGGCAATTGAACGTTTCGGGTGTAAAAGTGATTCATGTTGGTCAGCAATAGTGGCGAAATTGTCAGATTAGATTGTAATCAATAATTCATGGTCAGGTCATATCCAGCTTTTTACACTTAAATAAATATGCATGCCTTTTCTCATTTCCCATTGGGGGATTTAATCGCAACAACTCTTCTTTTTGCTTCATCCCTCCATCTTTTTTCAATTTTAATCAAATTATCTTTCGTCTGCGAAGGCAATATATTAACTGGTAAATACTCAAGTAATCGACCTAAGATTAAATTTGAATTTACGTCCCAAACCTCCAGAATGCCGTTTGCAATTACCTCTCCATAAAATCGATAAGTATCAGCAAATTGTGATGCCGCATTTGGTGTGCCATCATCTGATAAATCAGCACCGGTCATTGGTTCGAAAATTAATTTTTCACTGGGAAAATCTAATGCTAAAGGAATGATAACTCTACCGTCACGCGTCAAACTTAGTTGAACAATACCTTTGTTAATTCCTATAACTGTAACAGATAATTTTTCGAACGCCCTGAATTTCCTTTTACCCCAAAGACGTAAGCTAATTAAGTGTGGAATTTGAATCTCTGTTGTTGATATACTTTCTCTATCTTTCAATCGTTTAGTTACCTTATCCCCTATAAGATAATGAAAGCCTTCTAATTCATACAAATGTTCTTTAAGAATAGTATTTGTTGTTTTAATACAGAATTCGTCTTCTATTATAATTTTTGCTAAAGCATGTGCAATTGGTTGAATTTCATAAAAACGAATTTCGTCATAGAGGCTCTCTGGATCATAAACAGGAGCCGTTCCCCCGGCGTGCGCCACAGCGCATCGGCACTCTGTATAAATATAATACGCAAGATCATTATGTTTTTGTTTTAAACTACTTAATCGATCCGACAAATATTTCAAACTCTCGAGTTTATATAGATTACTTCTAATCCATTGTTTTTGAGTAGCACCGTTAGGATATCTCATGTTAATAATTTTATAATAGCTTAAGAATGAATACCCTAAATGATTTAACGACAATCCCTCTCTGAATAATGATAAAGCGAGCTGGGCATTTTTATTTTTAGGATCTGGCAACATGGTTGGCCGGAAAAATAATGCTGTCATACCTGGCCGTTTAGTTAGCTCTAACCTTAAATATTGATTTAGAGAACCTTGAGTTGCTGAATTAGTCCATTGAATAATGTCAATTTTGCTAGGCCTGTACCAGGCTAATGCACTTAAGAACTGCATTACAAAAATTTTGCCCTCATCTAACTGACCTATTTTAGTAATTACCGCTACCCCTGCATAATATTTACTTGTAGCCGGCAATAATAAAATTTTGCGACCGCGATAAGAAATTAAAGCTCTTTTTTGAGGCCAGCCAATCTGCTGCTCTACGTTGGCAAGAAGCCACTGACCTCTTTCTTTGCTAAATTCAGAAGCTGATTTCCCATAATGAACAGGAGTATAAGACGATTGAAAACTATCTTGGCTCATATTTTTTAATTCTGTCCAATCCTATTAAAGTGATTGGTATGATATTGCAGTAACTATTCATAATGAAGAGAAATTCTATGCTTTTTCAACTCCATATATAGCAAATTTTGTAGTTCATTGAATGATATTATTGTTTTTTAGTAGTTCTTCAAATCCATGGAAATTATCATTAGCGTTCTCAGCCAAGATTGTGTCCCATAATTGTATCCACATATCATCAGCACCAGAAATATCTTTCTTGTCTTGATACAATTGACGAAAGATCTCGTCCATGCCTCCAGCATGTATTATCTGATTGATTGGCCAGGGATTTTTATTTTCAATAACTCCCTTAATAAGTTTATTCAAATCTTCTAAATTAAAATATTGCGCGTATGGTAGAATGAATTTCTCGCCATTATCTTTGGCAAGATCGAATTGATGTGGTTCAATTGATTTAGACACTCCAGTTAAGAGATAATTTGTTTAATTGGAGGTCACAATGTCTATAAGAAGAAAATATACAAAGGAATTTAAACTGGATGCGATTAGTTTAGTAACTGAGCAAGGATACACATGTCCAGAAGCAGCAAGGAGCTTGGGAATTAATTCGAATATTTTGAGTCGCTGGATTCGAGAGGCAGCGGAGAATAATGAAAATGCTTTTCGTGGAAATGGAAAATTGACGGAAGAGCAACTTGAAATTCGTCAGTTACGAGAAGAAGTCAGAAGGCTGACAATGGAGAAAGAAATACTAAAAAAAGCGACGGTCTTCTTTGCGAAAGAAGCGAAATAAAATATTCGTTTATCGCCCAACATAAGAAGACCTGGCCGGTTGGCATGATGTGCCATCTCATGGGCGTTACTTCTTCTGGATACTATAGCTATCAAAAAAGGAAGAGCACAAAACCGAACAATGAACCAGAACATGAAGAGCTATTGGAGTGGGTTAAAAAAATCTCAGAATCCAGCAAGTTTTCGTATGGAAATCGCAGGATAAGGAAAGCACTGAATGCTCTTGGTTATCCGGTTGGCCGCAGAAAAACCCGTAGATTAATGCGTGAAGCGGGTATTTTTGTTCGCTATAAAAAGAAATACAAAGTGACAACAAACAGCAATCACAAGCAACCTATTTTTGATAATGTTTTAAACAGGAAATTTCAGGTCAATGAACCCAATCGTGCCTATGTGTCCGATATGAACTATATCCCAACCCATGAGGGCTGGTTATACCTGACGGTGGTAATTGATTTGTTTTCCCGAAAAGTGGTTGGTTGGAACATGAGTTCGAGAATGAAGGCTGATACAGTTTGCGATGCATTAACAATGGCCATTTGGCAGAGAAAGCCAAAAGCAGGCCTTATTGTGCATTCCGACAGGGGCTCACAATATGCCAGTAAACAATATCGCAGCCTTCTCAATCAACATGGCCTTGTGGGCAGCATGAGCAAAAAAGGTGACTGCTGGGACAATAGCGTTGCTGAGAGTTTTTTCAGCCGCTTGAAGGATGAATTAGTTCATTGGCGTAATTATCAAACCAGACGGGAGGCAAAACAAGATATTCTAGATTACATGACTATGTTTTATAACAATCAAAAATTGCATTCGTCTTTGGATTATCTAAGTCCGAATCAATTTGAAAATCGGTACTGGGGGTTAATGAAAAAAGTGGCTTAACTGGGGTGTACAAATTTGCTTGACCTCGTCAAATACCCCTATTATCGTTGTAACAATAAACAACGTGGCTTAACGAAGAAAAACATTAGTCGAGAAGTATTGGAAAATTTTTTTAGAGGTAGTTTAAAAGAAATTACTCCCACTAAGCAGATAGTCACGCTCACTAAAGCGATTACACAAGAGCATTTTAATAAAAAAATGGAACAACGAAATATTAATCTTTACACCTTGCAGCAAGAGTTACTCAAAATTGAAAAACAAATAAACGCTAGTACCAGCAGGTTTATTGAAACTACTAGCCAGGTAATACAACGCGCTTTAGAGAAAAAAATTGAAGAATTAGAAGAGCAAAAATTACAGATATTACAATCTATAGAGCTTCATTCTAATAACAAAATTGATTTTGAAACCGCACTTATGGCTGTTTTATCATTTATGGAAAACCCTTATAAAACATGGGTTAACGGTGATTTAAAGCAGAAAAAGTTAGTTCAAAGGCTGGTATTTATAAAGGCTCTACCCCAACAAAGGGGGCACTTTAATCAAGTTAGTATAAACTAACCTCTTGATTTCGCGATCAAAAAGGAGATTAAAGTGCCGAGACATGATGTTATCCTAAATTTGCCTGGTTTTACTATAAAAAAAGCAAGTGGTTATCAACCCTTGTTATTGGATTTAACCTATAACCGTTTACCACGCTGTTCTCATTGTTCAAGCAAAAAGGTTCGAAAGAAATCGAGTTATGAACGAAAGGTTCATCATGAATTAATAGGTCACAGACGGACTATTCTTCGATTCAAAGCATACAAACTGTTTTGCAATGAATGCGGTCGTTATGGTAATCAACAATTTCCCGGAATTGCTAAATATCAACGGTCTACAGAGCGTTTACAAGTTCAAATATTTCATCACCATACGAGTGGTATTTCCCAGAAAGAGTTATCTCTTCAATTTAAACAAGGGAAAGCAACCATTGAACGTTGGTATCATAGACGCTATCAAATAGAAGGAAATGAATTGCTCAATACGCCTTGTCCAAAAGTGTTAGGTCTTGATGAGCACTTCTTTAGTCGAAAACATGGCTTTGCAACTACCTTATGTGACCTTAAAAAGCATAAAGTGTTTGATATCGTTAAAGGACGAAGAGAGGTTGATTTAAATCACTACCTTAACTCTTTAAAAGGGAAAGACCGTGTTCAAGTGGTCTGTATGGATTTAAGTAATACCTACCGCTCTCTGGTCAAAAAGCATTTCCCAAACGCTAAAATAGTAGCTGATAGGTTTCACGTCATTCGATTAGTACAACATCAATGTATGATGACTTATCGTGAGTTATCCAGCTCAATTAAAAATAACCGAGGTCTATTGGCTTTGTTGCGAACCAAACCAGATAAACTCACATCTCATAAGAAAATAAAGCGAGACACTTTCCTCGCTGAAAATCCAGCCATTGAAGCCATTTATCACTTCCAACAACAGCTTCATGAGCTATTAATGAATAAAACTCTAACTAAAGTACGATGCCGTAAAATCATTCCTCTCTTCTTAAAAATGATTCAGAACTTGAAACAAAGCCCATTTAAATCATTAGTTGCCCTGGGAAAAACCTTAGATTCATGGAAAGAAGAAATTGCCTGTATGTGGCGGTTTAGTAAATCAAATGGCATCACTGAAGGATTTCATCGGAAAATGAAATTAATACAACGAAGAGCTTATGGGTTTAGAAACTTTGAAAACTACCGATTAAGAGTTAGAGTATTATGTGCTTGATAAAATGCCCCCGTATTTGGGCTGTCTCTTGATCACATCTCCATCAACTCGTTAGCTATCCTAAGCCCTTCTACTCGTTCCTGTAATCGGAACCATCCTTTCCAGATAGTAGACCAAGCTGCTTTCCCAGTTCTTTTGGAATCAGTCCAACCGCCCAACTTGGCTATTGCTTTATAAGCCCAAGCAGCAGTAGGTATTTTTTCAGGTAATGATTTTCTTTCAACACTATTCCATAAGACTTTCCATTCAGCATCAGTGAGCAATTCATCGCAAGAAGTACTGCTATCATTGATAACTAGAGTAGTCGGGTATTCAAAATACTCTTTTAATTGGAGTAATCGAATTGCTACAAATGAGAGAATGACAATCATTTTCTCTAAATTTTCAATTGATTGCATACGCTGCTCTTCAGCACCAACCCCCGATTTCCATGCTTTATGAAAATCCTCAATGCGCCATCTCATTTCATAATATCGCGTTATTTTTCGGGTACACTCTAATGTTGTTGTGGCTTCTGTTGTTAATAGAATCCATTCAAGGCAATCGCTTTCAGATGGATTTTTCTCTTTAGCGATTACTACGTTTAAAGTGATTGGTTTTAATTCACGTGCTTTAGCTCTTCGTTCAGAAGGTGAGAAAGTAACAGATGTTGTTTTTAACTCAAGAGTCACTTGGCGTTTCTTTCTATTTGCTTTTTGAGCCACTTCAATTGTATAAATACCCAAGTTTACTGCTGAAGGTAACATTTGAAATAAATAACAGTTACTTCCTTCTAGTTTTCGATTATGGCTCGCTCGAACAATAAAACGTTGAGCATGGTCTAACTTGTACTGAATGTATTCAAAAATATCAGCTTCTCTATCGCAAACAGAAATCACATCAGACATTTTAGAACCCAATCGATTCTCTAATTCCCGAGTATTCTTTTCCCATTTATAGCTTTCTTTCTCTGTATATAACCTTACTCGTCGATGATTTTTTTTGCCTCTTTCTTTGATATCTCGACACCAACGTTCTTGCGCGATTAATCCTATTGTTTTCTCTTGTTCTGCATCCATGAGCATGGTGGTGTGAACATGAAAACCTCGATTGCTTTTTTCTTTAGGACCGCCTAAATCACCTAATGATTCTTTTACTTGATGGGTATAGGAGAGCGTGGTTGTGTCTTCAATGGCTAAAAGCGTGGGGATTGACTGAGATAACCAGCTTGTTACTTGATAACCACCCTCTGCAATTTGATTCGCTGTGACTCGTTTGTTTCGTAAAAAACGATAACTACCTTCTATAAGCGCATCCTGCCCTCCACAACTTCCTGAAAGAGAACCACCAGGCGTCGATGATAATTGTTTGCCTATTTGAATTAACCGACGAGTAAGTCGTTTATCCCCTAAAGCAACTGAACCAAAAATAGCTTCCGACCATGCTGTAGTATCTTCAACTGCTAAGTCCATACATACCTCAAAAAGAGGTGATTTGATCATGTTTGTTTGGAATAAACAAGATGTGTAGAAGATTCAGGTATTTGGGAAAGACCCGGTATTGGACTGTATCGGATAATGAATTGGTGGAGGCGGCGGGAATCGAACCCGCGTCCGCAAGTCCTCTGCCTTTAGCTCTACATGCATAGCCTTGTCTTTTGAATTTAACTGTGGCTCCTCCGACGGGCAGGATGATACACAGCGATTCCCTGAGTTTCGCGCCATAACCCGGGATAGATTAGGACGCTAGCTTATCTCTTATGACCGTTGATTCGATACCGATAAGCGGGCTCGGTCGAACGGGATACTGGGTTTATTGGCCAGTACACAGTGATGGTTTAACTAAAGTGCTTATTAGGCAGCGATAGCTTCCCCACCAGCAAAGTTTTCATCGTTTGCATTTATATTTAATTGAGTCTTATTTACGAGAGATCTCCTTCTCGGCATGCACTTCCGGTTTTGCAACCCACGTCGAAGCCAGGTCGCCCCCCATTCTGTACACTTTAATTATAACATAAAATGCCGGCATGTAAGCAAAATCCCGCCAGCATACCGAATATATTTTCAGGACTTACGGAAAACCCCAAGGTCAAGGCAAAAAATGTTTTACCGAGAGGATTGGGGGGCGCAAGTCCTGTTTTTATAAAATCCCGTTATGGCGCAGCAAGGCATCAATCGTCGCGGGTCTTCCTCTGAATTCAACAAAAGCATCGGCTGCTTTTCTTGAGCCGCCTACCTCCAGAATGGATTTTAAAAAGTCATGTCCAGTTTTGGGGTTGAAAATACCTTCCTCCTCAAAGCGCGCAAAGGCATCGCTGGATAATACTTCTGCCCACATGTAACTGTAATAACCAGCGGCGTAGCCACCCCCAAAAATATGCGAGAAGCTGTGCTGAAAGCGATTATAAGGAACAATGGGTACAACACTGGTTTTAGAACGTACATCCGCCAGAATATTTGGGACAAATGACGCTTTACCCGTTTGATATTCCTGGTGAATGCGAAAATCAAACAAGGCGAATTCCATTTGTCTTAACATGGCCATGGCGGATTGAAAATTTTTAGCAGCAATCAAGCGCTCGTACAATGCGGAAGGCAAGGTTTCCCCTGTATCCGCGTGCGAAGTCAGTAAAGACAATGCGTGCTCATCCCAGCACCAGTTTTCGAAAAATTGGCTGGGTAATTCCACCGCATCCCATTCCACGCCATTAATTCCTGAGCCGCCAAGGTAATCGACTTGAGTCAAAACGTGATGCAGGCAATGACCAAACTCGTGAAACAAAGTCACCACTTCATCGTGCGATAACATGGCGGGTCTGTTTGCAGAAGGCTTGGCAAAATTGCAAGTTAAGGTCGCAATGGGTAATTGAACTGTGCCATCCTCCAGTTTTCTGCGGCTTTGCATTGAGTCCATCCAGGCACCATTCCGCTTGTGCGGTCTGGCAAACAAATCCGTATAAATGTACCCGCGCGTTTGATTGGATTCATCGACTATGCAATAGCATTGAACATCCTTATGCCAAACATCCACGCCCTCAATCTCCTCGATACTCATACCAAAGAGCTTTTTAACAATCGCGAACAAGCCTTGCATCACTTTAGGCTGTGGGAAATAAGGCCGTAATTCCTCTTGAGATAAGGAATACAAATCCTGTCTTCTTTTTTCAGAAAGATAAGCAACGTCCCATGGGTTTACCGGGCTCAGATTCCATTTATCCTGTGCAAACACTTCAAGTTGCCTAAATTCAGCCTTACCCTTGTCACGAGTTCTGCTGATTAAATCATAGATAAATTCAGTGACTTGATTGGTCGAGGCAGCCATCTTGGTAGCCAGGGATAACTCGGCAAAATTATTAAACCCTAAAAGCTCGGCTTTTTCATGGCGCAGGGACAGAATTTCATCAATCAGCGGAGTATTATCAAATGTTCCTGCATTAGGGCCTTGATCTGAAGCTCTGGTGATGTAAGCTCGATACATTTCTTCACGTAAAGCCCTGTCTTCGGCATGAGTAATAACGGCCTGAAAACAAGGGTATTCAAGGGTTAAAACAAAACCATCGAGCCCTTTCTCATGCGCCAACTCTTTTGCCGTATTTAATGCATGCTCAGGTAATCCCGCCATACGTTCTGCTTCGGTGATATGAATAGTGTAGGCATGAGTTGCGTCCAGCACATTGTTTTCGAATTTGCTGGATAATTCGGCCAGTCTCGATTGAATGGCTTCAAAGCGCTTTTTATTCGCCTTGGATAAAGCAACTCCCGATAACTCGAAATCCTGTATGCTGTCTGCAATGATTTTTTTCTGGGCAGGGTTAAGGGAATGCTGATCTATCGATTTAATCGCCTCATACAAGTCTTGATTATGCCCAATCGCAGCATCATAGGCAGACAGCAATGGCAAACACGCCTCATAAGATTCACGTATTGTCTCAGAATCCATCACCGCATGCATATGTGCAAAAGGAGACCAAAAACGCTCCAGTTCATCGGCGAGGCTATCTAAAGGGTAAATTAAATTATCCCAGGTATAGTGGTGATTTTCCTTAAGCAGCCTGTCAATTTCCTCAAGATGGTTTTTTAATAAAGCATCAAGATGAGATTTGAAATGTTCAATTTTTATATGGCTAAATTGCGGCAATCCAACTGTGGTCGACATGTTATACTTTTCCATCATGTAATTTTTTGAAAGCATAACATTCAATTGAATTAGTCTCTATACTTACCAGCGGTGAAATGGCAAAGTACAGTAATGAATTAAAAGGTGAACGCTGGAATTAATTCCTCTGCCTCAAGCACCTTTTCTGGCTTGGAAGACAGGTGCAGACTCTCTTTTTTTTCATTTTTGGGAGCAAAAAAGCTTAATTTATTGATAACGGAAGGAGCAGGTTTTTCAATGTTATCGACAGGTCTGTATTCATCTAACTTGTTGTTCAAGTATAATGAAACGCCCCATAGCGCTAGCAAAAGCACTGCCCCAATCAAGGGGATGATTGGGTTTATAATACCCAAAGCAGGAACTGATAAAGCCATTGCAATCACAACAGCGACTGCCCCGCCAACCGATAAAAAGGAGCGCAAAATCTCAAACTTAATGCGATAACTTATCAAGTCTTGATACTCTTTAATTATCTTTTTCTGGTCTTCATTTTCTTCCTGGTCGAAGAGTTCGCCATATTCCTTTTGCAACTGCTGTAATCGACCAATCTCTATGTAAGCACGCAGGCTTGTGTTGGCGACGTCAAAGACAAACGCAAACAAAGACAAATAAACAGATAGGGGTGCCAAAGCGCCTACCAGCACGAAGCAATTGAGAATCCCGACTGTAAACCAAACGCTGTCATTGGCCAACTCAAACCACCGTCGTTGCAGGTGGGCATAAAATCGATCGGACCAATCCAGTGATTTTTCTTTTTCGCCCATCCATTCCCCTGGAATGGTGTGCTTTAAAATTAAAAAGAGATTGGTAAATAATCTGGGGGCAAAAAAACACCAGCCCAAATAAGCCAAAAATGGATTAGTGTATTTATCAAGCAGCACGACAAAATCACGAAATGCTTTTGAACCAGTGTCTAAATTATCCAAAAGATTAATGACTCGTTTACTTCTGCTGATAAAAATTCTATACCAATTGGATTGAGCAGTCTTCTCACGAATGGCCTGCGTCAACGATAAGCTTGTCTTGAGAGATTCAGGCTCAGGATTATCCAAAGCAAAAGAATACCCGGACAATTCCGTCAATAATTCCTTGTATATGGCTTTATGGCGACGTAAACGCACTACTTCGCGCGGAACGACCAGATAGTGTTGATAGGTATATTCCAAAAGTTCAGCCAGTTTGAGTGCATCAATCAGTTGTTCTTTGATTTGCTCCGGAGAACTGTAATCAGGCGATGACAGGTTATACCTTAAGTGCTGACACAATACGCTGTATTCCATATTGAGAATGGGATGAAGACGAGCTACTTTCGAATAAAAATCAGGGCCCAATTGCTTTAGGTGCGTGTTAAAAGTCCAATTCAAAGAATCAGTTTTAACTTGCGTGTTCAGCTCTGGAAATATTTTTAATAAATGACTAATAATCGGTGTCATGATTGTTTGAAATAAATAATCCGCATATCATTGTGTTTCTAATCCAGCTTTGCAAAAATTTTTGCTCCTGTCACCTTATCTGGGCTGCAAAAATTAATCAAACTCCATCATTATGTCAAAAATTAGGAAAAATTTAAACTTAAATTTACATTTTGCTCTAATATTGTCATTATTTTCAACTAAAAATGAATGGTCTTCTTGCCGATTTATGCCTTCTGAGCGACAATAGTGCCTCAGTTAAATGCAAAAGAGTAGGCATGAACAGTTTTACAGAATTAGCTAATGCAGTACGCATGTTAAGCATCGATGCAGTAAACCAAGCTCAATCAGGCCACCCTGGCATGCCCTTGGGTATGGCTGATATTGCCACCGTTTTATGGAAAAAATTTCTAAAATTCAACCCCAAAAACCCGCACTGGTTTAACAGAGACCGTTTTGTATTATCTAATGGCCATGGTTCCATGCTTCTCTATTCTTTACTGCATTTGACCGGATACAACTTGGATATTAGCGAGCTTAAAAACTTCCGCCAATTGCACTCAAAAACACCAGGGCATCCGGAACATGGGCACACTCCTGGTGTCGAAACAACAACAGGGCCATTAGGTCAGGGTTTAGCCAATTCAGTCGGGATGGCCTTAGCGGAGCGTGTGCTGGCTAGTACCTTTAACCACGATCACTTTAACCTGGTTGATCATTATACATATACTTTTGCCGGTGATGGTTGCCTGATGGAAGGCATTTCTCATGAGGCGTGTTCTTTAGCTGGCACTCTTGGTTTGGGAAAGCTCATTGTATTTTATGACGACAATGGGATATCTATTGATGGTAAGGTAGAATCCTGGTTTACGGACGATACTACGTCTCGCTTTAAAGCCTACAACTGGCAAGTCATAGGCCCCATCGATGGCCACGACGCAGATCAAATTGAGCAAGCCATATCAGCAGCACGCGAGAACACGACTCAACCTTCATTAATTATCTGTAAAACCGTCATAGGACTGGGCTCCTCTGTAGCCGGTAGCGAAAAAGCGCACGGCTCTCCATTGAGTGCCCAAGACATAAATAATGTCCGTGAATTTTTTAATTGGAAACATGCTCCCTTTGAAATTCCAGATTCGATATACAAGCAATGGGATCATAGAGAGCAAGGAGAAAAAGAAGAGCAACAATGGCTGCAGCTCCTGCATGAATACCGGCAACAACATCCATCGGAACACGATGAGTTTTTGCGTCGTGCCAATGGCGACCTGCCCGATGATTGGCAAGAAATATCGGCTGGATTCCTAAAACAATGCCTGAACAATGAGAAAGCCATAGCAACGCGTAAGGCGTCGCAGCAATGCATAGAGTTTTTCGCGCCAATATTACCGGAAATGTTTGGCGGCTCAGCGGATTTGACTGGTTCCAATAATACCGACTGGTCAGGCAGCAAAGCCATCACGGCCCATAATTTTTCCGGAAATTACCTTTATTATGGAGTGAGGGAATTTGCCATGGCAGCCATCATGAATGGACTTGCTGTGCATGGGGGATTCATTCCCTACGGCGGAACATTCCTTGTTTTCGCAGATTATGCAAGAAATGCCATCCGTTTAAGCGCTTTAATGAAACAAAGAGTGATATACGTATTGACTCATGATTCTATCGGTTTAGGGGAAGATGGCCCGACACACCAACCTATAGAACATATCGCTATGTTAAGAATGACCCCTGGCATGACGGTCTGGCGCCCTGCTGATTTGATGGAAACCGCTGTTGCATGGCAACAATCGTTAGAACATCATAATGGCCCGTCTGCCTTATTACTCTCAAGACAAAATCTGCCCGCTTTAGCCCATGGCACCGATGCGGCTGACTTGATTAAGAAAGGCGGATATATTATTGCCGATTGTGAAGGGAAACCTGATGCTATCCTGATAGCCACTGGTTCAGAAGTTCAACTGGCTATAACCGCAGCAGAAAAGGCAAAAGCAAGAGGTCTCCAGGTCAGGGTGGTATCCATGCCCTGTGCTGAGCGATTCCTTGCCCAGAGTGATGATTACAAAAACCAGGTATTACCTGGTCAGGTTCGCACACGTATTGCGATAGAAGCAGCTAGCAGTGCCTATTGGCACCAATTTGTTGGCTTTGACGGCGCTGTCATTGGGCTGGATTGTTTTGGGGTATCAGCTCCTGCTACAGATGCTTTTAATTACCTTGGAATTACAGTAGAAAAAATTATCAATACTCTAGATACATTAACCAAACAAACAATGGTGTAACCCATACCCCTTCTGAAGTTTCAAGAAGGCCTGTATTCAGTATAACTGAGTATGGAGGTTACCCTAACTCGGAGAAGTAGTATGACAATACGAGTCGCGATTAATGGCTATGGCCGCATTGGCCGTTGCATTTTAAGATCGATTTTTGAATACAACAGGCAAAATGAGTTTGAAGTCGTTGCCATTAACGATTTATCTGGCATCGATGTGACCGCTCACCTGACTCGCTACGATTCAACTCACGGTCCTTTTCGCTCGGATGTGAGCATAGAAGGAAACATGCTGATTGTTGATGGGCATGGCATTCAAGTGATTGCTGAGCGCGATCCGGCCAAACTGCCATGGAAACAATTGGACATTGATATCGTCTTTGAATGCACCGGTTTCTTTACCAGCAGAGATGCGGCAATGGGTCATATCAATGCCGGCGCCAAAAAAGTATTAATATCTGCCCCGGCCAAAGGCGTTGATACGACAGTGGTCTATGGAGTTAATCACTCCGTCATCAAAGCGTCTGATGTCATTGTGTCTAACGCTTCCTGTACAACAAACTGCCTGGCGCCAGTAGTTAAAGTGTTAAATGATGCCATAGGAATTGAATCAGGATTAGTCAACACTGTCCATGCTTATACAAAAGATCAAATGCTTTTGGATGGAAGCCATAAAGATTTACGGCGCGCCCGCTCTGCAACGCAGTCCATCATTCCAACCAAAACCGGCGCTGCCGCAGCCGTTGGATTGGTTTTACCTGAACTGGCAGGGAAATTGGACGGATTTGCGATGCGAGTACCGGTATTAAACGTATCCGTTGTTGATTTAACTTTCCAGGCAAAACGCGCAACTTCTGTGGAAGAAATCAATGACATCATGCGCAAGGCTAAAAACCGAATTTTACAAATTAATGAGGACCCTTTAGTTTCTTGTGACTTCAATCACAATCCCGCTTCCGCTATTTTCGACACAACGGAAACCAAAGTGATAGGCAATTTGGTTAAAGTAGTAGCCTGGTATGACAATGAATGGGGTTTCTCTAACCGCATGATTGATACCGCACACCAAATGATGAACTGCTAAAGGATAACCAATGAACCTGATTAAAATGAGCGACATTGATCTGTCTGGCAAAAGAGTTCTGATTCGTGAGGATTTAAATGTCCCGATCAAAGACGGTATGATTACCAGTGATCAAAGATTGCAAGCGGCCCTGCCTACAATCAAATCCGCTTTGGACAGTGGCGCAGCAGTAATCGTATTGTCTCATCTTGGGCGTCCGGAGGAAGGCAAATACGAAAAAAAATTCTCTTTGGAGCCTGTTGCTGATTATTTAAGGGAAAACCTGGAATATCCTGTTCGCTTCGTCAAAGATTACCTGAGCGGCGTGGGTGTAAACCCTGGGGAATTGGTCGTATGCGAAAATGTCCGATTTAATCCCGGTGAAAAAGCCAATGACGAAGCTTTGGCAAAAAAACTGGCAAGCCTTTGTGATGTCTTTGTCATGGATGCTTTTGGCACGGCACACAGGGCACAAGCGTCTACCTATGGTGTCGCTCAATATGCTCCAGTTGCCGTTGCTGGTCCTCTGCTAATCCGTGAACTTGAAGCGTTAAACCAAGTGCTTAAAGCGCCTAAAAAACCTATCGTCGCTATTGTTGGAGGAGCCAAAGTCTCATCCAAGCTCAGTCTATTGAAACAATTGGTGGGTATGGTTGATGTTCTTATCCCTGGCGGCGGTATTGCCAATACTTTTCTGAAAGCCCAAGGGTTTGAAATTGGTATTTCCCTTTACGAACCTGATTTATTGGATGAGGCTCGCCATATCCTTATTCTGGCCAAAGAGAAAGGTTGCCAAATTCCTCTACCCACCGACGTTGTAGTAGGCAAAACATTTAGTGAAACCTGCCCTGCTTTCAACAAATCTCTGTCTAATGTGGCTGCGGACGATATGATCCTTGATATTGGCCCAGAAACCATAAGAGATTATGTAGACCTCATCCATGACGCCAACACCATCATCTGGAATGGTCCGGTTGGTGTATTCGAATTCCCGCAGTTTGCTTATGGAACTAGAGCCATTGCTATAGCGATTGCCGAGAGTGATGCCTTTTCTATTGCTGGTGGTGGTGATACCTTGGCTGCTGTTGATCTTTATGATTTGAATCAACAAATTTCTTATATTTCCACAGGAGGTGGGGCATTTCTCGAATGTCTGGAAGGAAAAACCTTGCCTGCTGTTGCTATTTTGCAGGAGCGCGCAAAACATGTTAAGACGAACTAAGATTGTTGCCACTTTAGGCCCAGCCAGCAAGGAACCTGAAATTCTGCGATCCATGCTGGCTGCTGGAGTCAACGTAGTACGAATTAATTTTTCTCATGCCGATTCCTCCGCCCTGCAATTAATTGCACTGGTTCGTAAAATCGCAGACGAATTAAACCACCCGGTTGCAGTCATGGCTGACTTACAAGGGCCTAAAATAAGAGTCGGCCGTTTTCAAAACAAATCCATCACTTTAATTGATGGACAAAATTTTACATTGGATTGTATGGCCCCAGATACTCTGGGAGACATAAATGGCGTATCGGTCGCTTATCCTAATTTGGCCAATGAACTCAGTATTGGTGATCATCTTCTGATTAATGATGGGTTAATTGAATTGGAAGTCATAGAGATTTCCGGGTCAAAAATTCATTGCAAGGTAGTGGAAGGTGGAGTACTCACTGATTTGAAAGGTTTGAATCGAAAAGGTGGCGGGTTAGCAGCCAGAACTTTAACAGAAAAAGATAGAAATGATTTACGTACAGCAATTGAAGCAGAAGTGGACTACATCAGTTTATCTTTTGTAAAAGACGCAGAGGATATCCGGCAAGCAAGAGCGCTAATGAAAGACTATGGGGCCCAAATAACCCCTATTATCGCTAAAATTGAGCGCATGGAAGCTTTGGATCACTTAACTGATATTATTCGCGAAGCAGACGCCATCATGGTGGCCAGAGGAGATTTAGGCGTTGAAGTGGGTGCTGCTGAAGTTCCCGCCATTCAAAAACACATCATAGAACAAACGCGACTTTTAGATAAAGTGGTGATTACCGCAACACAAATGATGGAATCCATGATAAGCAATCCTCAGCCTACCCGTGCCGAGGTTTCTGATGTAGCCAACGCGATTCTGGACGGAACTGATGCTGTGATGCTTTCGGCTGAAACAGCAAGCGGCCTTTTTCCAGTCAAAGTCATTACCATGGTCAATAAAATATGTTTAAGCGCTGAGAAGCATGCCAGCTTTTTTTATCATAGTGATCCGGAAACCTGTCATTATCAACGGGCTGACCAGGCAATCGCTATGGCTACCATGCATACCGCCAATCATTTCCCCATTCAGGCCATTATCACACTGACCGAATCCGGAGACACGGCTTTATGGGTATCCCGACACCACAGCACCGTTCCTATTTTTGCTATATCAGCCAATAAGAGAACCATTGGTCGTTTAAGCCTTGTAAACAATGTCTTTCCTATCTACATTGATTTTCATCAATTCAACCCCGAAGGATTGAATCAACAAATTTTACATGAATTAATCAAATCAGGGCACCTTGAAAAGAGAGGCTATGTGTTATTAACTCGCGGAACCCAAATTGGAATGCCTGGCGGCACCAACTGCATGGAAATTATACCTGTTGTCTGAGTTCAAGATATCCTGTTAATTAAAGCAAGGTTCTTTCATAAAAGACCAAAATGATTATTTTAATGACACTTTAATCAAATTATCACCTCTATGCTACTATTAAGCATAGAGGTGATAAATATGCCAGATCATAACTCATCAGATATTCCGTTATCGCAGCAAATAGATGAAGTCAGGGGATTGCTCCTTAAAGCCCTTAAAGCGCAATTGGATGATCTGATAGCTGGAAAACTCACACCACAACCAAGTGGCGTTCCTTTTGTTCATTTTGAGAAGGATCCACCACAAATTGCAACTCTAAAAAAAGTCATTAATTGTCTTTATCATGCTGAGGAAGCATTTAAAAGCTGGGAAAGCATTGATACCAGTACGCTATTGGGTAAAGCCAAAGCAGCACCCAAATTAATCCGTGCACTAACCCAGATATACAAATCCCTGGGTTTACTTGATGAGGCTACCCCTGAAATAAGGAGTGTCATAGCCGACAATTATCATTTACTTGAACCGCTGTTTACTCAAGCTTATACCATCGTGCAAGAGTCTGGCTGGCTATCAGAATTCATGGAAATGGATGTGACCGATAAAGCATCCAAAGTGATCTTCCAAGGGATGGATTTATTGGGTCCCGATATCGATAAATGGCATGATACGCATCCTCTTGTTGACGCCTTTGCAAAAATATCAAAACTGGTAGAAACCATATCCAAACTACAAGAAAAGGACATGCCAGGAAAAGAGAAAGAACAAGCGGTAGAATTGGTTCGCGCCTTACTTGATGACCTGGACAATAACCCTTTTATCAGCAAATTAAGTATCAGTGATTTTGAAGACTCAAAAGCCATAAAGGATTTATTAGAATGGTTTAAGAACATACAAGACGATGGTTTTGATTTTAGCAAGAAATCCATTAAGCAATATGTTTCCTGGGCTAATCACTATTTACCCACATTAATCACCTTCGCTGATCAACTGGAACGACAAAACTATTTAAAACCAGGCAGTTTAAGTACCAATTTGTGTTCTCAAATAGAGCATTTAGGCAAGCAAGTGAATGGCATACTATCTGAACCTAATTTTGGTATTACTGAGCGCGTTGTATCCATAGAATCATTGAAGGGGAAAAGAGAGCAACAAATTCATAATGCTCAGGCCAACAGTGTGCGAGCTATCATGGCTACCGAAAAACAGCAAGCGGCTACTGCTGATTTTTATCGAATCCTGGAAGCCTATAAGGGCATGAATCTTTCACAAGTTACAGAGCCGGATCGGATATTACTAAGACAATTATATCCCCAAATACAAACGGCACTGGCTCATGCCAGTTTAGATCTTGAAAATCTGTTAACCTCTGTTTTAAATACTACCGGCCCTGAAAAAACCCCAGCCAAACCCAAATCATGGTGGGAATTAGCCAAAGGTGGTTTAGGTTATGTAGCCAGTTATGTGGTCAATTACAACGTTGATAAAATCCTTGGAACCAGGGAGTCTGTTGATCGTTTTCTGTCAAGCCAAATTGCGTCCGAGCAATTTAAGATCCTGATTGCTGAAAAAGCTCGTGAAAAATTAAGGACAGGATCAGATAAGCTAGAAGAAACCGCACTGCAATATAAAGCTGAAGTTCGTGTCAATGCTATAAAATCAACTCTGAGAAAACAACCCTTGCAGAGGGAGGCTCCTCCATCCACATTTGTTGCAGTGAAACCTTCGAAATTAGTCAATCTTCGTGGAACACTAACTGCCATTCAGGAAATGCAATTATCGACTACAGTAAACAGCACAAGAACAAATGTCGATACTCTGATTCATCGCCATTTGCCAGAAAAATATCAAGCCTGTTTTTCAACTCTTCCGTATCAAGTCAATGAAAAGGATCCTGAGTTGGTGAAACAAATTAAAACCATTGAAAATAATTTGTTTCAATTAGAAAAAGCACTTAAAGATTTTGAAAAAATCGATTTGAGCTATGGAATTATGATCCGATTGCATTATTTTATCGCAATCGCTTCTGCAGCTTCCAAACTAAAATCAAGTGTCAAAGAACTTTCACCAGAGGGTCAAAAAGCACTAGCTCCACTGTTGCAACAAATTATGACTTTAGGGTCATCTTTCTCAGACACCAATTATACAACTAATGACTTATCCGCCTTGCAACAATTAAAAACAGAAGGCCAAGCCAGGCCCGGAAGTCCACTCGGAACATCTCCGGAAAAAACAAAAACATTACCTGAAGAAACTATAAAGGGAAATGACAAAAAACCAAAAGAAAAAACGACTGAATTATTGGATTATGCTGATAAAATCAGTACTGCTCGGACATTGTTATTAAGTAAGTTTAAATCCACCTTATCTCCCGCCATAGCCGACAGTTTAAACCCACAGGAACATGGCGTTCCGTTTATTCATCTTGATCAAGACCCGCCTCAAACAGCGGCAATAAAAAAAATCATCAACAGTATGTATCATGCGGAGTGTGCTCTTAAAACCTGGCATGGCATAGATACCAGCACTAGATTAGGTAAGATTGCTGCAGCACATCAAGGCGTAGCAGCATTATCCCAAGTGTACAAATCATTTGCGTTGTTTACTGAGGATTTCTCAGACATTCACAATTTAATTCGTGAGAATCACGATTTAATAGCACCTGTGATCATCGAAGCAAACAAGCTGGTTAAAGAGTATGGATGGGCAAGTCAATTCAGTGAACTTGACGTCGCCCAAAAACTGGGAAGCATTTTAGGTCAGGGAATTAATACAGTTCAACCTAAAACGGATGAAATAACCCAAACCGCTTCACTGGTTAAATTATTTTCAGAAATTCCAAGGCTACTGAACAATATTTCAAGTTCATTGGATGAAAACGCTGAGAAATCAGTTGATGAGTTAAGAATCAACAGCAAAAAAATTGAAGCCATTGGCGCAGTATTTGAATTGTTTTTTGAAGAAAATGCCTACTTAATGAGCATGTTTAAAGGATTCAGCGCTATCTCAGGTCTTATCGAATTAAATAAAAAAATTCAACGCGAAGGAAACAACCTGCAAGAAATCACTATTCGACAATACCAGAAATGGTTAAAAGAAGGTTATCCCAATTTGATGATGATGCTTGATGAAATTGAGACACGCCACTACTTAACCCCAGGCCTGTTATCAGCACCTATTGCCCTGGAATTAGACCAAATTAACGACAAGCTTAATGAAATTATTGAAACCAAACCTGATTTTAAATTACAAAAAATTCCTCTTTCATTCTATATGGGAGATAAGCGCATAGAGCGCTTAATGACTAAAAAAACGGAACACTGCCTCGCATTGCTGCAAATAGAAGAGCAAAAAAAAGCAGTGAACACTTTTTTCGGGATACTTAAACACTATTCAGGCCAACCGCTGTCAAACATAAAGCCAAATGAGCTCGCTCAATTGCGTCTTGCTTTTGTTAAGATTCAATCCGCAATGGCGAATAGTAATTTGGAATTAAGCAATGATTTTGTTGCTGCTTTAAATCAACTTGAAACGTCCCCATCTGAAGAAATAAATAAAATCAAAGTTACAGTCTCTCAATTGATAAAATTGCAACCTGCTGTTGAAAACAATTTAAGCGAACAGAAAAAATCCAGTGAATTAAAAATTGCAGTCATTGATAAAGCCATAGAGCACGTTATAGCCAAATCTTTCGAGTTAAAATCTGATGTATCAAAAGAAATCAATATACCCCAGCTGCGCAGAACATTTTTAGAAACTGAAAGCAAGAAGCCTATTGTAGGTCCTGGGGAATTAAAACCAACATCGGTCTCATCTCTCAACACCGTTCGTGGTAATTTGGCTTACATTCAAGAATTAAAATTATCATCCACTGTGGGTATGATACGAGAGCAATTTTCGGCTCTTACCAGAGATAATTTCTCCACTCGAATGCAAAAATATTTAATCAAACCTCCAGGTAAGCCTTTGCATGTGATAAATGACAAAGATCCGCTCATGGTAAGGCAAATTAAAGAAGTCGAAAACAGTTTATATCACCTGGAAACCGCTTTAAAACAATTCGAGCAAATGAAAAAGAGCGACAGCTTTGTATCGCAAACAAAAGCGTTGGTAGAAATTGCAAACCATGCTCATGAATTAAAAATGGCAGTGGAACGATTTTCACCCGAGTTAAAAGAGCATTATGGCCCAGTAGTTCGTACCGCATTGAGCTTCAGCAATAAAGTTCAATCCATCAATTACAACAAAGAGGATTGGGCTGATCTTCAGTTTATTCTGAATAGAGCCCATAAAGAATTGTTAAAAAGAAAAACTCCAAGAGACCATCGTATTGAAAAAGCTTTTTTTGAAGCCGGGATTCGTGAAGTACAAATCGATCGGACTGAATCAGCAGGAAAAAAAGCCGCAAAACTGGGTGTAAAATACGCGCATCTGGCCTCCCCTCAGTTAGAGAAAGCAAGAGCCTATTTAAGTTCCAGATACAAAAATGCGTTTGGTCAACAACCTAAGGCTATTCGTTCGTTGACTCGAGAACAATTAGCAAATGAAGAATTTATGGACGCTGAAATTAGCAGATTGAAAAAAACATTGGAAGAGAAGTATGGTTTTAATATTGCAACGATCAAAGTTCTTCTTGCTTTATTAGAACAAATTCAACGGGCTGGAGCTCAGGCTGCTGAGGTAGCCGGTATGGTCAATACCTTGGTTACTTATGACTTCCCCAAGATAAAAGAAAATGCGTATAGGGATTTACTGACAAAATTATCTCAGGAAGAAGACTATCTGAATTTAAAACCAGGCACATTAATTAATCCAGCCATGGCTGCAGTCAACCAATTATTCTTATCTGCAGCCCTGGAATTGGACATGCCTTTTAGTAAAAAATTATCTATTCTGGACGATACCACTTATGTCAATATTCTCGTCAGACAAACCGAAAGCGATCTGCAAACATTAAGGAAAAAGCTATCCGAAGATCCCTCGAATCATGAAATAGCATTTGAAATTGAGATTAAGAACGATAAACTAGCTTTCCTCAGGCAACAGATGGTGTTGCTTGAAGATAAAAACCCCAATCAAACCAGAAATGTCTTATTGGACATGCAGTTCGAGGTGTCATTACGTAATCACCTTGTTTATACAACGCTTAAAGCACCCATTGCCCAGGAATATGAACAAATTGCCAGAGAATATTACAAAAAAAACAAAAATCGCTTTCTGTATGCCGATGACTGTTCAAAAGAGTTGCTGCAAGGATTGAAAGAATTTGAAAAAAAACATTTGCCTGATCATTTGATAGTTTTTGAAGCCTACGACAGGCTTCGCCTATTCAGTGCAAAACTTCCCCCTAAAAATCAGGATGTCAAAGAGTATATTGAGAACATCAATAGAGAATTACAAAATAGAGATATCCCTATAGAGCAACGTGCTATAAAAGTTAAATCATTACCTAATGACGCTGTCTTTATTGAAAAATTAAGTTCAGCAGATAAAGGCACTCATTTCCTAAGAAAATTCATTCAGTTCATTACAATCATTACAGCAAGCATCACTGAAGCAATAAAAACCGGGGGCAGTTTGATTTATATTTATCGCCAAAAGCAAATGGAACAATCAATAAAGAATATAGAAAAATCGATAAGCCTTAAAGAAGAACTTCATACCATAAAAAATACTGATGGCGCTTCACCCCGCAAGGGAGAAGGGCAAGAAGGTGAAATCGAATTTACCAAATTGTAAGACTCAATAAGCCATATTGGTAAAAAATGATTCTATACTCTGGACTTACCCCGTGAACAGTGTGTAAACAGTAATGGCAAAAATATTGATGTGAAATGCCTAAGGTTGTTTTAAAATCATAAAGTAAGCATCGACATAATCGGGTAAATCTCGAGTAGCCCTGTACAAAACGTCCTTTCCTGCAAAGCTTCCTGCCAAATAATCAATTTGGTATAAATTATTATTAAAAGCCCCCCCAGTATCAGCCAGGATGCCCATTTTAGTCATTGTGCGTCCTGATTTGTCTTGATACTGAATCATTAGTAATTTCCCTAAACCAAACTCAGCCAAATCAGCTGCAAAGGTCACCTTGGGGTTAACCGTAATTTTGTATTCAGCGTCCTTACCATAACCCTTAATTCCATCGACTTCCTTGAAATACCAAAATCGCTCCTGCTGATAGGGAGTTTTAGTTCGATCATAAGCAATATTATTACTACGATGGACATTAAATATTCTCTTGCCAGCAGTCGGTCCAAAATCCGCGACAACGGTACCTTGCAGTAAAGCCGCCTCCAAATCATCTCGACTTAAATAAGCCAATTCGCTAACCGGTTGATTTTTAAGAGCACCGGATAATATTGCTTGCTTACCATATCTGAAACGGATTAGTCCTGGTTTGGCATTTGCTTTATCCAGAGTCAAATTCTGCTCGTCTTCGGGCAAAGCGTACAAAGGATAGGGTTTCGCGGAGCTTGGTTTGGTACTGGCACCAGCCAAATGCACAAAATATTTAGTCATCAATATCTTATCTTTGGGTATATTTTGTAATAATGGTTTATTGGCGGATAATTGTTTGGCTTGGCTTAAGTCAGGATACCATCGAATAAAGTCGAAATGTTGTTTTACAAAATCTGGGTTATTTAATTTTTTTTGGTTTTGACAAATAAATTCCAAGGTTTTTTTCACTCTGTCTAAAGAAATCTTAATGACTTTTCCATCGTGAATCACTTGGGGATCATAATTTTTGCCTTTATTTAAGTAGGCTAAAGTATGCTTTGCTGTACTGCATAATTCAGTTCCCTTAATGTCATATACTCCATTCAAGGCAGGTTGGGATGGAAAGAATTTTGGCGCAGCCCATAGTGGAGAAATAAACAGCACTGCTAAAAATAATGTCGCTATTCGCATTTACTCTGTTGTTTCCTTTTTCTCTTCTGCTTTTCGAGACAATCCTAATTTTTCTTTTAAACGGGCTACAGCATCCGGATCATATTGCTTTGGTGCTTTATGTTTGACTACGACGGATGGTGACTTGGCGGATTGCATTGCCACATTTTGTGAGGCATAGGTAGAGCTTCTGAGAGGATATATTGGCAAAAGAGGCTCAGGATGAGAGTCAAACGAATTCATTGGCTTAACGCTGGAAACTGCACTTGGCTGACTATTTACATGCGAATGATTAGCCGCTTTTGCATTCACTTGTTTGCGAGCATTTTTAACACTCTTTTCCACGCGTTTTTTAATTTTCATGGAAGCATGCTCAGCTTCTTCCTCAGTAACCTCGGCTACTGGATTTCCGTGCAAATCAATACGGACTTCACGAGCTTTCAGGCAAGCCAGATAATCAAGACGACGGGTAAAAAGAACAACAGCTTCCCTTAATTTACTTTTAGAAATTCCAACTTGCTCTGCTTTTTCTGCATGCTGCAATATATCAGACATAATACCAATCTTTAATGGCCGAATACGCAAAGAATTATCGAATGCCTCAGGGAAATTAGCCGCAAGCCATAATAATGCGTCAGATCGCGCTCGCTTGGATTGATTTTTTTGTGCTTTATTGATGACAGCGGTTCGTGGGTGCAGCGCCTGCTTTCTCATTCTGGTACCCTTATTGTGTTTAGTCTATTGGCATGAAAATTATCAAAATCATTTGATTTGCAAAAGTCTGTTGACCTTGAATGTATGATAGTCATATCTTGAAGTCAGATGGTGTAAATTATGCTATTAGTTACTCGAGGAATGAGCGCACAATGTACAATGTTTATTGGTTGTTTGCAAGCCTTCTTTATTATTTCCATTAAGCCGAATACCTTTTGATTTGTATCCAATTAGCAAAATACATTATGATATGTCTATAATTAACTTAAGTCAGATAGAATAGCGCAGAGGATGCTTGATAGATTGCTAAATAAAGGAACCTTATCGCTCAATAATGTATTAATGGTGATTACAAAATGAGGATAATACTTTCAATTCTTGCTATATTTATACCGTGGTTGGTTTTATTGATTAAAGACAATCCAGGCGGAGCTGTCGTTGCGTTGATTATGCAAGCAACACTAATTGGATGGCCTTTTGCTTCAATCTGGGCATGGCGGGCAGTCAACCCACTTACTCCGACGTCTCAATCCAAACAATAAGTATCCCAATCCTGTTTTTATTCAACATATAACTAAATCAGGACTTAAGAAAAATGCCAAGTCTAGGCAAAAAATGTTTTTAATGAGAGAGTTTAGATAGGCTCAATGACCGAATTAAAAATTTTTTTATAAAGAGATTGGGGTTTTTCGGAAATCATGTAAATAATTCGGAGTGATAAATGCGAACACGTATCATTGTTAATGGTGCCAATGGAAAAATGGGGATACTAGCCTGTGAAACATTGGAAAACCATGAACAGTTTGAAATAGTAGCCAAACTAAGCAGACAGGACAATCTTGGGCAAAGTATACTGGACACCAAAGCACAAATAGTTGTTGATTTGACAAGAGCAGACTGTGTCTATGAAAACTCTTTAACCATTATTAATCACGGCGCTCGACCGGTTATTGGGACATCGGGGTTGGTTGAAACACAAATCGATGAGCTCACCAAACTGTGTGAAATAAAACAAATAGGTGGAATTATTGCACCTAATTTTTCTCTCGGTGCCATTTTAATGATGATTCTCGCCACAAAAGCTTCTGAATATTTTTCAGAGGTTGAAATTATTGAAGGCCATCATCAACAAAAATTGGATGCGCCATCAGGGACTGCTTTAAAAACTGCAGAAATGATAGCCGCGGCGCGCAAAAAACCCAAAAACAAACTTCCATTAAAAGAATTAACCCCTGGGGCCCGAGGCGGCTCTCATCATGATATTAATATTCATTCCCTTAGACTGCCTGGGTTGCTTGCTCGACAAGAAGTCCTCTTTGGCAACATAGGCGAGACACTCTCCATTACACATAACAGTATAGATCGCCGTTGTTTTATGCCGGGAATTGTGCTGGCCTGTCAAAAAGTATTGAATTTAAATAACCTGGTTTATGGTCTGGAACATTTGCTTTAAATTGCAAAAACCAGGTTGACCCGTATTACTGTCGGGCATACGGGTCTCCTTTTCACATATCACCCCTTGATATGGAACGTTTCCCAACTCAATTTTTTAAACATTACACATAAACCAAGCCACTGTTTTCTCTTTTGGAACTCTCAAACAAAGAAGACCATTCTAAAATGGCTTCTTCTGCCAATGTTTGTAATGTGGTTTCTGATGACAGGGGCTGTAATAATTTCCTAATACGATCATAGACTGAATTGGTTGCTGTAGTTCTTGATGAGTCGCTTTCTGGCCGATTTAAAACAGCTGCAAATATTTTTCCAATCCGAAGAACATTATCATTGCCCGAGTTTTCATCATGCATTACTTCACGAATATTGAGTATTCCAGTAGGTGTTGAGCTCACATCTTTATCAGAGAACCAACGTAATTTCCAGGAATCTTTGCTTGATTTTTGAAATCTGCGCTCCTCATTGATTAAAGCGCTTAGTACATCATAAAGCATTGTACACATTTTTTCGCCTAGCTGTTTGGCAATTAACAAGCAATGCAATTCGTTTTCTGGTAGAAAAAAGGAACGCAAATCCTTGCTAATATTCTTCACTTCATTATCAGTGGCTAATCGGTCATCATAGGCTAATGCTTTCTCAGTGCCCAAGCGCTCGTTAATGGCCTCAGCGATATCGTTTGGCCAGTACCAATCAGGCGTTTTGATTCCCTCTGAACCTGGCGCATTTTGCCCTGCAAGCTCATGTTGATGTCTGGAGATATAAAGATCTACAACAATATTGATGAAATTGACTCGTTCTTGTTTTTCTTTGGGAATTCCAAATTTAGGCCAATTTCCATATTTTGCTTTATACAAAATCATCGCATCAGTATGCAATAACTCTACTGCTTTTCTGTCTTTACCACTGACACAGGAGCCATAGCTATAGCCGCCCATGTTGAGAATAATCAGTTCTTCCAAAGAGCTAAGAAATAATTCCCTGCCATCGTAATCCCAAAATGTTGCAGAGCCTAAAGGCGACTCTAAAACGGCCTTATAATCATCGATTAGCGCCTGCAATCCAGGCTTGGAAGACGCATATTTCTGCGCTGCTTTTAATAAAAACTCGCTGTCTGTATCCGTTGCCTGAGTATAATAATAACGCTTGGCAATATTAAAAGGATGATTATGCTGGAATATTTCATGCCTGCGTTTGCTCCGGGTAACCGCTTCTCGGGCAATTTTATACAACTCCAGATCAGGAGGTAATTCCGGTAAAAAGTCTGTAACCACCGTTGGAATATAATCTACTGCATGGATAGGGCTAATTAATGTTTGCAATAACAAAGGCTGCTGAGGTTTGGCAAATTCCATCACCTTAACCAGATTAGAGTCAACATGACGCTGCTGGACATCCTCAGGAAATTTTAACGAATCACGGCTGGCAACATGGCTTGAACGATACCTCTTGTCATAAAATAAAGTTTCTTTACCCTCATCATCGATTAAATATAAACTGTGCGCACCATAATTGCCTGGAGCAGGCAAAGTTCGGTGCCGGCTTGATAAATAAGATACGACATCCTCAATCTTTTCTGCATTTTTGAGAGCATATTCCAAAAAGTATTGTTGTTTCTCGGACAAAACCCAATACCACTGTGGAAGCTTAGGCACTAGGCTCAAAGTCGATGCGTATTGATCATTCCTGGCCTGCTCAACCATAAATTTTTTAAACTCTTTTAAGCTGGATTTAATCTCATGTGGAGTAGCAGACAAGACGCGAATCATGGCTTGCTGAGCAGGGCTTAATTCATTGAACCAGGAAGGATAAGGCGGTGAGTTGGTATGTATTTGATTTAATTCCGTGGTCAAATTCAGTGACCTTTTTGCAATATCTCCCCAATTGCCAAAAAATGTATTAAAGTGCTGCAGCGCTTTTTTAGGATCAACAGAACTTAAATTCAGATTACAATAATAAGCTTGTTGATAGGGCGGCAGATTTTTAAACCAGGCAGGTGTTTTAGGAAAATTATATTCTTTTAATTGTTTTAATTCACTTAGCCATTGTTCATAAACGGGAGAAAGGGATTCATCATATTGCAAAACATACTTTGTCTCACTGCCCATTTCAATAGGCATTATGGTAGCGATATCGCTACGACCCCGACTCATTAAGACATACTGCTCTGCTTCATTAAGGCTGGCTATCGCCTCTTTGACTGCCTTACCTTTAGGCCATTTCCACGCGATTGCAATAGCTTCAACCAATTTGGCCGTAAATCGTTCGAGCTCAAGATGCAACTCTTCTAATGTCAGTTTTTCCAGGTCACATGAAGCCTTGCATTCTGCGGCATAAGTACTTAAGGTTGCAACCGTCAGAGAAGTATGTTTTGGATCGAGGGGGTAAGCTTTTAAGATAAATGAAAAGGCATCATGAAGGCTGTCTATCCGGCGAGCGATGCTTTTACGATAATCTGGCTGCTCTTTGAAATACTCTACTTTGTAACCAGGTAGAAGTCGCTCTAGTGTATCAAATACCTGAGGAGATAATATTGTATTTTCCAAAACACGTAAAATTATACCTTTTCCCATAGCTTAATTCCCTTACTGCCTTAATTTCCTCATTATTGTATAAATAATTCAAAGTGACAATGTTTTGAATTAACAATTGAATTATATATTTACCCTAAGATATCAGGAAGTTAATTGCCTTAATAGCATTACTTCATGCTAAACTAGTTTTTTTGGAGGAATAGTAAAAGGATAGCTATGAAAAGTATAGAGGATTTTACAGGTTTTTCAGAATCCGGGATTGATGATGCCATTCAAAATGCCTTAAAAAAAGCAGGTAATCCAACTCATTTTGAAGTCGTTGAAACACTAGGTTCACAAGATAGCCAATCAGATCGACGATATCAGGTAACGCTTAAAACACTGAGTGATTAATCATTAAGTAACGGCAATCATTGGCTAGAAATAAATGACAAAAATTTAATGTCAATTCTGTTTCTATAACTATTATCTAGCTACTGCCTTTCAATACAAGGAGTTTAAAAATGGGATACAATGTGCCTCACTATATTGGTGGACAACTTATTAATGAAACGGATACTGAAGCTCAAGCCATTTATAATCCTGCTCTGGGTGAAATTATTGGCCAAGTCCATTTTGCGTCAAAGGCAACCTGTGATAGAGCTGTGGCTATTGCCAAAGCGGCAGGAAATGAATGGTCGCAAACCCCTGCTATAAAAAGAGCGCGAGTTTTATTCCGATTTAGGGAGTTGCTGGAAAAATACCAAATGGATCTGGCACGAATAGTCACTCGTGAGCACGGCAAAACGCTGGATGATGCGAAAGGATCGGTGGCCAGAGGCATTGAGGTAGTGGAGCTGCACTGCGGGCTCGTCAACGAGCTAAAGGGAGATTTTTCTGCTGAAGTGGCCAGCCATATTGATTGCCATACTTTTCGACAACCCTTGGGAGTATGTGCCGGAGTATCTCCATTTAACTTTCCTGTCATGGTACCCATTTGGATGATGATTCCTGCCATTGCTTGTGGAAATACCTTTATTCTTAAACCTTCCGAGCAAGATCCCTCTGCGCCTGTCCGTTTATTGGAACTGTTAAGTGATGCCGGTTTGCCTCCGGGCGTTGCCAATTGTATCCAGGGTAATAAAACGACTGTCGAGCATTTACTGGCTCATCCGGATATAGCTGCCTTTACTGCGGTCGCCTCCACTCCTGTTGCCGAATACATCTATACCACTGCAGCAGCCTATGGAAAGCGGGCACATACTTTTGGCGGAGCTAAAAATCACTGTGTGGTTATGCCTGATGCCGATTTAGACCAGGCAGCTAACGCTATCGTCGGAGCAGCCTATGGTTCGGCAGGAGAACGTTGTATGGCTTTATCTGTCGTTGTAACGGTTGGTCAACATACCGCTGATGCCTTGATCAATAAAATTTCCCCCCTCATTCGAGCCATTCGCGTAGACGCCGGAGATGTTGAGGGCACTGATATGGGTCCTCTTGTCAGCCAGGCTCATCGACAAAGAGTTTTGGCCGCTATTGAAAAAGGGGTTAATGAAGGTGCCCGCTTGATTATCGATGGCAGAACCTTTCAACATCCTCAATACCCACAGGGTTTTTACCTGGGACCCTGCTTGTTTGATGAAGTAACTGAAGAAATGTCTGTCTATCAAAATGAAATTTTTGGACCTGTACTGGTTATCGTGCGAGTCAACCATTTTGAAGAGGCTCTTGCTTTAGTCAATAAACATCAATACGGAAATGGCACTGCTATTTTCACTCGGGATGGCTTTACAGCACGTGAGTATAGCCAGCGAGTTCAAGCAGGCCTGGTCGGGATTAATATTCCAATACCCGTTCCCATTGCCAACCATCCTTTCGGAGGCTGGAAGCGCTCTGTGTTTGGAGATACCAACATGCACGGAGAAGAAAGTATTCATTTCTATACTCGACGCAAAACGGTTACCAGCAAATGGCCAATAACCGAATTAAAGGATAGCAGCTTTGCCATGCCCACTCATGATTAATCATGCTTATTACGGAGAAATATATGGCTAATATTGGATTTGTGGGATTGGGTCATATGGGTTTTCCAATGGCCATTAATCTTTTGAAAGCCGGTCATAGTGTCATGGGCTATGATTTGCAACAATCAGCACTTGAGCATTTTGCTGAACAAGGAGGAACTATTGCTCATAACTTGCAGGAATTGGCAAAAGGCAAAGATGTCATTGTTACTATGTTACAAACCGGACAGCAAGTTTTACATGTATGCCTTGGTGTAGATGGTATATTCAGTCAGTTAAATGCTGGCTCATTGTACATCGATTGCTCTACAATTGATGTAAAAAGCTCTCGAGAAACTCATCAAATAGCGAAAGAAAATCATCTTCTGGTCGTCGATGCTCCCGTCTCTGGCGGCGTAGCGGGGGCCACTGCAGCCACGTTAACATTCATGGTTGGTGGTGAAGCCGAGGCTTATAATGCGGCGCATCCCATTCTCTCTGCCATGGGAAAAAAAATCATCCATACAGGCGGTGCAGGCAGTGGGCAAGCAGCCAAAATTTGCAATAACATGATATTGGGTACCACGATGATCGCCATATCAGAAGCGTTCATTCTGGCGAAAGAACTAGGGCTGTCTGATGGAAAATTATTTGAGGTGGTAAACAATTCATCGGGTCAATGTTGGGCTATGAGCAAATACGTCCCTGTACCAGGAATATTGGAAAATGTTCCTGCAAACAATGATTATAAGCCAGGGTTTGCAGCAAACATGATGTTGAAGGATTTGTTATTGAGTCAAAATACTGCGAAATCAGTACACATTGAAACACCCCTTGGCGCCAAAACAACTGAAATTTATCAACAATTTGTCGATCAAGGCCTTGGTGATATCGATTTTTCAGCCATTATTAAACACATTGGCAAAATACAAGAGGTGTAGCATGCTTCCCGTTCATCTAAAGCACCCTCATTTAACAGCTACAGAAGAATATCTATCTGAATTTTGGTCTGAAATTGCCGCACAAACCATTGACTGGATACAACCTTGGAGTATCACCCTGCAGGGAGGATTACACAAAGGCGATGTGAAGTGGTTTCAAGGCGGCTTACTCAATGTTAGCGCTAATTGTCTGGATAGGCATTTACCCCATAAAGCAAATCAAACAGCCATCATTTGGGAAGGTGATGATGAAAACCAAAATAAAACCCTGACTTTTGCGCAGCTTTATTCTGAAGTATGCAAAATGAGCAATGTGTTAAAAAGCCTAAATGTTCGCAGAGGGGATACGGTAGGCATTTACCTACCCATGATTCCTGAAGCGGCCATTGCCATGCTGGCTTGTGCTCGTATAGGAGCTATTCATACCGTTGTGTTTGCCGGGTTTTCGGCCCATGCATTGCAGCAGCGATTAATAGCCTCTTCCTGTAAATGTTTAATCACTGCGGATGCGTTTCAACGCGGTGGAAAAACTATCCCTTTAAAGAAACAGGCTGACGAAGCCAGCGTGGACTTAAATATCACCAAGCTGGTTGTTAAAAATTCAAATGCCCCAACGGCACTAAATAAGAACAAAGAACATTGGTGGCATGAGCTAAAACAAACCGTATCGGATCAATGCACGCCGGAACCAATGAACACCGAAGATCCCCTGTTTATTCTCTATACTTCCGGAAGCACGGGACAGCCGAAAGGAGTGGTACATACCACAGGCGGCTATTTAGTGCAGGCCGCTTATACGCATCAACTGATATTTGCTTGTCAGGATAATGAAGTATTTTGGTGTACTGCTGATGTCGGTTGGATTACAGGGCATAGTTATGTCGTCTATGGCCCTCTCTGCAATGGCATTACCACATTGATGTTTGAAGGAATACCCACGTGGCCTGACGCAGCAAGAAACTGGCGCATCATTGATAAGCACCAAGTGAATGTGTTCTACACAGCTCCCACAGCCATCCGCTCCCTGATGAGAGCTGGCGATCAATGGCTAAACTCAAGCTCAAGAAGTTCTCTTCGTTTACTGGGTTCAGTGGGTGAGCCAATTAACCCGGAAGCATGGAATTGGTATCACCAAAAAGTTGGACAAGGGAAATGCCCGATAGTGGATACATGGTGGCAAACTGAAACCGGAGCTATTATGATTAGTCCCAGAGCCAGTGATGAAGTGATCAAACCAGGCTCTGCTCGTAAACCTATTCCGGGGATCGTACCACTCCTGTTAAATGAGCAAGGACATGAAATTAATGGCGCTGGAGAAGGCCTTTTGGCTATCAAATACCCATGGCCTTCTATGGCAAGAACCATTGCAGGAGATCACCAAAGATACTGTAACACTTATTTATCCAACGGCTATTACATCACTGGTGATGGAGCCAAACGAGATGAAGATGGAGATTATTGGATTACAGGCCGAATTGATGACGTACTTAACGTTTCCGGCCATCGATTGGGTACTGCTGAAATTGAATCAGCATTGGTCAGCCATCCTAAGGTTGCTGAAGCTGGCGTTGTAGGTATTCCTCATGATTTAAAAGGTCAAGCAATATTTGCCTATGTCATTCTGAAGCAGGGAAATAAGCCTGATGCCGAGCTCCAAACTGAATTGATGGAGCGAGTCAAAGATCAAATCAGTGCTATCGCCAAACCAGATGTCATTCAGTTTGCAAATGATTTGCCGAAAACCCGTTCAGGTAAAATTATGCGCCGAATACTAAGAAAAATTGCTTGTAAAGAAGTGTCGCACATTGATGAGCTGGGTGATTTAACAACTCTTGCTAACCCTCAGATCGTTGAGGAACTCATGAAAAATATTTTGAAGCGGTAAAAAGAACCGTCGAGCTTCACAAAGTTTATTCTGATAGCAAACAAATAAACTATGTGAAGCCTGACAACCAGTTCAAATAATATCAAATCAATTTCATCAGGCACTGACAGAGAGCGGTTGCATTGACAATGAAAAATCTTTGACAATTTTTTCAGACTCGGTGGGTACAGGAAATAATCGCCATCTCCCCGCGTATAAATTGGCTCCGCCCAAAGTACATAAAGTGACTAAAGCACTCGCTAAATCAGCAAACACTTGTTTCCAGCCACGATGTACTTCTAAAACAGGCATGACTGCATTAATGGCACGGACGCAAGCTTGATGAAAATCATTGCATTTCACATTCTTAGGCAGTTGAGAGTTTTTGAAGTGCTCTTCGGCCCTTAATAAATTATTGTAAAATGTTCTCGCTATGGGTGCCGCGCGTTTATAATTTTCATCGCCAACCGCTTTGGTTTCGAGCGTTTTAACCATACTTTCAATAGTTTTCAAGTGGTCGGAAAATTTAATTTCGGCAAGAATATTCAAAGTTTCTTTTATTGCAGCGATTTGGTCAGTAATACGCTTGCTCATTACATCAGCTTGTCTGTTAATTTCACAAATTTTATCTGTCAGAGCTATTTTGATATCACTATGATACTCATCAGATAGTTGAAGCTGTTCCCGCGCCTTAAGTAAATCTGGTTTGTTATCCACCAAATATCGAACCGATTGAATTAAATCCTGTTTTCTGGCAATCACTTCTTCAACTGTTTGGCACCTGCTAAAACTTATCGGAAATTCCCTGATTTGTTTTTCATAGCTTTTTACTACTTCTTCAGCATTTATTTTAATGATCAATTGATCAGCTGTTTCATTTATTTCTTGTTTTTTCGCTTGCAGTGCTCTTACTATGGATGGTTGCAAGTTATTACAATCCAGAACCTTTTCAGAACTTAACAAAGCTTGATTAGGTTTAACCAGATTATCAAGTTGTTGCAATAAATTATTACGCTGCCATTCTACTGCAGAAGTGGAGCTTATATCATTAAAGCGAATTACAAAATTATCAATTCTTTTTTCAACAGAATCGATAACCTTTTGCGCCTCATCAAGAAGCCGTTTTTGCAATAATTCAGCCCGCAAATTAATCTTTTCAACCTGGGCATAATAGACCATTTTTATTTTTGGATTGGCGATGAATTGTTCGCCCAAAAGATCTTCCGCTTTGACCAGTGTGTGAAGCTTTTTGTTCAACAGAATACGTTGGGATTCAATAGCTACTATGGTATCCGCATCATTAAAGTCGATTGGGAAATTTTTTATTTGCCTGACATGCTCATCTATATCCGTTTCATACTTCCTGAGAAAATCTGAACGTCGATTAGCTGCGGCGTCTATCATTCGGAGCTTACGTTCTAAAGCCCTCTGGACTTCCGGATGTCCATCAGGTAAATCCAGTATTTGCAACGCATTTTGCAATTCGCCAGAATGAACTATTTTCTTAAGTTGGCCTCTGAGCTCTTCTGCATTAAGATTAACGTGTTCTACGGTTTTAAATCCTTCAAAACTAAATGGAAAAGAATTGATTCGCTGAACAATATCTGAAATCACTCTTTTAGCATCGTCGACTCGTTGTTGCCTTAATACATTATCAATTTCTGGAATTTTTATCACAGGTTGTGGCTTGGATAAGGACTCAAACCATGATTTGAATTCGCCTGAATCTTTTAAAGCGATTTTTTTTGCGTATTCTTCTAAAGATATGCCAAATAGAACATTAATTTTTTGAGATGCGAAGACAAATAACGCTTTTGCCACTTCTGGATTAATTCGGCTTAATCTGAACAAATTTTCAAAGAATTCATCCGGATCTTTAAACGTTGCGCTGGCAAGAACGACATCAAAAAACTCCTCATCAATTGGCGATGTGTCTTTGCTTTTTAAGTACTCAATCAATAAATCTGGTAAAGTCTTTAGTGTGAGATAGTTAGCAATCGCTTTTGCAAAAAGAGCTTTTGGCGGAAATAATGCCTCTATTGATTTTTTGGAGAAAATATTGGCTATAAACAATGCTCGTAACCCTGATGCTCTTGTTAAACTAGAGGATGCTCCACCAAAGTAAAAGTTAATTAACCCGGATTCAATTTCTTGTTTCGCTTTTTCAGGCAGGTAAGCTAACTGATTGATTTTTTGCTGTATTGCAGACTTCACTATTAAATGGAGAAAAGCCTCGCCATTAAAATTTATGCCTGCTTTGGGACTTAATTTGTTTTCTTCGACTGGGTTTGATAAGGCTAACTCTGTCAAAACCTCGCCTAATAATTCTTGAGATGTTTCTTCGCGAAGAACCAGTTCAAGCAAATCCATTGCAGGGATACGGGTTAAAAATAATTTTAGGAATTCTTTTTTAGAACCATCCGCATTGGCTATGCAAGCAGTTAATGTTTTCTTTTCCTCCACTGACAATTTTAGGAAAAGTTTTTCAAGATAAGGGATTTGTTTATGCAAACTAATGCAAGAAGAAATAATTTTGTTGTCAGTTAGAAGATGCATTTCCTCCAAAGATATCAGCCTTTTCTGCAGACCAGAATTAGAAAAAATATACCTCCCCTCCTCGTTTGAAAGTGTCAATAATTTTTTTGTCAAACTGGCTCTATGGATACTGGTATTAAAAAGGCAAAATCGGCAGTTTCGTTTGTTGAGATCGTCTAATTTGTAAGTTTCTGTTTTAGAATTATCGTGCGGATTGATTAAAACAAAATCATAGTTCCCAGAACCTTTAGGAATAATTTTGTCTATTCTCAAAGCATGACGGCCATGAAATTTTCCAAAGCTATCGACTTTTCCATAAGACATACTAATATAAACAGGCTCATCAGGATTCATTAATTTCAATTTGATGATATCGTCAAGCTTTGAATATGGAATGTCTTCCGCTTGAATACCAAAGAATTTGCCTAAAAAAGCAGTGGAAGTAAAACCGGCAATTCTGTCCGGTATATCATGAGCAACAACGCTTGCCAAAGGATCAGTATTACTCCAATCTCCCGCATAATAATAGGAAACCAATCGTTCCAAAATTTTTATTGCCAGCGAATTACTTTTTACCCCGCCGTATTGATTATCAATTTCCTTTAGTCTTTCCGGGCTAATCTCAAACACATCTTCATTGTTGAGTTCATCCACGTAATGGGTGTACTTCCCTGTCATTTTATTCTTTTGCAAATTATCTTTTAGTGCCTCATGGCGTTTGATTCTTACGATAACTTTCCCATCTTCCGTTTGGGTAAACAACGATTTAATTAATTGCTCCCCATCCGCCCCAAGATTTAAAATGCAATCCAGAGATGACAAAAGATAGCAACTACCTCCAATACCTTGTCGGATGGTAATAGGGCCTTGAGTTGGGAACAAAGGTGTCATTGTGGTCCTCTTAAAATCATAACGTACAGAAAGAGGGCATTATAACAGCAAAATATTGGATAATCATTAAAAAAAATGGTCTGTAATCAATCGGAAAACCAAAACCCTAAAAGCTAATTCCACTCATACCAACGGTCAAGCAAGGAAATCAACTCCTCAACACCATCCTTTTTCACAGAAGAAAACGCTTGCACAGAAACCAAATGCTCTGCCAGCTCATAATACTGCCGAACTTTAAGTACGGCATTTTTGACTTCACTACGACTTAACTTATCTGCTTTTGTCAGTAAAATATGCACTGGGAGCTCTCTGTGCAAAGCCCAATTCACTAATATTTGATCCAAATCTTTCAATGGATGGCGTACATCCATCAACAAAATTAATCCTCTCAAACATTGCCTTGCTTCCAGATAGTGGGCTAAATTCTTTTGCCATTCCAATTTTACTTCCATTGCCACCTTGGCATAACCATAACCTGGTAAATCAACAAGGCGCCGTTGCTCATCAAGAGAAAAGAGATTGATCAGTTGAGTGCGGCCTGGTGTTTTGCTGGTTCTTGCCAAATTTTTATTATTAGTCAGACAATTTAAGGCACTGGATTTTCCAGCGTTGGAACGGCCAGCAAACGCTACCTCATACCCGGAATCTTCAGGTAATTGATTGACACGGGCTGCACTTTTTAAAAATACTGCTTTAGAATATAAATTGATTGGCATAAGATATCATTTTAGTTTTGGGATTTTGACCCAGGCAGTGTACCATTAATTGACTAAATTATTATGAGAAATCCATGAAAAAATTAGCACTCGTATTAATCCTGTGCTCTTCATCAGTGATTTTTGCCCAGGAAAACCCGCAAGAGGCTGGACAAAATAAGTCAACAGTCTGTACCGCCTGTCATGGTCCGCAAGGTATTAGTACGAATCCCGAATGGCCCAATCTTGCCGGCCAGCATGAAAAATATTTTGTGAAACAATTGAAAGATATAAAAGAAGGTAAGTCGCGCTCTGCGCCCACTATGACTGCAATAGTTGCTAATATGAATGAACAGGATATGGATGACTTGGCAGCCTATTATGCTAAAATGCCCGTTGCTGAAGGTTCAACCCCTGAAAAATATTTAAAAAGAGGCGAACAACTTTACAGAGGTGGTGATTTAAACAAACACATCGCGGCCTGTATAGCCTGCCATGGTCCTAAAGGAAGTGGAAACGCTCAAGCAGGCTTTCCCCTGCTTTCTGGTCAGCATGCAGCTTATACTATAATGCAACTGCAAGCATTTAAAGACGGGAAGCGAACGAATGACTTAAATCAAATTATGCAAGATATCAGTAGTAAAATGAGCCCAGAAGATATGGAAGCCGTTGCTTATTATATTCAAGGGTTATATTGAGGAATTGACTATGTTTAAAAAATTAATTGCCCTATTATTTCTTATGCCAATGACTGCTTTGGCAACTCAATTTATTGAAGGCAAAGATTATCAAACCGTTGCCAGCGCGCAATTGTCTACCAATAAAGATAAAACACCCCTGATTACCGAATTTTTTAGCTATGGCTGTCCATGGTGTTATAAAATTGACGCCCCACTAAATGATTGGGCAACCAGAATGGGCAAAGGCGCCCATCTTGAGCGCGTTCCAGTTGTTTTTAAACCAAACTGGGATTTGTATGCCAAAGCCTATTACACAGCAAAAACCCTGGCTATGTCCGATAAAATGAATCCCATATTATTCAAAGCGATTCAGGAAGATAAAAATCCACTGGCAACGAAACAATCGATGGTTGATTTTTTTGTTGCTCATGGCGTAGACAGAGAAATTGCCAAGAGCGCTTTTGAAAATTCGCCAACAATCGATATGCGCGTTAACAGCGGCATGTCTTTGATGGCGCATTATCAAATTAACGCCGTACCAGCCTTTGTCGTCAATAACAAGTACAAAACTGACTTACAAATGGCAGGGAGCGAAGAGCGTTTATTTGAAATTTTGAATTACCTGGTAAGAAAATCAGCCTAATTAACTCAAGCTATAAAGGATATTCCTCGCCACGGTAATTGGCCACAGGCCAGGTCATTTTGACCTGGCTTTCTTGCTAAGCCCCCTTGCCCGGGTTTTCCAGACTCAAAATACCGGTATTGAAATCATAAGCAAAAATCTCGGCATATCGCCCCCAGTCAATCATTGTTTTCAAAACACGATCTGCTTCTTTCTCGCTTAAATAATCCTCCAGCTTACTCAAAAAGCGCTCTTCTGAGACGCGATGCCCCGCTTTCTCATCCAGTACCCGTCTTATATAACGAGCCAGAGGGACTTTTTCCAATAATCTTTGCGCGAACAATTGCTTACGCTCTTGCAAATCAGCTTCTGAAAATTGTTTTCCTAATTCACTTAACTGAATATCTCCCGCAGACACCTTGGCAAAACCAAGTATCTCCAGAGTTTCAAGAATTGGGAACAGATCATCAATATTCATCATGAGCTCGTCTGCCAGCTCAGGTAAATCAATACGTTCTTCAAAGGACTTCATAGTTTCTATCAGACCGGATAATTCAGAGGGCTCGACATCGGGTAAGCGATAGCCTAAACCTATTTGACGCTCCCTTTGCGCTCGCTTGGCTTTTTCTTTGGGCCCAGTAGTCATTAAAGTATAAATCTTGTCAACCAAGGCAAGGTATTCCGGGCTTTCCGGATCACGGGGTTGGGGAAGAGTCACTGGTAATTCAGCACGAATATAGCCGGGATCATTACCAAAAATCACTATCCTGTCAGCCAAAGTCGCAGCTTCTTCTATATTGTGTGTTACTAATAAAATACCATTGGTATTCGTTTTCTTTTCTTTCCATAACTCCAATAAATCTGATTTGAGGTTTTCTGCAGTAAGTACATCAAGCGCGGAAAAGGGTTCATCCATTAACAACACATCCGGATTAATAACCAAAGCGCGAGCAAAACCAACCCGTTGTCGCATCCCACCAGATAACTCCTTGGGAAAAGCCGATTCGAAACCATCCAAACCTATAATATCTATCGCTTCAATAGCCCTGTGCCTTCTTTCCTCGCGGCTGATTCCTTGTGCTTCCAAACCAAGCTCCACATTTTCCAGGACTGTAAGCCAAGGCATTAAAGCAAACGACTGAAATACCATAGCAATACCTTCTACCGGCCTGGTTACAGGTTTACCGCGGTAAGTCACTGTTCCACTGGAAGGAGCGATAAGACCAGCAATAATCCTGAGTAAAGTGGATTTCCCTGAACCAGATTTGCCTAACAAAGCAACTATTTCGCCTTCCTGTAATTTGAAATTAACATCTTCAAGTACAAGAAGGTGCTGTGAAGGTGCTTTTTTAAAAGATTTGCTTAAATTTTCTATGTTAATAATTGTTTCCGGCATAGGAGTCTCAATTAAAATTAAATCGTTCTTCGGCTAATCGATAAAGCGGGCGCCAAATAAGATGGTTGAAAGCTAATACATAGACACACATCATTGCTGTTCCTAACGCAATTTGCGGGAAGTCTCCCGCTGTCGTACTAGCCTGAATATACTCCCCCAGACCTGTGGCCTTAAGAGTAATATTTCCCCAGCTCACGTATTCAGCGACGATACTGGCATTCCATGCACCGCCTGCTGCTGTAATAGCTCCGGTAATGTAAAAAGGAAAAATACCTGGCAAAGCCAATCTTTTCCACCATATCCAACCCTTTAACCCAAAATTATCAGCCGCCAGATAAAGATCGCGCGGTATACTCGAGGCTCCTGCGATCACATTAAATAAAATATACCACTGTGTGCCCAGGATCATGAGCGGAGTTACCCAAATTTCCACGCTCAAATTAAATTTGACGATAGCAATTACAAATAAAGGATAAAACAGGTTCGCTGGAAACGCTGCCACAAATTGAATAATCGGTTGTATTTTTTGAGCCAGCCTTGGCCTTAATCCTATCCACACGCCAACAGGAATCCATAGCATAGAGCTTAGCAAAATTAATATAATGACCCGAGATCCTGTTGCTGCGCCCAATAAAAAGACATGAAATATATCACTCACCTTCAATTCAGCGAGAATAAATTTCAACAAAAACCACCCGCCAGTAATAACGGCTATCAAAACCAACGCTGTCCACAATCGGTCTAAACGCTTTTGCCTTTTAAAATCAATTTCCTTAACAGCCTTCACCTCACCAATCCTCAGCCAACGAGCATTTACAAAACTATTGGTAAAGACCGCGAGCCACTCCGTCACTCTCTTCATCAAACGACTACTGCGTATCAAGTCAATTAACCAGGATTGATATTCTGACTCATCGGGAGACTGTTCCATTTTAAATTTTTCAGACCAGGCAATAAGTGGCCTGAAAAGTATTTGATCATACAAAAAAATAACGATAACCATGGTCAGAATGGCATATCCCACAGCATGCAAATCCCTCTGGGCTATCGCCAATGCGATATAAGAACCTACACCGGGTAATCTGATATTTTGGTGCGCCACCGAAATAGCTTCTGACAAAACCACAAAAAACCAGCTTGCCGACATTGAAACCATCATATTCCATAACAGTCCAGACATGGAAAAAGGAACTTCTACCTTCCAAAAGCGCTGCCAGGCTGACAACCTGAACATGGCAGAGACTTCAATCAAATCATGAGGAACTGTTTTTAAAGATTGATAAAATCCAAAAGTCATATTCCACACTTGGGCGCTAAAAATAGCAAAAATTGAGGCGCATTCTGGACCTAACAAGCTATTGGGAAATAAATGTATAAACCCGGTGACAGTAATAGATAAAAAACTCAGAACAGGAATCGATTGTAAAATATCAATCGCCGGTATAACAATTTGCTCAGCCCTGCGATTTTTGGCAGCTAAAGCACCTACAATAAAAGTAAACAGAATTGAAAAAATCAATGCGATAAACATGCGTAAAACTGTTCGTAACGCATAAAAGGGAAGATTGGAAGGTTCCAAGGAAATGGGAATTTGATCCCCTAATTGATACGGGGTAGCCATCTGTGAACCGGCCCAACCCAGGAAAAATAACACAGAAAAAGTCAATATAAGCAATAGCAAATCCCATCGATTAATAAATCGACTGAATTTATCAGGATTAGCAAAATAAAACCGACTATTGCCCACTATACCCTCTCTTAAAATTGACGTTACAAGTTTCCTTTAATCTAATCCTTAAATCTAAAAAATATTTATCCATTCCTGAATCAGGATTTACGAAAAACCCCAAGGTCAAGGCAAAAAAGTTTTTAATGAGGGAGTTTAGATAAACTAAACGACCGAATTAAAAACTTTTTTAACAAAGAAATTGGGGTTTTTCGGAAGTCCTGTGAATATAAAATACCATAAATACAACGTCATCGATACCAGACAAACCAACACATTCAACCGTATTCACAAATAATTTTGATTAAATTTTGAACTTTTTCGCGATTCATGTGTCTAATATAGTGAGCATTCTCCCCCGAGTGCTCTACCCCGCTTTCCCCCTCTTTATGCGGGGTAGTATTCGGATTGCACCAAATCCGGATATATAATTCTCCCCGGGATCTTAGCCGGGGATTTTTTTGTAATGAAAAAATGACTAAACTGGCAGTATTGAGATAATCGATGAGAATTTATTATGAACAAAACAATCACAATTGCCTTGAGTTTACTTCTAAGTATTGCCTCAAAACTAACTTATGCTGGGCCAGATAGAGCACAATTGGCAGTTTGGGCTAATGAGGCGATTATTGCCACTTACACTTTTGATTATAAAAATTACATGCAACAACAAAAGGAAATAGCCAAATATTTTTCAGCTGATGGCTGGATAGCCTATAGCAAAGCGCTTAATCAATCAAAACTGCCTGAAGTAGTACAAAAAAATGCCTATTTCGTCAATGCTGTTGCCACAGAACCACCCAAGCTGATCACCCTGGATCCGACACACTGGCAAGCTATCATGCCCATACTGGTCGTATATAAAAACCCCCAATACGAGCAAAAACAAAATTTAAAAGTTGTATTAGGGTTTACCGTAGCATCTCCCGGACAAGGTGTAAGAGGTTTCAGCGTAACCAGCCTGCAATCCACCCCCATCAGCCCGCCATGCCAATGTAAAATTGAAGAGACGCCTGGGAATACTAAACAAGGAGACGCCAAACAATAATACCAATATGCAGCAAAATTAATGAGCTGATTAGAATTAAAATAAAAGTTAGTTTTTTAGGTATGGTAACATCTAAAGCAGATTGTTCAGGACGATTGGGATTATAGTAGACGTCAATTTCTGAGTTATCTCTGTAAGCTATTGCCACTTTATATGCAATACTTCGGGAATATTTACTGTTGGGTGTATTAAATGTTGTATCCAAAAACAAATATTCCCCTGTCAAATCCTTCTCATAAACTTCATAGATATATTCTATTCTAGGCCAAACACTATGCCCTACTCTTGTCCACTCACAGCGCGTGACATGCCCCTTCGCTTTTAACCAGGATCTTGCTTCAACCAAATCTCTTCTTTTTTTCCAAAAATACCAAAAAAGAATTAAAAGAAAACATAGCCATCCTAAATCAAGGATCCATCTCCAAATTATCGGCCACACCATATTCTTTCCCATAAATTTATATTATATGCTATTTCCAGGGAGAGGATCATGCAAAAAAATCAAATTGGAAACCTCGCAAAATTAATCCCAACAGGTATAATCACATCCAATAAGTGATAAAAAAAGGAAATGCAATGACTGCTAAAACTCCTCTTCACACTACGCACTTAGCATGTGGTGCCAAAATGGTGGATTTCCATGGTTGGGATATGCCTCTTCATTATGGATCTCAGTTAAACGAACATCATGCTGTCAGAAACGATGCTGGCATGTTTGATGTCTCACATATGACCATCGTTGATATTTTAGGCGCCGGTGGCCGTCAATTTCTGCGCAAACTGCTAACCAACGATGTCGATCAAATTACTCATAATGGAAAAGCCCTATACAGCTGTATGTGTAATGAACACGGCGGAATTATAGATGACCTGATTGTATATCAACGCGCTTCCGATAATTACCGAGTGGTACTTAATTCGGCAACCAGGCAAAATGATGTGGCCTGGATTCGCGCAAAAAGTGAAGGATTTGCTGTTGGCTTACAAGAAAGGCGCGAATTATCAATGCTCGCTGTACAAGGTCCAAATGCCATAGCGAAAACATTGAGTATTCTTGCACCCGCCCATGTAGATGCCGTTTCGACTCTTACCTCTTTCGAATGCGTTGATGTGGATCACTGGTTTTTTGCTCGCACCGGCTATACGGGGGAAGATGGCCTTGAAATCATTGTCCCTAATGAATTTGTTACCCAACTCTGGAATGATCTCCTGCATGCTGGAGTAACGCCATGTGGATTAGGGGCCAGAGATACCCTGAGATTAGAGGCAGGAATGCTTCTTTACGGCCAGGATATGGATGAAACAACAACCCCACTGGAATCTGGTTTGGCCTGGACAGTAAAGTGGGAGCCGGAAGATAGAGGATTTATCGGAATGGGCGCTTTGGTTTCTCAAAAGCAACAAGGAATTAAACGTAAAATGGTTGGTTTAACCTTGTTGGACAAAGGCATTATGCGTCATGGCCAAAAGGTTATTATTGAAGGCTGCCCTGATGGAATTATCACAAGCGGCAGCTATTCTCCTACCCTGCAGCAATCTATAGCTTTGGCACGAGTTCCCATGGAAACAGGGGAACAAGTACTTGTTGATATACGCGGAAAGTTAATCCCTGCAAAAGTAGGGAAGCCTCGCTTTATCAAACAAGGAAAACCTGTTTAAATTTTAGTAATATTAATATTAAGGATATAAAAAATGAATGATTTGAAATTCACAACAACCCATGAATGGCTGAGAGAAGATGAGGAAGAGGTCACAGTAGGAATTACAGATCATGCGCAAGAATTATTGGGGGATATGGTATTTGTAGAACTACCCGAAATAGGTGATGAAGTGAGTGCAGGCCAAGAATTAGGCGTGGTGGAGTCAGTGAAAGCAGCTTCTGATTTTTATGCTCCCATTAGTGGTGTTGTAACGGCGGTTAACGAAGCCGTTGGTAAAAACCCTGCCCTGGTAAACCACGATCCCTACCATGAAGGCTGGCTCGTGAAGCTAAAGCCCAGCCATCCTGATGAAATCAAAAGCCTGTTAAGTGATGAGCAATATCAAAATGAGATAGCTGAGGAAAATTAATCATGCCTTATATTCCACACACGCCCGATGATACCAAAGAGATGCTAGAGGCAATTGGTGCTCAAGACATTCAGGATTTATTTGATGAAATACCAGCTTCTTTGCAATATGCAGGATTTCAAAATATCCCTGCTGGCATTAACGAAATGGAAATGTTGAAAGAAGCCCAGAATCAAGCCCAAAAGAATCGCAACGGTATATGTTTTATTGGTGCTGGATGTTATGAGCATCATATTCCAGCAGCCGTGTGGGATATTGCATCTCGCGGTGAATTTTTAACTGCCTACACACCCTATCAAGCTGAGGCCAGCCAGGGAACTTTGCAATTATTGTATGAATATCAAACCATGATCTGTGAGTTGACCGGCATGGAAGTATCCAATGCGTCAATGTATGACGGAGCAACTGCGTTAGCTGAAGCAGTACTCATGGCAGTCCGCCTTAATAAACACAGTAAAACCAACAGAGTACTGATTGCAGGCACAGTTCATCCTTTTTATCGCGAAACCATTGAAACGATAGTACGTAATCAGCATATTGAAGTCATCACCCTCCCTTTTGATGAACAGCAAGGAATCACTAATCTTGGCTCTCTCAATCAATACACCGGAGAAGATATTACAGCTTTGGTCATAGCCCAACCGAATTTCTTTGGTTGCCTCGAACAAGTCGATAAAATGACTTCCTGGGCACATCATAACAAAACAATCAGTGTAGCTTGTGTTAACCCGACTTCATTGGCTTTATTAAAACCGCCCGGCTCATGGGGAGAACATGGGGTAGACATCGTATGCGGTGAAGGACAACCTTTAGGCTCACCTATGGCATCAGGAGGCCCTTATTTTGGTTTTCTGAGCACCCGTATGGCCCATGTCAGACAAATGCCCGGAAGAATAATTGGCCGCACGGTAGACAAGGATGGAAAAACCGGTTTTAGTTTAACTCTCCAGGCAAGAGAACAGCATATTCGGCGTGCTAAAGCCACTTCAAACATATGCACCAACCAGGGTTTACTTGTAACAGCAGCAACTATCTATATGAGTCTTTTAGGACCGGAAGGTCTAAGCCAAGTGGCAACTCAATGCCATCAAAATACTCATGAATTGATTACTGCCTTAACACAAATCGAGGGGGTAGAACTGGCATTCAAAGCTCCGTTTTTCCATGAAGCATTGATTAAACTAAACCAACCAGTTCAGTCCGTATTGCAACAACTAGCCGACGCTGGAATTGCTGGAGGTTACGCACCGGAACAACACTACCCTCAGCTAGCCAATACGCTGTTAGTTTGTGCGACAGAGGTGCGTACTGCAGAGGATATCGCGAAATATGCAAAAACATTAAAAACCATAATGTCCAAGCGAGGTGCCTGATGTTTATTGTGCAATTAACCTATTTAGTTCCCATCAATGAAGTAAACAAATATCTGCAGGCACACAGGGAGTTTCTAGATTACCACTACAAACAAGGGTTATTGGTTGCTTCTGGCCCCATGAAACCTCCAACCGGCGGGATTATTATAGCAGCGACAAATGACAGGGCACATTTAGAGTCAGTTTTTAAACAAGACCCTTATTATTTAGCAGAAATTGCTGAGTATCAATTTATCGAGTTTACTCCAGTAAAACACAGGAATGAACTCAAGGAACTTATTCAAAAAACGGAAGGCAAATTATGTTGATTTTTGAATTATCTAAAACTGGTCGCCAGGCAAAAGCCCAAATACCCAGAGCAGTAAGCAAAAACTATTCAATACCCGAAGAATTTCAGCGAAAGTCGCCCCCAAGATTGCCGGCCTGCTCCGAATTGCAAGTGGTAAGACACTTTACCTGCCTTTCCCAAAAGAATTTTTCCATAGATACTAATTTTTATCCTTTGGGCTCATGTACCATGAAATACAATCCCCGGGGTGTTCATAAAGCAGCTTCGCTTCCCGGTTTTATAAATCGCCATCCGTTAGCTATGGACAATGAAAGCCAGGGATTTCTGGAAACTCTTTATAAATTACAAAATTATATTTCTGAAATTACGGGGATGCCCGGTGTTTCACTAACTCCAATGGCAGGTTCACAGGGAGAATTTGCCGGAGTCGCCATGATTAAAGCCTATCACCAGTCTCGTGGCGACACCGCCCGAGATGAAATTCTCATTCCAGATGCGGCGCATGGAACAAACCCTGCCTCTGCGGTAATGTGTGGCTTCAAAGTAGTAGAAATAGCTACCGCTCCGGACGGTGACATTGATCTTGACGAATTAAAAAGAAAAGTAGGTCCCAGGACTGCTGGAATTATGCTAACTAATCCATCCACTTTGGGATTATTTATGCGTCAGATAAAAGAAATAGCCAGTCTTGTGCACCAAGCAGGAGGATTATTATACTACGATGGGGCTAATCTCAATGCTATTTTAGGTAAAGTAAGACCTGGTGATATGGGTTTTGATGTCATGCATCTTAATTTACATAAAACATTTGCTACACCTCACGGGGGTGGCGGTCCTGGCGCTGGCCCTGTTGCTGTTGGCAAACGCCTTATTCCTTACATGCCCTTACCTGTTGTGAAAAAAACCGACTCCGGATATCACTGGGCAACTCGCCAGGATTATCCACAAAGCATAGGAAGATTATCATGTTTTATGGGTAATGCCGGCATTTTATTACGTGCTTATTTTTATATGCTTGTCCTTGGTAAAGAAGGCCTATTGCGCGTATCAGAGTTCGCAACACTTAATGCCAATTATTTACTTAAAGAATTGACTAAAGTGGGCTATACAGCAGCCTATCCTGACAGGCGTGCATCGCATGAATTTATTCTTACTTTAAATTCCGAAAAGAAAAATTATGACGTGACTGCCATGGATTTTGCAAAAAGGTTATTGGACTATGGAGTTCATGCCCCCACTACTTATTTCCCTTTACTAGTACCGGAATGCTTGTTGATTGAACCGCCCGAAACAGAAAGCAAAGAGGAATTGGATGCTTTTGTGGCCGTGATGAAAATCATTCGCGAAGAAGCTAGCAAACAACCTGATATACTCAAAGCTGCGCCCCACACTTTACCAGTCAAAAGACTGGATGATGTGAAAGCGGCTCGCGAACTGGATTTAAATTATTTTGCAACTCACGAGTAACCTGTACAATAGATTTTTCCAATTTTAGCGCAGCAGCTTTCTTTTTATGACAGTTGCTGCGTTTTATGACGGCCAATCTTTTCTCGCCAAAAATCTGATGCTCTTTTATAACAATTCACAAGCTTCCGCATTCCAAGACTCTCAAGCATCGCATTATTAACTTTACAAAATAATGTTATAATCTCATTCCAATGGATCAAATAAATGGTTGTAGAATTGGATGAGACACCAGTCAGAACGTTGCTAGCGCGTCAGGGAATCTATGATAAGAATAGCGCAATCGTTGCCTATGAACTCTTGTATCGTAATAGTGATGCAGAAAACTCACACGTAGATAACCTAAACCAGTCGTCAGGTGAGGCAGCTACCTCCTCTGTTCTAGTACAGTTATTTGCCAATCTTGATGTAAATACCATAATAGGTAATAAACAAGCTTTTATTAATTTCACTCATAGCCATCTTGTACAAAAAATCCCAATGTTGCTTCCTAAAAATAGAATAGTCATTGAAGTTCTTGAAACGGTGGCGATCGACCAGCCATTGCTGCTCAATTTAATGGAATTAAAGAAGCAGGGATATCAAATTGCCCTGGATGATTTTGTCTTCAGGAATGAATTGGCTCCTCTGGTTGATATGGCCGACATTATTAAAATCGATGTGCTTCATCTTGACCAGCAGCAAATCGCAGAACAATTATTACCGCTGAAATCTTTTAGAGGTAAGTTATTGGCAGAAAAAATTGAGGACAAACAACAATTCAATCATTGCGTCAATCTTGGATTTGATTTTTTTCAAGGTTTTTTTCTAAACAAACCGGATTCCTTAACAGGACAAATCATTACTGAAAATAAAATACAGCTTTTAAGATTATTAACAGAAATCAACAATGAAGAGGTACCAATCCAACGCATTGAAGAAATTATCTTACAAATTCCCAAACTTAGCTATCGTATCTTGCGTTTGGCAAATTCTGCCTCTTTGTACATGAGCAAAAAAATAGAATCATTGATGGATGCCATTTCTCAATTGGGATTAATGCAAATACGCAACTGGTTAAATCTGTTACTCTTGGCAAGTCTCGATGATGTCGCACCTGATTTGTTGGAGCGAACATTAATTCGCGCCAAAATGTGTGAATCCTTAGCAAAATCAATGGATTATCCTAACTCTCATCAAGCTTATACCGTAGGCATACTTTCTACTTTAGATGGTATTTTAAATGAGCCTATGCCTTCGCTATTAGCAAAAATTCGGTTAAGTGAAACACTCAATGAAGCGCTACTGAACTACAAAGGGGATTTAGGCAAAATCCTGAAATTTGCTATAGATTATGAACAAGCAAATTTTAATCAATTAGAACGCATTCCTGTAAAAAGCGAAACGCTCTCTCAATCTTATCTTAAGGGAATAGAATACGCCAATCATGTGATAGACATTATTAATAAATAATTGTCGTCCCTATTAGTATTCATTCTGTATTCAACCTGTTTTACAAAAGAGAGTCTTTTGGAAATTGTCCGTATCAGATAAGACAAAAAGGATTTTCATCAGGACTTACGACAAATCCCAATCTCTTTGTTAAAAAAAGTTTTTAATTCGGTCATCTAGTTTATCTAAACTCCCTCATTAAAAACATTTTTTGCCTCGACCTTGGGGTTTTTCGTAAGTCCTGTTCATGTGACGAATTTGCCACTAAATTTTATTTAAAATCACAAAGACCTTAAATTGTCCTTATAGATCAAATAATAGCTTGATGTTTCCTATTGTTTATTTATAATTCATGGAATGTTAAATTTATTCTCTTATTTCAAATTATGATCATACGTGAACTGTTTAATTGGATACACAATGATAGCGCACCCCTTCATCTAAGTGATCAAACGATCGAACGTGATCTTATTGAACAAGAGGAATCACAAGCCAAACAAACTCATCGTGTGCTTCTGGGTAATGTCCGTCTTTTAAAATATAGTGGTTCATCCAATACAGAGGCGATTAAAGAATTAGAGCAGCATTGTCTTTTTATGGATTATCTCCAGTTGTATAAACAAGAGTTTGTTAAGGATGGGAAAAACACTGTTTTTTTAATTGCATTAAGAAACCTGTTATCTCACTCTCATGAAGAGCAACTTCGTCTCATGCCTAAAATTAATGAGTTATTCCAAATATTATTACGAGACAATAAAGAAAGTGCTCTATCTTTTTATGATAAAAATAAGGAATTATTCAGGCACTGTACAGAAATTCAAGAAAGGGTAACATTTGAGCTCTTCCAGCAAAAAATAGAGGCTGACAGTAAATCAGTAATGACTCAGCTAGACTATTTCAATGAACATTTAGCCTACCAGGAAAATCCCTTAGGAATCATTGCGCTATGCCGAAATTGGATTGGTGAAACAGAAAAATTCACTGCTTTAATACTCTGGTTGCTAGAACGCAAAGTAAGCGTTGAAAAAATTCTTCTTACTAATCTGCTGCAGGATTTTCTTAGATATCATTTATTCACTTTGCATTCCAGGGATAATGAAGTTTCTCGCTTATACTCCCTGCTCGGCCATTTCCCTGAAGCTCAGGAACTCGTTATGGCAGCCCAAAAGATAAGCTGTGGAGAATTAATGTTCCAGCAATACTCTCTTGACGGCACTTTTCGGGGTAAAAATCTTCCTGTTGTTTCACCAGAAATCCCCCCTTTGCAATTTTCCTTAAGCAAAGACAATTTTATCGCATTACACCGAACTTTTGGCCCGGCTTTTTTAACTGCAGGAATTGCTACTGCAACAAACCATGACGAAGTAGCTTGGCTGGATATGTTAAGGCATACTCTGAATCAGCCAGAGACACTCAAATTACTGCCCGATATTATCAATATTATTGCCAGAGAATATTCACCGAAAGTCTTAAAAACCCTTGCCGAACTCATTGCGGAGTCCACTGCCCATCAACTTCTTACTCTTAACCAAAGCTGTGTTTTCCATTTACTACAACATAAACCAAGATTGCTTCACGATATTACAGAAGAAAATGTTATTGGGTATATCAATCATCTGGTTCGACTGGATACTCATGATCAGGAAATCATTTATCAGTTAATGGCTTTGTTTAGGGTGTTATTGAAGAAAAACCATCCGGCAACGAAAGCAGTATTCGAAGCAATTCTCGATAATCTTGTAAATCATCCGCAACTGCTGGAGGATGAAGAATTTTTAACACAGTTAAAAAAATATCCAGATTGTGAGCTCCTTTTAGACGAACGTTGTGAAAATATCTTAAAACAGCTTAATTTTTGCATTGCTGAACAAACATCAGGACTACTCTTTGGCAAACATAACTACTTCATCATAGAAGATGTTTGGCTTGGAGCCTTAAGAAAATTTGCAGTACTCCAGCAAATCAACCCACAGATGAAGTTTAGCTTTGGGCATAAGTATGCCCTTCAAGCAAGAATTGCCGAAGTTGTCTTTATCCATCAGGGAGACTTGTTTGATTTAGATACCTTTATCGACGCGTTGGATTTGCCCCTCGTCACCTCATCAGGAGAAATCAGTCCTTACGAACGGGCTCTTATCGAAATTCTTGCCACGATAGATAATGAGCTCATCAGAAAACAAATCATTCAAAAGCTGGAAACAACCCCTTTCAATAGACTTGACTGGCATGAAAGGGAATATGGGAATCAAACTGTTTTCATTAAAGCAGCAAAAAAGGGTAATTTAGGCTTAATCAATTTGCTTGAAGACAAGATGGAACCTTCTGTGCTTAACAAAGCGCTAAGAGCAGCAGCCAAAAACTACCAATGGGAAACATTGGATCATCTTTGTAGCCTTCCTGGTGTTGAGTTAAGGCAAGATGAAATAGATGATCTTGTGGTCTATCTGGCAGAACATGGGCGAATAGAAAGTGTAAAAAAACTCTTGAAATTATATGATTACAAGCCATCCACAGAATTAATTGGCACGATTCTTAAAAAAGCGATAGACAATGATAATTTACAAGTCGTCATGTATTTCTGTAAACTGCCAGTGGAATCACCCAAACAATCAATGCTTGATCGCCTATTTAAATTGGCAATCCAATTACAGCATTGGGACATTGTTGAGTATCTTGCCAACTCAAAGCATTATTCTCCATCCCAAACGACGCTTGAAAAGGCTTTTCAACAAACTGCGCTGGCTATGCAACATGAAGCTGTAGAAATTCTTGGCAATGTGGAAAAGAATCCCGTACGTGCAATAGTTATTGAGCGGGCTTTACTGAAAGCCAGTAAACTGGGGCATACAAAGGTTGTTCAATCGATTTGTGCCTTACCTTCCGAGTCATTAACCAAACAAGCTATTGAAGACGCTCTAGAACAAGCAGCAGCCGAAGGACATTTGGACATTGTCTCCTGCCTCTGTGAGCCAGGAACCACAACGCTAAGGCAACCAGGGATCAATTCAGGAATGAAAATTGCGGTCCAGACAGGCAAATTATCTGTGGTTAATTATTTCTGCTCGATGACAGGGAGCAATAAACCAACTCCCCGCTTAATTGATCAGACATTAGTGATGGCGGCTAAAAAGGGACAAACAGCCATTTTTATGGCTATTCATTCAAACCGCCAGACTCCTCCAGGAAAACATGCTATTGAGCAATCCTTTCAACTTGCTATCACTGCAGGGAAATTACAAATTTTAGACTATTTATGTCGTCATGAAAGTTATGGCCTCAATCAAAGCAGGATAGATCAAGCATTGATTTCAGCAGTCAAATCCAAACAACTGGGAATTGTTAGCTATCTTTGTGAATCTCTGGAAATTACACCCAGTCGAAAAGCACTAAAAATTGCTGTTTCTAAAGCAATCTCCAGTGACCAAACTGAATTAGCTGATTACTTGCGAAGCCGATCCAGTGGCAAATCAAAACCCTTAGATACACCCACTGACGAGATGGCTTCCCCTCTCGAAATTGGTAAACAATTAGCGACTAATGGGCTTTTTAAATATAAAAGAAAAGACGCCAAGGAGCCTCCACTGCTTTTAAATCCTAGTCTTTAAAACTATTGGTCAGTAGAGGAAACTCTCTTTCTTTAATTTTATTTCGTTTAACCTTTTGTATAACCGATTATTTTTGCCCGAAATGATATATTATTGACCGACATCCACAAACAATAACCATATTGGCTTGGGAGTCACTAAGCCATGTGCACTGCCGTTCAATTTGTCTGACTCAATCACTGGTTATAAAGAGAAAATGACGTCATGGGTAAACCAGGTCAGGCAATTGCTCAGCCAATTGCAAGTATAATTTTGTTTAAAACCGTCCAGAAATTTGGGCAGTTTGCACCAAGTATCCCTAATCATCATACTTGGACATCCAGCTCGAACAAAGTCAGAGAATCCATCTCACCATCGTAAATTTTCTTAAACCAAGCTGGTATTTGTTTTGACGATTCAGAAATATATCGTGACCTCTCTTTGCACTGTTCTGGAAGATAACTGTTAAATAATTTTTCTAAAGCGCGGTTATCATCAATTAACAGATTTATTTGGTTAACCAGATAATAAGTTTCTCGGGGTTTAATTTTTTGTCGGTGACCATACTTATCAAGCCATTTCAATGAAGCCAAACCAATAAATAAAGACCATGCACAAAATAAGCGATACGGGCGTCCTTCAATAATTGGGATGCTCTTTACATAAGCCAGTGAATGGTGTGCATGAATAACCAAACTCTCGCGCAAGCTATTCTCTGAAGAAATAAAATAACGCCCACTTGTTTCATCATCCACTCTATCTTTCAAGAGATTGATTTTTTGTAAAAAGAAACCAAAGTGAAAGGCTTGATTTAACAGACTGGCTGTCCACTTAAAATTAGATAGTAAATCAGTAAATATGTGTGACAATAATTTGCCAACTAATCCTGCAACAAAAAAACAGTATTGATTAGTGGTAACTAATGAAGGAAATACGATTTTGCCTTCCATATGATAATGATTAAGGAAATAATGCATTCCATCCACTACTTGCAAAATTGTTTTTATCACAGATTGCTTGATGGATTCAGGTAAATTATCTTTTTCTTCCAACAAAAGAGGGACGGCACATAGAAGTTGTTTCTCCCCTAATGGAAGCTGCGAAGGAAAGCTAGAAAGCCATTTTGTGAATTGATCGTTTGCCGGTGTTTGAACTAAAAATGATTTAAAAGCAGCAAATGAATCACTTTGTGTTTGAAGATCTTGCCATTTGGCATCTTCAATACTGTCTGCAACACGCAAAAGTAAATAACTCAACGCAACCCATTCTTTTGCTGGATAAGTTAACTGGCTTATACAAAAACTAAAACTTCTGCTTACATTTTCTAGATGTTGGTAATAAAAAGAAAACGATCGCATAACCATCAGCCAAGTTGATGTTCGCTTTTCGATAACGCCTGTTTTATTCTCTCGTAATTTTCTTCCACTGTTTTTGACAACTCATCATATGAAATATAATTTTTCCATACATGCATTAAAGAAAATAAATACAGAAACCCAAACTCCAGGTCGTTTTCCAATAATGTATTACTGTACTTGATAAAGCTATCTAAATTTGAAAAGGGTTTTGACAGTGGCTTTATCCTGGATTGCTCCATGTCTTGAAACATTTGATCAAAAGCCTCCTGCATATAACGCGGGAACGGGATATTGCCATCAAAAACTCGGTGATCAACACTCATGCCTACAGGCAAAACATCTTGCACCTCAAATGTGTTATTTGTTTTATTCCAGACTTGTTTTCTTTCGATTTCTGTCAGAGTTATTTTAAACGTTTCATTTGGAAATAAGGGTGAAACCGCTGCTTGATATCCCCAATGACCAATATTGCTTAAAGAAATAGCAGGTCTGGCAAATAAGAAATCACGGTACACTCGCTCGTGCCGTGGAGTTAGCAAGCGATTGACTACCTCGATTAAATAGGGATGCTCTTTTTGTAATGATTGTGTTTTTTCATAACAATACTTCATGATGCGCATGTCATGCTGAATGTGTTGCGCTAATTCAGTCATAGTCATCTCATGGCAGTTTTTAAACTCAATCGCACCTAATTGATCACTACCTGGAATCTTTACCGCAAGCGCTACGTAACTATTGTGCGAGTGGTACAGTTTATGATTGAAAATATAATTTCTCGTCTGCGGATTATCAAAGCAAGCTTTACTCAATGCTTGTAGCATGAGGCAAGTTATTGTTTCCGGTTTAAATTTCTTTTCAAAAAAACAAACAGGAGTAACATTTATATTAAAAATAGCAGACTCAGTTGGTAATTCGGGGTCATTCCAAATTGCTGAAAGTAATTTACGAATATTGGTCGGTTCAATGGCTTTGTCTTTTTCAAAATCATGCGATAAATTCTTCATCAATAAAGGCATGGTATCCATAAACAATTGCCAATGGGCTGAAGGCGTTAAGCCAATTTTTTTAAGCATCCAATGGTGTTTATTATTGATATTATTGAGCAGTTTCAGTGCTCCCTCCTTGCCTAATAGAATACCAAGGGTAGTCAAATATTGCTCATGCGCAAATACGGTATTTATCAGCTCATCTTCAAAAATTGCTAATTTTTTCCTTAAATAGTCTTTATTTGGCAACCCAATCTGACGATATAAATCGTACTCGTCCATATGCCGGCTTTCATCTTCAAGGACTGTTTCAAAAATAGTTACTGCGATGTTTTTCTCTTTCATTGCAATGCATAATTCTTCTACCCATCCTTCTCCAACCAAATTGACCAAGGTGATAGAAGTGGCCAGATCCTCTTCGCCTTCAAGAGAAGAAATAAAATGATTGATACTCTTTTGATGACCAAGTGGTAATGCGTAAGGAGCGGACAACTGAAACGCAACTTTTGCAAAAACAGTGGCATGGAAAATCTCGTCGGTAATTTGTTGACGCATTTGTTGATACAAATCTGTTCCACGGAGTTTCTCTAGAGATTTTATAAGCCCTCTTAGGCCAATTGTTTCTAATTGCGCAAACAAGGAAAATAAATGAATATAGATAAGCTTGTCATGCTCAAGTTGAAAAGGAATTTCGTTGTAAAATATCTTGTCCATTCGGCTTTTGATGGTTTCCTTTTCCTCGTCATTCAATACAGACCAAGCATTATTTAAAGACCGCTCCGCAGCCCAAGTTGGTTTTAACAAATCGCCTAACTGAATCATAAATTAACCCCAATCCATTTGTTATATTGCAAACGCCTACACTCTTCCGGAGCACATACGAATATTTAAGGGCAAGTGTACTATTGAAAGCGTTTTTGTGGATATTGTCATATACTGATTGTAATTGCTACTGGATCCCAGCCTGAAAATAACCATAGATAAAAAATGCGATGTCCATCAGATAAAAAAAGACTTCTTAAAATTATCTTATCGATAGCGATAAACCCCCTTTGCTCAATGAGTTATTCACAAATCTCGAGAGTCTGAGATGACTGGTTTTCGGCTCACTCCGACTTCTCAACAGGGTAGACAAAGTACGACCTGATATCTCATACAAACCAAAGTACGTTAGCTGATTGACGAGTCATTTAAAATCAAATCTCTATAGTAAAATAAGCATCCCGGAACTGTTTGCAATGCAGCAATATAACAAAAGGGACTGATTAGAGAGAGGAACTATTATCTCAATGGAAAATAATTGATTTTAATAGCAAAAATATCTTTGCTATTAAAAAAAAATAAGTTATAACACTCTTAACTACATCAAGGATTGATTAGTGCAAATGTTGGGTCAACATCTCAGTAAATTCATGTTGAGTTGACTGTATAATTTTCATGGAGTGAAAAATGAATAGTAAAGTATTTTCGCAACGTTTTAATCGTGAATTGGCAACTCTGGGATTCCCCGAGGATTTAACAGAAAAAACGAAAGCCGTATCAAAAGTATTTGGTGTCACACGCCATTTGGCTAATGCAATGATATTTGGCCACGTTCTTCCTGATAAAGAACAACTGGATAAAATCGCAGAAATTCTGGAAGTTTGTCCTCAATGGCTAAGCGGGGCAACGGATAGGAAAAAAGCCTACTCAGGCCGTGAGACTGCTGATAGTGTGTAATAAACCTGGAATTTCATGTATACTGTAAGCTAATAGACAGCGTTTGCTAAAATTATTTACTTTGCAAACGCTTTTTTCATTGTTGGGTTATTAAAATCATGGAATGCTTAAGTTTCTGTGTGGCCAAAACCATAGACTTGACTCGTCTTGATCTTCATCTAAAAAACGTCTCTAAGGAATTTAGTGCTGTAAAAACCCGAGATGTAATAAGATTAAATTCTCATAGAAACAAAGATCACACCCTGTTCATTTTTAAAAATGGAACTGTCGTATCTTGGGGTGTAAAAAGATACCAAATCCACGAATACCTGGATATTATTAAACTGCTTGTAGACAAACCTGTAGCACTTTTGGTGCATGATGAATTTCATTATCAAATTGGTGATAAAACAGCCATAGAACCACATGGTTTTTATGATGTGGATTGCCTGACCATTGAAGAAGACAGTGATGAACTAAAGCTCAGTTTGTCTTACGGCTTTTCTCAATCTGTAAAATTACAGTATTTCGAAACCATTATTGACGCATTGATTGAAAAATATAATCCGCTGATTCAGGCCTTATCTCATAAAGGAGAAATGCCTATAAGCAGAAAACAAATTCAACAAGTTATTGGTGAAATTTTAGGTGCCAAAAGCGAGTTGAATTTGATTAGTAATTTCTTATACCACCCCAAATATTTTTGGCAACACCCCACTCTAGAAGAGCATTTTTCCATGCTTGAGCGCTATTTACATATACAAAGACGCGTCAATGCCATTAACCATCGTCTTGATACGCTTAATGAAATTTTCGACATGTTCAATGGTTATTTGGAAAGTCGCCATGGCCATCACTTGGAAATAATTATTATTGTATTAATCGCAGTAGAAATTATAATTGCGGTTATGAATTTCCATTTTTAGGGTTTTTCCCTTAATTTATGCCCACTCTAAAATCCTATTTTCTCAAAGACACCTCTTTGCGCACGGAAATACTTGCTGGAGCAACGACCTTCCTTACCATGGTTTATATCGTTTTTGTCAATCCAAAGGTCCTGCACGATGCAGGAATGGATCAAGGCGCGGTATTTACCGCCACTTGTTTGATAACCGCTTTCGCCTGCGCATTAACAGGCTTCATAGCCAACACACCGATAGGTGTAGCGCCAAGTGTGGCTTTAAATATTTATTTCTCTTACAGCGTAGTACAAGGGATGGGAGTTGACTGGCAACACGCCTTGGCCATGGTATTCATTTCCGGCTTGCTTTTCCTGTTTCTTACCCTCACCAAATTAAGACGCCTCTTGGTTGAAGCAATCCCTCATAATTTACAAATAGCCATTGTTATAGGCATCAGTTTGCTAATCGCCTTAATTGCTTTAGAAAATAATCAAATCATTATTGGTGACCAGCACAATTTAATGCGATTAGGATCTATCATCAGACCAGAAACAGGACTCTTTTTCCTGGGGTTTATTCTTATTCTTACTCTGGATTATCATAAGATTCCAGGTGCCATCATCATTGGGATACTGAGCATCAGTGTCTTAAGCTTGATATTGGGCTTGACCAGTTGGCAAGGTTTGATTGCTATGCCGCCGTCGCTTGAACCTACGTTTTTGCAGCTCGATTTTTCTGGTCTTTCCAGTATCGTGGCTTTAAAAACCATTTTTACCTTTTTTCTGATCACCGTGTTTGATGCGACAGGATCATTAATTGGCTTACTAAGTCCAACCATTTTTAAACATGAAAAAAATTATTATAAACGCCTAACTCGCAGTTTAACTGCTGATGCAGCCGCATCTTCCCTCGCAGGCCTAATGGGCTCAGCCAGTACCTCACCTTATATTGAGTCAGCAACCGGAATTGAAGCCGGTGGGAGAACCGGGCTAACTGCGTTAGTCATTGCAACTGGATTTATTCTGATGCTGTTTCTTTTTCCACTTGCCAAAATGATTCCAAGCTTTGCGGTTGGACCGGCTTTACTCTACGTAGCGTGTTGCATGATAAAACATATTACTAATATGAAATTACAGGATATCACCGAAACAGCGCCTTGCATGGTCATCATCATGATGGTGCCATTCACCGCTTCGATTGCCGATGGAATAGGTTTGGGAATTATACTTTATACCCTCCTTAAATTATTTACTCGTCAAAAACCCAATCCTTTGATTATTGTTTTAAGTCTTGTTTTTACCGTTTTCTTTCTGATTAACTAAGTGAGTGTGATCTTTAAATCCAGGATAAGCCGTAAAACCTCCATAAAAAACTTGTCTGCTCTCAAAAACTGCAAACAAAAGTTTCTTTAATTTATTGAATTTAGTAGTATTTAAATAAGTGAATTATGCACAAGATAGGTCGTTATCTTAAATCGTTCGTTTAATTTTTCGTGCCAAAGCTTCGAGATGATACTTAGGCATCGGATATCGAATGCTTCTTATATAGTACTTGTCCATAACTCACGCTAGATAGCCAAATAACTGCCATAAGCTCATAGTTGGCCTAATCGCGATGAATTATTATGCTTGAACAATCATTACGACATTATTATCAGCTTGTCTTGGTAGATCCCATACTACCTGCTTTACGTGACAGGATAACGCCATTGTCCATTACCTGGTTGTCGGGAATATTTGGCTTGTTGTTTATTCCTTTTGTCTTATTAGACAAACCTTATATTGCAATTAGCTTTCTCTTGCTTTCTGGATACCTGGATACTCTTGATGGTTCGTTGGCCCGCTTTCAAAACAGAGCCTCTGATTTTGGCTCAGCAATGGATATCGTCATAGATAGAATTGTAGAATTTTCTGCTGTTCTTGCTTTGTATCTTTTTGATCCACAACACCGTGCCACTTTAGCCATTTTAATGTTAGGCAGTATTTTGCTCTGTATTACAAGTTTTCTGGTTGTGGGAATTTTTTCCAACAATACTACTCAAAAAAGTTTTTATTACAGCCCGGGGATAATGGAGCGTGCCGAAGCATTTCTATTCTTTATTTTTATGACATTATTTTCCAGCTGCTTTAATTTTCTTGCCGCTCTCTTTTGTTTTTTAGTCTGTTTAACCGCGTTGATAAGGCTTTTTGAATTTAAAAAAAGTGTACAGGCTCCAAGTTAGCGAAACAATAAGTTTTCCGAAGCCTGATTTAAAACTTTCTCTGATTTTATGCTGACTACAATACAAAATCTTGTATAATTTACAGCAATTCATAAAAGAGGCTTACAATGTTGCGTATCCTTTTGTATTTTCTCTTACTCATTAATACAACATTTTGTCTGGCAAAGACTGAAAAAGCCATTTTTGCAGGTGGATGTTTTTGGTGCATGGAAGCAGACTTTGACCATCTTCCTGGAGTCCTGTCCACCACATCAGGATTTGATGGGGGCACTCTTAAAGATCCAACTTATGAACAAGTTTCCGCCGGGAATACCCATTACGCCGAATCGGTAATGGTGGAGTTTGAACCCAATAAATTAAGTTACAAAAAACTGGTTGAGTACTTCTTTAGGCATATTGATCCTACCGTCAAAAATGCGCAATTTTGTGATCATGGCAGTCAATATCGCAGTGCAATTTTTTATCTTAACGATCAACAAAAGAAAATTGCCATGGAATACAAAAAAGAGTTAGAGCAAAAATTCCCCACAGTTTATACAGAAATTGCTCCATCAACTTCTTTTTATCCGGCAGAAGAATATCATCAAAATTATTACAAAAAAAATCCTATACGTTATAAGTATTATCGATATCGTTGTGGCCGAGATACCCGAATTCAAGAGGTTTGGGGTAATAAAAAATAAAAGAATAACTCTTAATCATGATCCATAGTTTTATCGCTTATCAAAAAAGAATAAGCAATTCATGAGAAAACACGCTAATCTAATAAATAATAATTTTTAATTTTTTACTAATACAATTATGATTACTCAAGTTAACCAATTAGATGAACTTCAATTAAAAGACTTAAAAACATTAAGAGCAGAGTGTAAAAAAAATGATGGCAGCATCCCCAATCTATATATCCATATATTGAAACAACACCGCTCTCTTCCTACAAGCTTCCTTTATTATCAAAACGGGGCCTTGATTGGATTCTTGAGTATTTATTTCTTTTATGATGATGCTGTTGAAGTTGCTGTTCTGGTTAGTCCCCAATATCGCAGACAAGGGATTGCCAAACAATTAATAAAGGAAGCATTACCCTTAATTAAGTCTCAAAACTACTTTAACTTGATTTTTTCATGCCCCTCACGCCTCAATGATAACTGGTTAACCTCAAAAGGATTTACCTACCTGCATAGCGAATATTTCATGGAACGTGATGATTTAAATCCTATACTCGATTACATACGTCCATTGTCCTTTCGCATGGCGACTTTAGAGGATATTCCCATATTATGTGGCCTCGATGAAGTATGTTTTCCTGATAAAAACCAAGACTCGGTTCACCGATTCCAACAAATTCTTAACGAAAGAGAATATGAAATTGTAATAGCCATGCTCAATAATCATCCCATAGGAAAATCCCATATTCGCTGGCAAACCAAAAGGGCTACCTTGTCTGATATTGCCATATTGCCTAAAGAACAAGGAAAAGGATTTGGTTCTGCCTTGATTGCTCATTGCATCAATATGATTTTGAGCGAAGGCAAATCCCGGGTGGACCTTGACGTTGAAACCCATAATAAAAAAGCATTAAATCTGTATATTCAGCTTGGATTTCATATTCAAAATGCTTGTGATTACTGGTCAATTAATGTGAATCAACTTGCAAAATAAAACTGTTTATTCTTTTGTTACAAATTACATATTATAAATATGGCTTGACATAATTAAAATCTCACCATTAGTATTGCGAATGGCGATAGAGGAAGGCTTGTTTTATCAAAAATAAGGATAATTAATGAAAAAAAGGGTTGTTATTACTGGTATGGAAATAACGTCATCCATAGGATCGGGAATTGATAAATTTTGGCTTGCTGCATCTCAAGGTCAATGCGGAATTAAACGCATCCAATCTTATGATCCATCCCCCTATTCGACCCAAATAGCAGGTGAGATTACAGACTTATCTCTCGACCATCTCCCCGAATTCAACAAAAGCAAACGTTATCCTCGCGCTGCTCAGTATGCATTATTTTGCGCACATCATGCCATCGAGAAAGCAGGGCTTGAGCAAGCTGAGCTCAATGCAGCAGGCACCTTTATAGGCACAAGCATTGGCGGTCAACCTGAACTGGAAGCAGGTTACAGGTTATTCTTTACAGACAGCTGGAAGAAAATCCCCCCTCTTAGCGTGATTAGGGGGATGCCCAATTCAATCGCCAATCATATCGCAATTGCTTTTGGCATAGGTGGACCAAACTCAACCATTTCCAATGCCTGTGTTTCATCCGGGGAAGCGATAGGCATGGCTTACCAACAAATTGCCCATGGCAATTTGACCACAGCTCTTTGCGGAGGAACAGAATCTTTAGTCTGGGAATCGGTTATGGCTGCCTGGTGTAAGCTTAGAGTAATGTCAACTAACAATGAAAATCCCTCACAAGCCAGCAGACCGTTTGATCTCAATCGGGATGGAATGGTTATGGCGGATGGGGCTGGGATATTAATTCTTGAAGAGCTACAACAAGCAAAAGCAAGGGGAGCACAAATTCTCGGAGAAATCATTGGCTATGGCGCAAGTTGTGATGCATTCCATGTCACAGCGCCAAACTCACAAGGACAAGCAAGAGCTATTGTTGCTGCTTTAAATGATGCCAAATTATCAATTAACGATGTCCATTACATCAACGCACATGGGACAGGAACCCAGCTCAATGACAGCACAGAAACAGAAACGATTAAAATGGTTTTCGGTAAAAGAGCCTATGACATCCCGATTACTGCTCAAAAAGCCATGACAGGACATGCGATTGGGGCAGCAGGAGCAATGGAAATCATTGCAACAACACTAAGCTTGCAAAAAAACACGCTGTTACCAACTATTAACCTGCATACCCCAGACCCAGCCTGTGATCTGGATTATGTGCCTAATGCTGCGCGAGAAAAAACCATTGATATTGCTTTATCCAACCATTTCGCTTTCGGTGGAGCAAATGCCGCTTTAGTTCTGCGCAAATACATTAGTTAAGAATATAAATAGCTTACGCTAAACAGCAATTGATTATTATATAAATGGGTCAATCGTGGCCCTTTGGTAATATTAACTCCATCACCACCCAAATAACTTTTCCCTAAGTCTGCGAACTCATATCCTACACCGACCTGCCAGTTACGATTTAACATTTTTTGAACACCGGCCCCCACACTGTAAGCAAAAGCATAAGTGGTGTTTGACGCAAACCATGGTGCAGGAAACAGGAATTGATTGATAGAAAGAGTCCTGTAATCATGGGCATTATTAAATGCTATTCCAAAACTACCGCTCAGATAAGGTTGCACGGGTGTAAATGCACTTCCTATCAGTTTGCCTTTTAGCTCTACTCGTGCGTGATTCACTTTATAGTCATACGTATAGACATTAAGGAGGCCATTCAGGTTGACATCACCAGTAACCTTGGCATCGCTTACTCCCGCTACCCCTAAACCCAATTGACCAATCATTTGGGGATTGATCGCACGCTGCAGCCCAAAGAATATCTCGCCATTGGCTAAAATAGTCGTCGGAGAATCATGGGTAAAATAAAGATAATAATTTGGCGGTAAATTGGGATTGAAATTATTAATATAGACTGGAGACATTGGATAAATATACTGATTTTGTCCAGGTGTTGCCCAAGAAGGTCCTCCACTCACTGTAATAATAGAGGACCAAAGTAAGGGAATTTCTTCGTCATAAATGGGTTCTGAAGCGGAAAGATTCATACTAAACAAAACACATAATCCGGTGAGCAATATTTTTTTCAGCATATCCCATCCTTTTGATTACAAATCAGCCCTCTTGATTCAGGCTCTTTAATGAACTGATTTTAATAGAAGTTATTTGATTTTATACCCTAATTAATCTCATTTTTCTAGGGTGCGTTGACAATTCATCTGGCTCACCAGAATAGCAGGATCATGATAAGAAAAATTATTAATCTGAAAGCCATCTGAATCGAGGATAATTCACTCGAAAATGGACCATAAGAGGTATATAATCGCTCTATTTTGCGGAATTGAAAGGTAAACCAATGAATTCTTCTCTTCGTGATATAGCAAACCTTGTTCAAGGTATGGTTATTGGCAATGATGCCATCACTGTTTCCACACTATCACCCATAGATAATATACTTCCCGGATCTTTAGTTTTCGCCGAAGGTGAAGACAATATCAAACTTGCTGAAAACTCTGAAGCAGCAGCTATTCTTATTGGTCAAGGTACTATCGATTCCCCAAAGCCATTAATTCAGGTAAAAAACCCTTTTAAAGCATTTATTGCCTTACTCAACCATTTTTATCCCCCAAGGAGAATATCTCCGGGGGTACACCCCACTGCTGTAATAGGTGCAGAAGTACAATTAGGTGATGAAGTTTATGTTGGGCCATTCGTAGTCATTGAATCAGGAAGTATTATAGGCAACCACTCGGTGCTCAAAAGCCATATTCATATCGGCCATAATGTGGTCATTGGAGATCACACAACCATTCACCCCCAAGTCACTATTTATGATAATTGCCGTATCGGTTCGAATGTCACTATCCATGCCTCTACAGTAATAGGTTCTGATGGCTTTGGGTATACTTTTGTTGATGGCCAACATCTCAAAGTACCTCATTCGGGATATGTGGTAATTGAAAATAATGTCGAAATTGGAGCCAACACAGCGATAGATAAGGCCACATTAGGTGCTACAGTGATAGGTGAAGGTACAAAAATTGATAATTTGGTACAAATCGCTCACTCAGTCAAATTAGGCAAGCATAATATTATTTGCGCTTTTACTGGCATTGCCGGCAGTACCACTACCGGAAACAATGTCATCTTTGCAGCCAACGTGGGAGTGAGTGACCATGTTCACATCGAGGATGAGGTCATATTAGGCGCACGTACAGGAGTTCCTCCACACAAACACTTAAAAAAAGGGACGGTATATCTTGGTAATCCGGCAAAACCTAAAGATGTTGCGATTAAGCACGAACTGTCAGTGAATCGTATCCCATTAATACGAAAAAACATTAAATCACTTACCGAGCAAGTGGCTGTAATTAACAAAAAACTTGATATTAAAGCAAAAGAGGTAGAGTAACTATGAAACCGCCTCTGATTCTAATAGACGGATCTTCCTATTTCTTTAGAGCGTTTCATGCCCTTCCACCATTGACAAACTCCAAAGGCCAGCCTACAGGCGCCATTTATGGAGTTGCCAATATGATTAAAAAAATAATCAAAGATTATCAACCAGAAGAAATAGCCGTTGTCTTTGATGCCAAAGGGAAAACATTCCGAGATGAATGGTATCCAGAATACAAGGCACACAGACCACCAATGCCTCAAGAATTAAGCTCTCAGTTTCAACCGCTAATCCAGTTACTGCAAGCAATGGGATTGCCCTTGCTTATCATCGATGGAGTCGAAGCAGATGATGTGATTGGCACTTTGGCAAAACAAGCCACAGAGCAAGGCATACCAGTTGTTATATCAACCGGTGATAAAGACATGGCACAATTGGTCAATGAACATGTCTCCCTCATTAATACAATGAGTAATTACAGTATGGATATTGATGGTGTCAAAGCAAAATTTGGTGTAACACCTGAGCAAATCATTGATTACCTCACTCTCATTGGAGATAGTGTAGATAATATTCCGGGAGTAGAGAAATGCGGTCCCAAAACAGCTGTAAAATGGCTGACAGAGTATCAAACGCTTGATAATTTGCTTGCACACGCCAACGAAATTGGCGGCAAAATTGGTGAATATTTGCGTGCCAGCATCCCTCATTTGCCACTCTCAAAAAAATTGGTCACTATCAAAACTGATTTGGATTTGCCCTTAAATTTAAACCAATTGATGCCCAAACCGGCTGATAGCGAGCAATTAATTAAATTAACTCGTGAATTAGAATTTAAGTCATGGCTTAAAGAGTTACTACAGGAAGAAGAGAATCAAAAATCACCCAAAGAAATGGATGCCAGCAATAATAAATCCTATGAAATAATAACGACTCATAAACAGTTAAATCATTGGCTTAATAAGCTAGAGCAAAGTCAACAATTTTGCATCGACACGGAAACAACCAACCTTGATGTCATGCAAGCTGAATTGGTAGGCATCTCTTTAGCAGTTGAGGAAGAAAATGCATCTTATATTCCCCTTGCTCATACTGATGGCAGTACACAGTTAGTAAAAGAAGAAGTTTTAACTGCTTTAAAGCCTATTTTGGAAAATCCAGCTATAGGAAAAATAGGGCAAAACATTAAATATGATTACAGTGTCCTTAAAAATTATGGCATTACCTTAAAAGGCATTGGGTACGACACCATGCTGGAATCCTATGTGCTCAATAGTGGTGCAGGCAGACATGATATGGATTCTCTAGCTTTAAAATATCTGGGTTATAAAACAATAAGTTATGAGGATGTTGCGGGAAAGGGAGCCAAACAGCTCCGTTTTGACCAAATTCCAGTAGTGAAGGCCGGGATCTATGCAGCCGAAGACGCTGACATTACTTTGCGATTACACCATAAGCTGTACCCCATGCTGGATGAGTCATTGCGTAACGTGTTGCATGATATCGAGATACCTTTACTCACTGTTCTCGCAGACATGGAAATGCACGGCGTTCTCATCGACCCAGTCATTCTGGAAAAGCACGGAAGTCGTTTGAAAGAACAAATGAAATCTCTGGAACAGGAAGCAGTTCAACTCGCTGGAAAAGCATTCAATCTCAATTCCCCAAAACAATTACAAGAAATACTATTTGATGAACAAAAACTGCCTGTTGTAGCGAAAACCCCCACGGGACAGCCTTCGACCGCAGAATCTGTTTTACAGGAATTGGCTTTTGATTATCGCCTTCCTGCTGTAATTCTGGAATACCGAAGCTTATCAAAATTGGTCAGTACCTATATTGATGCCTTACCCAAAAGAATCAACCCCAAAACACATAGAGTGCACACATCCTATAATCAAGCGGTAGCAGCAACAGGCCGATTATCTTCCAGTGATCCTAACTTACAAAATATCCCTATACGGAGTGAAGAAGGAAGGTTGATTCGAACTGCCTTCATAGCACCAGAAGGAAGTCTTATCATGGCGGCTGATTACTCGCAAATCGAGTTAAGGATAATGGCGCATTTATCTCAAGATGATAACCTTTTACGAGCTTTTGCTAATGGCTGGGACATCCATGCCGCAACGGCGAGTGAAATCTTTCAAACGAATTTGGATGCTGTGTCCAAAGAACAACGAAGGCGTGCCAAGGCAGTGAACTTTGGTTTGATATATGGTATGTCTGCCTTTGGACTGGCAAAACAAATTGGTGTGGAGCGTCAGGATGCTCAACATTATATTGATACTTACTTCCGCCGTTATCCTAAGGTACTTGAATACATGGAGCGTACTCGCAAACAAGCGCATCAACTTGGTTATGTTGAAACCTTGTTTGGCCGTCGTCTCTACTTGCCTGAAATTAATTCACGCAACCTAATGAGACAAAAAGCAGCTGAGCGCACTGCCATCAACGGGCCAATGCAAGGAACCGCAGCTGACATTATAAAAAAAACCATGCTGGCTATTTCCAGTTGGGAGCATTCGCAAAAGAACCCCTCTGCAAAGATGATCATGCAGGTACATGATGAATTGGTTTTTGAAGTCCGAAAGGAAGCGGTTGAAGAATGTCGCGCCATTATCCACAAGCTCATGGAACAAACTGTAAAATTATCTGTACCTCTTGTTGTGTCTATTGGCACAGGTTCTAACTGGGATGATGCGCATTGAAGCGCATAAAAGCGTTTAATTTATTGGATTTAATAATAATTAATAGAAGTTTGACTCGCAAAGGAAGGATTTTGACCACCTATAAACTCACCAAAATAATAAGACCACGTTTTATGAATACGTTCCAAACCAATGACTTTGGGCCAAGTATTATACTCATTCAAAAACAGGCCATGACTCTTAAACACTTTAATAAAGTTTTCTCGCATAGCATCGGAATCAGACCAGGCTACAATAGGAAGTTGCGGGTATTTTTGCAATAAAATTCCTGCAAGCTCGGGACCGTTGCAGTTCATTTCATCAGGGCTGGCACCCAGATCACCATCAACAATGACGATATCGGGGCAATAGTTATTGACAAAGGATAATGCGGCTTGACTATTATTGACAATAGTCACTGAAATTGATGCAACAACCGACTCCAACAATCGGCGCAAACAAAAGGCATTAAAAGCACTGTCCTCAACAATTAATACACGCATCACTGCTCCCTCTTAACTACGAGAGAAGTATAATGTGCGAACCTTAAGAAAATCTTAAGAAATAGAATTAATCCAGTTAAAAATTACAAATTGAAAAATCAACGAAGTTCCCTATTAAATTTTTTTTACAAATTGTGATTTTAATTTCATGGCGCCTATCCCGTCGATCCTGCAGTCAATGTCATGATCGCCGTCAACCAGACGGATATTTTTTACTTTAGTTCCTACCTTTATCACTTGAGAAGAGCCCTTTATTTTTAAATCCTTGACGACCGTTATCGTATCTCCATTTTGCAACAGGTTACCATTGGCATCTTTGATAATTTTCGCAGACTCTTCGTCATTGTTATTACTGTTTTTTGGCCATTCATGCGTACACTCAGGGCAAATTAATACGTCACCGTCCTCATAACAGTATTCAGAAAGACATTTAGGACAATTGGGCAATTGGTTCATTTTGTTGAAAAACCCTGAATTAAATTGATTACAAACTATTTTACTCTAATAGCAAGCATTTTAAAAATTTCTGACTACATTGATCTGTAATTGAACAATTCTGGAATGGCCGGATAAATAACGATTTTTTAATCATTATTTATCCAACGAAATAGAAATGCTATGAATTATGGAGTGGATTAGTCAATACGTATTCTTCTTGGCATTGCTCTTCTTTACCTTTCGTGGGAGTTCTTCTTGATAGAATGCTTGGGAAATGACCAACCGGATGAATATTGTTTGTGCTCAGCAATTGAGAACCACCCAAACCCCGCATAGCCTCATGGCTGCTTTGCTTAACAGCAGGAACAGCCTCTTCGCTTACGGACTCTGATGTAATTTCTGTTCCTTCAGCAACTACAAATCCAATAGCACTTGATAGTGCAGCAGTGCCAGTACCACTTATAGCACCTAAAGTCAAAGCTCCTAAAAGACCAACACCTGAAGGAGCAAAAACTCCGGTAGCAACCAATGTAACACCTAAAGCAAAGCCAAAACCAAAGCCAATGCCTGCAAAAGCGCCCATAATCTTTAGGGTACGAAAATCAGAAGACGGAACCGGTTGGTTAGATAAGACAGTAGCCGTTTCTTCACGCCGGGATAAATTATCCTCTTGAAGTAAAACAGGGGTCTCTTCACCGATAGAAACCTCATCCCCTTGCTCATCTGGTAATTGAACCTCTTCAGGAGAGTTCTCTTTAGGCGGGAACATTTCCCTAACATCTTCTAAATATTGAGACCATTCAAACTCCCCGGGATTTTTACGATACCCACGAATTTCCTCCTCATTGTATCCTTTACCTTTTACTGCACGCAGCATCTCAGCATAGTCTGTCGGGCTATCATCAAGGATATAAACCCGGTTGGCCCTCTCTGTTGGGTGATTAAGCCGGGAATTGACATCATTAAATTTATACCCCGACTCCAGAATGGTTAACTTGCTGATTTCTTCATCAGAAAAACCTTGATATTTGAAAACTGCTTTAATGTATTCAGCTCGATTTTTGGTGACAATATTGACAGTCACATCATCATTTTTTAGTACTTCATGGAAAAACGCCACTGCTTCAGGACTCATCAGGAAATCAACATCCTGCTGGTCATGATCAAAATTTTCGTTGTATTTTCCATATTTTGCTTCGAATAAAGCCTGAGCTTCAATTGGATCTTTCATTGGAGTGTTTTTGTAATCTTGCTCTACATCCTTTTTATAGCCTTGTAACAGTGATTGATAAAACTCGGTAAATACAGTTTCATTACCGCTTTTTCCGGTTACAGTACCATCAAAATCGGTAAAAATAATAACTTTAGGCATTGTATTTCCTTACTATTTCTCTTAATTTGAAATGACTCGATATTGTACAAAGTTTAAATTAAGAGAATATTAAGTATAGAAAATTACAAAATTATCAGGCTACCTTCCCTATACAAATTGCAATAGACTTTGCTGGAGATGAATAGCACTCCCCCTCGTCCGATCCCGGTACCTGATTAATAGAAAAAATCAAATATCTATATCGTGAGCTAACAATCGCCTGTTGGCACGAAAATAGGTCATTGGTGAATGCTCGAGTAAATCGGATAATTTTTCCATGTAGATACAGGCGAATCTATCAACTTGGTAGGCGAAGTAGCTCTCTTCCGCCCCAGCGCGAAAAACTCTTTCCCACTTGGGATTATAGAAACTGTTTTGTTCTTGTAACAATCTTGAAATTTGTAAGTCAACAGTGGATATTTGCAATTGCAAGTCATGAATTTCCTGATCATACTGTTGAGAGCTTTCGTCAATACTTCTTGTGCAAAGATCGACGTATTTCTGCTCTAACTCTTTTTTAATAGCCATGGCTTCACCAATTTTCTTTTCAATTGGCAAAGCCCTTATTTGGGATGCAATTTCTTCACCTAATTCTTCAACAACCAAAGCAGTACGCCAATTACAATCTTTTTTCAATCGTAATATATCACCGTAAATATGATCCCCTATATAGAGAATTTCATCTCCACCGACCCCGAGATCTTCAGTAAATTTTTTGGCATTACCTCCTTGGTATACACCAGGAACTATTGGGCCATGGACATTAGTCATCGTCCCGTTTTCAGGATTAACTGATAAAAATCGTAAGTTATCATAAAAGAAACGGGGTTTATTTGCCAAGGTGATAACAAACTCAAATAAACCTTGCCAGTGCTCCCCTTTATCCAGGAATGGGGACAAGGCATAATCCAACAACAATTTAGAATAAGAATATTCTGAATTGGTCAGAATAAATATCTTTTTCCCATAGCGAATAAAATGCTTCAGCCCTTCAACAACTTCCTTTTCTCTTATCACATATTTTTTCAAATTTTTAATAATTATGTTTTTCAGAGTACCATCCGAGTGAACTTTATCCACACAATATTGCACGTCTTGTGCTATGGCTTGATAGCTTGGCATTTTATCGGGATTGGTATCTTTTAAATCAACCAGCTGGCCATACAGGATGCAAAATGCTATAGAAAAAGAAGTATCAATTGCCATGTAATTCGGATCACCCAGGTCAACATAAATACTTCTGTAAATTTTTTTCTGATCGCTAAAACTGATCTGTTTCGTGCCATGGTAACTCAATCTAATGGCACCATACCGGCTCAGTTTTAAAATATTGCCATTCTTACTGTCAATCACCAAGCCACGAATGGCATCATCAAAATTAAATTTGAATTTTTTAATTTCCTCAGGATAGTGAAAGCTTTCTGCCAGTCTTTCTTTGACGAGATCATAAACTAAGGATTCAAAATTTTTCGAATTATATCGGATGAGGGTATGGTCCATGTCCAAACCAATCAGTTTAATTTTTCTCATATTTATAATTCGATTTACAAAAACCTTGTGCGTATCCATTTTTGAGGAACCTATAAAATTATTGGTAATTAATGTTTTGAGATATGAACGTATACAAGTCGACTATTTTAAATTATTCACACCACTTGCTGAAGCCACTAACACTTTATCTGCCAAACGTTTGGCAAACACTCCATTTTCAACGACACCCGGGATTACATTAAGACTGTCTTCCAAGGCCATAGGTGTTGAGAAACTCAGATTAAACACATCCAGAATAATATTACCATTATCAGTAACGAAACCTTCTCTGTATTCAGGGTCTCCCCCTAATTTAACAATTTGTCGTGCAACAAAACTACGGGCCATTGGAATGACTTCCACAGCAACGGGAAATTCCCCTAAACGTTTTACAACCTTGGATTCATCGACAATACAAATAAATTGTGTGGCTACATTCGCTACAATTTTCTCTCGAGTCAGAGCTCCTCCGCCCCCCTTTATCATTTCACCGCGTTCATTGACTTCATCAGCGCCATCAACATAGATAGGTAAATCCTGTACTGAATTTAAATCAATTACAGGGATACCTTCTGCCCGAAGCAATGCCTCGGTTGCTTTTGAACTGGCTACACAAGCCTCTATCTTATGTTTGATTGCTGCCAGTTCTTTTATAAAAAAATTAACTGTAGAGCCTGTTCCAACACCTATAACCATATCATCTTCAATATAAGCTATAGCTGCTTTGGCTGCTTTGATTTTTAATTCACTCACGAAATTGCCCTCTTTGCCTAATTACTTCATACAATGAAACACCAGTCGCCACTGACACATTTAAACTCTCTACACTTCCCATCATAGGCAAAGAAAACAATCCATCGCAATGCTCGCGGGTCAATCTTCTTAACCCGGTTCCTTCTGCTCCCATTACAAGAGCGATGTTTCCAGAACAATCCATTGCATAAAGTAAATTCTCTGCTTCGCCAGCTGCTCCAAAGATCCAGACCCCTTGTTGTTTTAAGATGTCCATAGCTCTTGCTAAATTAGTTACTCTCACCAAAGGAATTGATTCAGCAGCGCCACAAGCCACTTTACTGACCACGGGAGTAATACTCGCACTTTTATCTTTAGGAATCACAACAAAATCAACACCGGTTGCATCAGCCGACCGCAAACAAGCGCCTAAATTATGGGGATCTGTAATTCCATCCAGAATAAGAATCAGCACAGGCTTTTTACTTTTTTCTAATAAAGTAACCAAATCACTTTCACCGTATTCGGCTAATGCCGAAGCGAGTGCAACAACGCCCTGATGCGTAAACTCTGAAAACTGCTGATTCATTTTTTGCGCGCTTAGCTTTTCGATGGGGACATGGGCGTTCTCTGCCTTGACCAAAAACTCATGAAGTCTTTTATCTATTCTATCTTGATTAACAAAGAGTTTTTTGATCATTCGATGCGGGTTTGCTAATAATGCAGAAACTGCATGCAACCCGTAAACATACTGCTCATTCATTACAAACTTCATCCTCGACAGGCTCAAAATCTATTTTACGTTCGTTTAAATCAACACGAGCTACCAACACAGTCATTTTATCTCCCAAACGATAAACCTGACCGCCGCGAGCCCCTATTAAACGATGTTTTGCAGAGTCAAACGTATAATAATCGTTTTTTAAAGAAGTGACATGAACCAAGCCTTCTACATAAATTTCATCAAGTTCCACAAAAATACCAAAGCTGGTCACAGCGGATATTCGACCCTTAAATACCTGCCCCAATTTGTCTTGCATATACTCGCACTTTAACCAGGTAATCACTTCCCGGGTCGCTTCATCAGCACGGCGCTCCGTCATCGAGGAATGTTTACCCAAACGATTCATATCTTCATGGCTATATTCAAACTCATAAACAGGATGATTATCCAATAAATGCCCTATTGCTCTGTGAATTAATAGATCAGGAAATCTTCTGATTGGTGATGTAAAATGCGTGTAAGCGGAATAGGCCAAACCAAAATGACCTTCATTCGATTCAACGTACTGAGCCTGTTTTAAAGAACGCAGCATTACCGTTTCAATAAGATGCTTCTCTGGTCGGTCACCAATCATGTTCATGGTACGCTGAAAATCCTTGGGTCCAGGTTTTCTCCCCCCTCCCAATGACAATCCCAGCTCCCCTAAAAACTGCCTCAATGCAGTAATTTTATCCTCTTCAGGAGCCGCATGAACTCGGTATAAAGTAGGAATTTCAGCCTTTTCTAAAAATCTTGCTGTTGCAACATTCGCTGCCAGCATGCATTCTTCAATTAATTTATGAGCGTCATTACGTATTACAGGCACGATACATTTTATTTTCTTATTTTCATCAAATTCGATACGAGTTTCCGTAGTCTCGAAATCCATTGCTCCTCTAAGTCTACGGGTATCGAGCAGAATATGATATAAATCATAAAGAGACTCAAGCATAGGCCACAAGGCTTGATGTTTTTCATCTGCCTTGCCTTGTTCCAGCCATGCCCCAACTGACGTGTAGGTCAAACGAGCATGAGAATGAATCACTGCCCGATAAAAGCGGGATCGGGATATTTTTCCTTCTTGGGTAATCGATAACTCAGCCACCATACATAAGCGGTCAACATGGGGATTTAACGAGCAAACGCCATTGGATAAGGCTTCTGGTAGCATTGGCACCACTTTACCGGGAAAATAAACTGAATTTCCTCGCCTTGCTGCTTCTTGATCCAAAGCAGAATCCTTCGCCACATAATGACTGACGTCTGCGATAGCGACATACAATTGGAAGCCGCCTTTGGGCTTTTTGTAACAATACACAGCATCATCAAAATCTTTTGCATCTTCCCCGTCAATGGTCACAAAAGGAAGATTACGCAAATCGGTTCGCCCCTTTAATTGTTCCTCGGAAATCTGTTGTGGAATTTTACCCACTTCCGCAAGAACATCATCTGGCCATTCGAAAGGAATGCCGTGAGCATGGATTGCTACTTGAATTTCCATGCCAGGAGCCATATGCTCACCCAAAATATGGATTACTCTGCCTATAGCTTGCGAACGCTTGTTAGGATATGCGATCAACTCAACCAGCACTATTTGGCCATTTTTGGCCTCGCCAATGAATTCTTGTGGAATTGAAATATCCTGAGTCAGACGTTTGCTATCAGGAATGACAAAATTCACGCCATGATCAGTAAAAAATCGGCCTACAACCGTGGTATTCGCATGTTCCAGGACTTCGTGGATTTTAGCTTCTGGCCTTCCTCTTCTATCCAATCCAGATTGATAGGCAAGCACCAGATCTCCATGCATGACAGCCCTCATTTCTTTAGCAGAGAGCACCATATCCTCAGAACCATCATCCGGGATGAAAAATCCAAAACCATCAGGATGGCCTTGAACCGTTCCACGCAATAAATTAATTTTTTGTAATAAACAAAAGCGTCCACGCCTGTCCTGCATGATTTGGCCATCACGCAGCATAGCCTTCAAGCGAAAACCCAAGGACTCCTGCTGGCTCTCAGAGCTCAAATCCAATTTATCAAACAGTTTACTGCGAGACATTGGCCTGCCGTATTCATCCAGGATTTCCATGATGTATTCCCGGCTTGGAATTGGCTCGGCGTATTTTTCGCGTTCCCTCTTATAAAAGGGATCTTTGGATTTTTTACTCACTTTTCACCATTTTTCTCTTCAAACCTAATGCTAACTAAAACCTCTTAAGTCCTGTTCTACCATTTATCACTATAACTAGCAAGAATATGCTGCCAACTATCAGAGAATTCTGTATAAAACGCCTTTTATTCATCTTTTTCCAATCTTACAAGGCAAGAAGTCCTGCTCATAATAAAACGAAAATTTGCTTTAGATTGCATAATTCCAATCCATAGTACTCAGTATTAAAATTTTAAATTGCCTTTAGGGCTCAAGATTGAGGAGCATGGTGGCGGTCTAAACTGATTCCGTTATTTGCCAAAAACTCAGGATCACTGGGGGCAGCATCCTGATTTGTACTTTTAGTTGACATAATTGGTTGCAGCATAGAATCCATAGCCATGCCCCAAGATATTCATCGATAAATTATTTCTCCGGCAATACAAAGCCTCTTCCACCAACTGCTGCAGTTAACGCTGCTAACGAGAGGTCTTCTGCTACCCAGAAAGTACCTTGATCGCTTGCCGGTATTTTTACCCCCTTCCATTGACATACGGCAATAGCATTTTCACAAGGTATCTGTTGTTCATGCCCTGGCCTTGATTCGATGCAATTTAAAATAAAGGCAGGTTTGTCCACTAACAAAGCTGACCATTTACCAGCCTGTAATCGACTTGTCCAACCAGCACTGGCCCCAGGATCTGTGACTGGATGGGTAATCCATAGATCCAAATTGGTCACATTGTGAATAAACACCAGCTTATTTTTCTTGGCTTTTAAAGTCACTGATTGACCTTGTACAGGAACAGCCCGACAACCATCAGGAAAAGTAGATTCTGCAAAAAGCCCTGTTGAAAGCAATAAAAGATAAAAAGAGAGCAAAATTCTCATGATTCACCCCATAGTGTTTATGTAACCAAAAATTATTAAATCTTCACTAATAAACCTATCATCAATATCGGCATCGATTTAAGAAAACACTCATATAATATCCCTACTCGTATAAGACTTCCATTGATAAGTCATGCATCGGGTTGATTAATGCATTCAGAACACCTGGCTAATAAAATATGAGCTAAGGTATAAATGCCCTATAAGGACAATCCTACATTATACTTTCAAAGTTACTTGGTATTGCAGGAGTATTATAGTCAATAGACTGTTTGGATTGTTCTCCAAAGAATGTTTGAGTATTGTCTGAATAATTAACAACTCGTGTGAAGTGCGCCGGACTACTTTTAATAGTAGCTAAAAGACTAATTAACTGCTTGCGTCTTTCAGAAAAGCCTAAATGCAAAGAATTGGTTCTGCTTTCTGCAACCGGTGCATTGATGAGATCCCCTGCTTTTTTACGAGTAGGGCCGGGGGTGCGATCATCACAAAACTTTATAATTTTTGATGAGCTGTTTTCCGCATTAAAGCCATAATGCCATAATCTTTTAAAAAATTTAATTAGCCCAAAATAAAATGTTTGCACACTGGAACTCAAATCCTGTTCTACTTCCGCTTCTTTGGCAGCACTAATCAATCGTTTTTTTACTCCTTTATCCTCACAATCCCTGACTAATAGTTCACATCCTCTTTTTACTAAAGAATAATGTTTATTCTGCCCCCAATACGTTAATAAATTAATATCCGCCTGGGGGAAACTTGTGTCCTTCCTGGCCAACTGTTTTCCATAATAAAAGGCCATGTCACTTAAAATTTGCCTGTCTAATGACTGAGGTTTTTTTATCATTTCAGCTTCCAGCGCATCGTATATGACTGCGGACACATCGCGTTGAGGGAAAAATCTCAATAATTGACTGACTGGCCTGATGTAGTCTGGCATTCCTTGAAAAGAATTAAAATAATCCTGTAATAAATGCAACAATACGCTTTTCTTACCTGTATAACTCAGCAAATAAGAACATATTATGGGTGACTTCTTCTGTTTATCTCTTTTACTCCAGGTTTGCTTAATAAAATGACTCCAGTCCAGCAGAGGATGATGGTCTTTTAATTCCTTTTGCAAGAAGACTTGATCATCAAACCAGGAGCCCTTAAAAAACAAAGATTTTCCATAAAGTTCCCTGATTCCTTTAGGCATCCATAATTTATCCACCATCCTGACTAAAAAGGGTTCTGTGATTGACAATCGGGTTATTGCACGATTCAACGCTTTGTGCTTGTAAAATAAAGACGTTATCCCCGCATTGGCGCACCTGAAAAGAAGCTCGCCTAAAACACGATATCCAATATCATGTTTATTATCGAAAGGACGTTTTTTGGATAAATGCCTGCTGGTAAAACAGGCCAGTTCTTTTAATTCTTTACTTTGCCAGGCCTGAGGAGAATCGAGATTCAAATCAGTTTCAGAAAAAAGGCGTCCATGTTGATTAGCCAAAATATGTAAAGCCAATTTATACTGCGCATTTTGCTCCCAATAAGAAGTCTTATTTAACTGTGCAATAAGGGGCACTATATGCCGCCTATCAAAAAATTGGCTTACTTTGCCAATTTCCGGATTATTTACCTTCTGAATGGAGTTATGAGTTCTATCACCAAGAAACTCCTTTAACACTAATGCGGCACATGCTTCAGAATTTATTAAACGATCCAGTACAGCATCACAGATTGTCTCTTGCTTCTTATCTTGAGAAATTTCCTTGGTAATGAAAGTCAAGGCGCTACTTAGAAGATCTGGCTTTTTATATTTTTTACCATGGTAAGCAAATCGTAGTAAGACTTCTGAAAACCAGGGTTTATCATAATAATTAACCAAATAATCAGCCAAGCAAACATCAGCGCCTTGATGTTCCAAAAATCTTTGAAAATCAGATTCATACAAGCCATTCAGTAAAATAGAACGCCTTGAGTCTCGGTTTAAAATATAATGAAAAAGCTCAAGCGCATTATTTTTATTCCTGATGACGCCCAATAATTCAAATACTGTTTCATCCTCAAAATGATCGAGCAATGGATATAAAACAGATGCAGGGATTTCTCCTGGAGCCTCTTGGATTTCTTTTAATAATTTATTATTCAGCCATATGCGCTTATTGGCATCAAGGCAAATGGATTCACATTGATATAAAACCCCTATCGCGTTCTCGAATAACACATTATGTAACAGGGACTCCAATCCAAACGAGGAACTTTCCAAATCACTTTTGGACAAACCAGCTAAAACCCAGGCGGCAGCATTTTTGTGAATGGCACTTTCGCTTCTTAAACAACTCTCTTCCGTTAAATACCCTAGAACCAAACCCTCTTGATCATATAAAGGCTCATTGATATCCATAGAGCCCGTTCGAGCTAATAATACGATTTCCTCATTAACAAAAGTCATTGCAGCATTAGACTCACCAAGAAATCCAATCTTCTTCCCGGCAGAGTTATATAAAAAAATTTCTTTTTTTCTGTCTAATTCTTTGGGCAACTTATCAATTAGAGGAAAACTTTGTTTTAACCAGTGAAATAACCCGTTCCGAGCTTCGGTTTCATTATTCCCCTTAATAAAAAACCGTGAATAAATATGATTTACCACTTTAAGGAATAAATCCGAACGTAAATTGGGATAACTCAAGGCGTAATAATGATATAACACCTCTAATCCCTTATTATGTAGCTCATCTCCTCCCTTGTTCGCCTCCAGTAAACACTCCATTTGGTGAAGCAAAGCACTTTTACTAATCTCAACTCTAAACTGCAATAAGCTGTATTTTTTATCCAGCCAAAATGACTGAGCTTCCGGATGAATACACAGATTACGCTCAATCTGAGCCATATGCTCATTGATTTCATCAAAATATGGAGCATATTCTTTAAAACAAAGGTCTTGCTTATAGTCCTTCTGATTCAGAGTTAAGGTATACAAGCTGTATCTTTCAACTAATTGTTTTAAAACCTTAGGCGTACAAACCCCGACAAATTGTGGCATGGATAACAATAAAGCGATTGGATAACTGGATAACGGCTCCTTTCCTGAGTTATATGATTTAGTTATTAAATCGGATGCCAGCTGATATAGCTGAGGGGTATCAAAGAGATAAAGATCCAGTTGATTAATTTTTGTTCTTATTTCCCCCAAAAAGTCCTGGCTGGAATCAGAAAAAGCCGAACATAACCTGGTAAGCAAGTTTTTACAGTTCTGCTTCTCTTCCCCAGTCGTTTTGTTATATTCCGCTATACAATACTCAATAATCAAAAGCACAGTTTCCTGACTTAAGCCCTGAAAAAACTCTTGTTGTTTGTCTAATTTGGTGTTTTTTAATAAATCATGCAGCAACTGCATGACTAAATGGCTTTCAGGAGAAAATAAATCTCTTTTTAATTCATACTGATAAAAATCAAACACAGCCCGCATGGCATGCAAATCTATGGAAAAAGGATACTGAGCAAGGCAGACTCTAGCCTCCTTCAGTTTCTCAATCGCTTTCTCAGAAGAAACCAAAGACAACAACAATCGAATTGAGAGAGCATTGATAGATTCATCGGTTAATGAATCAAGGAAACGGGTTAACCATCCTGCCAAATCAGGTTGACGTAAAAATTGTACCAAATGGTTTCTATTGACTAAATCCAAATCTTTATTGTTTTTGACTAAAAAGGTTTCAATTAAAACATTTAAATCGGTATCTTTAGCCAGATGAGAAAAAGCTGACAAACTGCGCTCATCGGCTTGCTCCAAGATCTGAATTAAATCCTTGGCTCCTCTTTCTTTCAACGCGATAAGGACAGGTTTTGCATCACTATAATAATTCAATTGCCTCGTGCATCTCTCTGCTAATTGATTATCAACACTGGTTTCGGTCTCTTTTATTGAATCTAACATTGTCAGCAACTGCTCTGATAACTCTCGGTGAAGCAGATTGGGGGCATAAGTCAAAAAGATTGTGAGTACAGATAGCGAAGCCGGTAAACCAAATGGGACTGAGTGATTAAGCGAGAATTGATTTTTCTGAGCCGGGATTTGTTGGCAAAAGAGTTCTGTTAAATCGTGAGCATCTTCTTTAAGGTGACTTAACAACAAATGTTTCAGATCGGGAATAGGGAGCTGTTGAATTTGTCCTTTTATTATACTTATTAACTGCTTCATTACGACACTTCCCTAACATCTTAAAATAATCCTTTCCCCAATAGGGATTTAAAAGGATAATATTTTTACTATACCCTTAAACTATTGATTTGAAAACTTTAGGATAGCAAATGACGATCTGGATTGATGCCGATGCTTGCCCGAAAATGATAAAAGATATCCTCTTTCGCGCGGCCATAAGAACCAATACCAATCTTATCCTGGTAGCTAATTCCTACCTTACTTATCCAAATTCACCGTTTATTCGCTCAGTTCTTGTAGAAAAAGGCTATGACCGAGCAGATCATTATATTACGAGTCATATGAAAGCTAAAGATTTGGTAATCACAGCAGATATTCCTTTGGCAGCAGAAGTAATAGTTAAGCAAGGGTTAGCAATGAGTCCAAGAGGAGAACTGTTTACAGCCAATAATATCAAACAGCGTCTAACTCTTAGAGACATCAATGAACAATTGCGTTCAGCTGGAGAGCGCACAGGAGGCCCCTCTGCATTAAGCGCGAAAGAAAAAACCAATTTTGCCAATGCTCTGGATCGTTGGCTTGCAAAAAGCAAATAAAAGCATCAATTAAAAAACATATTGACTTTAATTTGACAAAATCGATTGCTCCTCCTAAATTTTAAGTACATCCTAAATGGACTTAAAAACATGAAACGATTCATGTTCATTCTTTTGATGTTTTTAAATTTTTACACCTTTGGAAAACCACTTATCATTGGTGTTCCGGAATTTGCGCCCCCATTTGTATCAAGATCTGGAGGAGGAGGAGAGACATATTTTGGATTTAACATCGATTTGATGAATTCCATTTGCAAGATCATTGAAATGGAATGCCAATACAAGGGCATGAATATTCAACAGCTATATACCAATCTTAACCAAGGGAAGCTTGATATTATGCTGGCTCCTACTCCAATCGTATCCACTGTTGGCACTAATTATATATTCAGTCTTCCCTATTTACCGAGCAATGCACAGGTGATAACCCTGAAAGCTAACAATGACATCAATAGCTTAGCAGATCTGAAAGGTAAAAAGGTTGGCACTTTAAAATACACGTTGTATGGTAGCCTCCTTGCAGAACATTTTCAGGATTATTTTGACCTGGTACAATTTTCCAAACTGTCTGACATGGCCCTCGCATTATCAAACCAAAAAATTGAAGCCATTGTTCTTAACACAAATGCAGCGAAATATGCGATGAGCAATTCTGCAACTGAGTTAAAATTTGTGGGCGATAAAATGGCTATAGGTGATGGTTATGGAATACTGGCCCTCAAAAATAATGCTCCTCTCATTATGAAAATCAATAAGGCTTTATTACAAATAGAAAAAGACGGGACCTATTTGGAAATCTATAATACCTATTTCGGTGATTAGGATATTATCCTGAGCAATTCACCAGGCATTTCAAAAACCCGAAACTAGATCCAACTCCAGAATTCAGGTTAAACTAATACCAATTGAACCTGCCTCTCATAATGCATTGAGCCTCAATGCATGAGATATAGTTCAAAACAGTCGAGTTCAAGTGATGGAAATAGGTATATTTTCATAGGCTAAACTCATCTTAAAGTACAATGCAAATTAATCTGCAGGATATGACATGCAAGAAAGTTTTGATCCATCAACTATCACTACCCTTCATAAAACGAGCATCATACGCTGGAAAGCCAATGGTATAGAGTATCAACATAAACAATTCCTTCAACTGGTAGAAGAAAATCATGCTTTTAATTTCCAATTATGGCATGCAGAAGACAAGGCACGCCGAGATGATATGGGCTTTGAATTTGTTTACCAAGCCAAGCGGGAAATAGATGCCTACAATCAACAACGGAATAACCGCATGGAAGCAATGGATGAATGGCTATATAAAGCATTAGAACCTGAAAACCATAATCATTGCCCCGTCAATTCCGAGTCACCTGGAATGATTATTGACAGACTATCTATTTTATCACTGAAATCCTATCATATGGACTTGCAAACAAAACGCCAGGATGTGAGCGAAGAACATAGAATTGCCTGCACACAAAAACTGGAAATCATACAGCAACAATTAAATCAATTGGCTTTGTGTCTTGATGAATTACTTAATGAGGTACGAGCTAAAACACGTACGTTCAGAGTTTACCATCAATTTAAGATGTATAACGATCCTAAGCTAAACCCAGAATTGTACTGTTCTGACTAGGTATTAATTGATTTAATGCTGACTCGCTTTTGGAATGAGGAATTGAAGGAGAGTCGGGTTGATTTCTTTTGGTTTTGGTTTCAAATATACCGAATAAAGACAGAGAATCCGTATGCCCTGGGGAATCAGTCCGAGTTTTTTCAGATTGGATTGATTCCCTTTGTTCTTCGGTTTTCTGCATAACTTCCTTCGTTATCTCAGGGCTAACCGACGCTTCTTTGCTGTCCTCCGTCAGCTTGGCCTGCTGCGCCAAGGGAGTTCGCCCCAATCCTTTGGCTAGAGCTCTTAAAGCCAGAGTAACCCCAAACAATAAAGCACTGAAGACAGATAAGACGTACATAACAGGCGTATCACGATAATGGCCATCCTCGCCCAGTTCCTGTAACGAATTCCCAGCAAAGTCAATAAATTTTTGCCCCTTACCAAATCCGGAAAATAAGGAACGCAAAACTTCAAACCATTCTTGAAAGAAAAATTGCGGTGAAGGATCTAAAGACAATCCATCATTTAGTAATTTATGAAATTCTTCAGGAGCCAACAGCTCAGTCTTATTAAATTCATCATTAAGACTATTTTTCCATTCGATCAATCGCTCATATGGACGTTCCTTTTGAGTTTCCTGCTTCTTCTGATGCCAATAATTACTCACCAAAGAATGAATAGTGAAACTGAGCACTAATACCAGACCTAAAATAATACAAGCGGTAAGCAAGGCAGGAGGAAAAGAAACACCTGCCATTACTAAAATAGAACCCACTAAAAACAAAACACTTGCAAGCGCACCATAAGCATATAATCCATTTTTCATACCCAACAAAGCAGATGATAAATATGTGCGGTTCGATTGTTGGGATAATAACTTACGACTGTCGTCAAACCGGGTTATCAAATTATGGACTAACCTTTTTAGTCGTTTGAGCTCTTCCTGATCAACTTTGTCCAGATCCATTTTGTCTTGCAATAAGAGTAATTTGGCGTAATTGGTTTCCAGCTCCTTGGTAATTAAAGCCAATTGACATTTGGTTTGCGTCACTAATAATCTCAACTGGAAATCATATTCCTCATAAATACGGGTAATAACACAAGCTACTGTATAAAAAGCACAAATAAGCGCCATTGCCATAAGCAACTGCGGTGACAATACAGCCAGACTCAATACACCAACGTAGAGATATAAACCATCAAGAAGTCCGCCTGCAGCAACAGCCCAGAATGCGAAATTACGAGTTTGCATGGTCTGGTATCTGATTCGCTTAAAATAAGAAAAGCTTTCCTCATGAGATAAAGAAATTAATTTTTTTATCTCCATGAGAAGCGCTATATTCTCACTCATCATTATTTTACGATCTTCCAGCATGCTACGTATCCAAAACCTGTTGGCTGCAGCAAATACCCCCAAAATCACTCCCATTGGAAGAATAAGAAATTTTGCATCCACTCCTCCAATTAAACTGAATGCAACAACAGCGCTTCTCCAGCCTTTGTAAGCATTTTTCAAGCCCTTCATGACATCACGAAAATATGGCCAGGCATTAGCAATAAATTTTTTATAGTAATCTTCTTTTTCATTCTCAAATTGACAGGCCAAAACAGAAAAGGTAACTAAAAATACTGACTCAACTGCAATGGTAATAAGACCGGCTGGAGAATTTAAGAATTCATGCATCGCATCGTTATCATTAGGAGATGCAAACAGATCAAAAAAATATTTGAACATGCTGTACGAGGAACTTAGGGAATCCATAACAGCGTAGGCATAATAGATACTGCGACTTTTATCGAGTTTTTGAGCGAGAATTCTACTTTGCGCGTCGATACGACCAGCAATTGCTAAAATGAAGACCAAATCAGTAGGCTTGGAAGCCTGATTTTCATCACTCGCATGAGGCATGTATAGGTATGGGGCTATCAGCTAAGATTGGGCCCTATTGTATGCATAATTAGACTTGATGTCAATTAAACTTTCATCCTGAGTTAAAAAAATACAACAATGACCTCAAACCCTTCATAATAACACATCCTATTAGCAAAATTATTAAAAAAAATAAAAAAAATTGCATTAAATTCTCTCTCAGACTGTGACTTATGCCTTAAACCTGCTACGATATTGCACCAAAATAAAACCCAATATGAGGATTAAATGAGATCAAAATTTGTTCTCTTTATGTTAATGTCACTACTGACAGGATCTCTTATGGCAAACAGTGAAGCTCAAATCTATGGCTACGTAGAGAAAGCCACATTAATCGATCAAAACCTCACTTTATCTGCAAAGCTTGATACTGGCGCTAAATCAGCATCATTACATGCCGTGAATATCACAGAAATTGAAAAAAAAGGCATTCCTTATTTACGTTTTACCGTTCCAACCAAAACCGGTGATTACTCATTTGAAGGAGAGTATGTCGGCAAAGTAAAGATTAAAGTAAGGTCAAGTGAGACCAATCCAGGGTTATTAAGAACAACTCCCATTAAGCGACCGGTAGTCTTACTTAATATCAAGCTTGGTGATAAAGTCAGAACAATTAAAGTGAACTTAACCAACAGGAAACGATTCCTTTACCCTTTATTGTTGGGAAGAGATGCCATTATTGATTTTAATGGGGCCGTTGACCCTGCCCTTACTTTCACAACTAAATCCAAGAGCCCAGTGAACAATGAAAAATAACAAACGTCATGTTTATGGTTTGATCCTCACTCTATTGCTTTTAGGATCAGGTATTTTTTTATATAGACATATCGTTCTGGATGTCCCTCTGACCGATACGGAAACGATCAATAGTTGGATGGTTGAATCCAATCTACGTTTTACCGCTGATAGAAATACGCCGATAAAAGCAAGCTTTAATATCCCTTACCTGCCCCCCAATTTTGCCATTCTCGATGAATATTTTGTGTCCAGAAATTATGGTGTCACCACCAATTTAAACGGATCCAATAGAGAAACTGTATGGTCTATAAGGCGTGGTAATGGTCCTCAATCACTTTATTATAGAGCAATCTTCCGCCAAACGGACAGTGATGAGTCTTCTTTGCCTAAACCTTCGGTAACTAAATCACAACCTCTGAATGACAGTCAAAAATCGGCCGTTGAAACGATTACCAATCAAGTGAGATCAACATCAGCAGACATTCAAACATTTGCCCAAAGCACTATTAAAGAGTTAAACAAAAGAGATGGTAATGCGAAGCTTTTAGTTGGGAACGAATTCAATGATGACAATATTATCAATGCCACCATTTTGATTCTCAATCAATCAAAGATTCCGGCCATTACAGTCCAGGGGATTTATCTAAACCAACAAAAAAAGGCCGATTTAAAATCCCTGCTCGCTGTGTTTAATGGAAAAAACTGGATTTACATTAACCCCAAAACTGGCAGTGCCGGCTTGCCAAAAGAGTTTCTGATTTGGCAATATGGGAATGGCCCTCTATTTAATGTTGTTGGGGGTAATAGAGCTCAATTTTCATTAACTGTATCGCCAACACCCATTAATGCCTTAAGTGTGGCCAAATCAAGAGGGCTAGAAGACTCGCAACTCTTGCGCTTCTCCTTACTCCAGCTACCTGTCAATGTACAAGGGATCTATAAAATCTTGCTAACTGTTCCTATTGGAGCATTCATCATTTTAATATTGCGTAATTTTATAGGCATTAAAACTTTTGGTACGTTTATGCCCGTCTTGATCGCCCTGGCCTTTAGAGAGACTCATGTAGCATGGGGCATTACTTTATTTGTCATTATTATTTCTTTCGGACTATTAGCCCGATTTTATCTGGATCAATTAAGACTACTGTTAGTCCCAAGACTTGCAGCCATTCTCACTGTAGTGATTCTATTAATGATCTTTATCAGTGTTCTATGCCAAAATCTTAGTCTTGATACCGGTATGTCTGTCGCATTATTCCCTATGGTCATCTTAACCATGACTATCGAACGCATGTGCATCACATGGGATGAAAGAGGGGCTTCCGAAGCAATAAAATCAGGAATTGGCAGTCTTGCTGCAGCAGTTATTTCATATGGGGCAATGAGTTATGAGCCCTTACAATATTTGATCTTTGCCTTTCCCGAATTACTTTTGGTGCTTTTGTCCTTGATTTTATGGTTCGGTCAATATCGTGGCTATCGTTTAGTCGAATTAAAACGCTTTAAATCACTTGCGAGTGCGATGAAATGATTAACCTGTTTAGGCGCCTGAAAAATCATGGGGTTTTAAGCATTAACCAGCGGAATACGGATTTTGTATTACGATACAATCCAAGAAAGTTATTTCCTTTGGTTGATGACAAGCTCAAAACCAAAAAACTGGCTTTAAAAGCTGGAATTGCAGTTCCTGCGTTATATGACATCATTGAAACTGAGCAACAAATCAAATCAATAGAAACCCGATTTGCCAGCTATAATGATTTCGTGGTAAAACCAGCCAGAGGTTCTGGTGGTGATGGTATACTGGTATTTAAGGACAAAGTTTACGGTCGATATCGACAAATTAATGGCAAGCTTACAACAGTGCAAGAACTGAGTTACCACTTATCTTGCTTGCTATCAGGGGCTTATAGCCTTGGTGGCTCCTCAGACTATGCCATCATTGAAAAACGAGTAGTCGTCGACCCCGTGTTTGCAGAGGTCAGTTATGAAGGCATACCCGATATACGTATTATTACTTTACTGGGCTATCCGGCAATGGCCATGGTAAGACTTCCCACCCGTTTATCCGGTGGAAAAGCCAACTTGCATCAAGGAGCAATTGGTGTAGGCGTTGATCTTGCGACAGGAAAAACTCTTGGTGGTGTGTTTCAAAATGATACCATAGACTACCATCCGGACACGTTAAATCCCATTGTAGGCATCGAAGTACCCTATTGGAATCAAATTCTTGAAATAGCCTCCAGTTGCTATGAGCTAACTGGTTTGGGTTATCTTGGAGTTGATATTGTACTTGATAAAGAACATGGTCCATTAATGCTGGAATTGAATGCCAGACCAGGATTAAATATACAAATAGCCAACCGCGAGGGTGGCCTTAAGCGTTATAGAACGATTGAAGCACGTTTTAAAGAGAGCGGACAAGAGTCAACTTTAGATAAAGTAAGTTTTTGCCGCAAAGAATTTGCACGCTAAAGTGCGGGGGAAGCAGAGTGAGCTGGTTCTTTATTTAAAGACAGATTATTCTGCTCCTTTAAAAAACGGCGACGAGCATATAACCAATCGATCGTTTCATCCAACTCAACACGTTCTTTTTTAGACTGAATTTTTGACAGCTCCCCTTGCATCCTGCTCCAATATAATCCTGTTACATCGTATCCGTTTTCAGATCGCTGTAGCGCAGGGCGCAAACATTTTTCATCAATTTTTTTTGTCATCTCTTCCCGCTGTTTTAATAATTGCTCCAAAATCAATTGCTCAGCATGGATGTTTTCTTGAAATCGCTTCAACCCAACTCGACGAAGTTCCTGTTCAAACTCTCGCTTTACAGATTCAAAGGTAGTCTCCGCAGGCATTCGACCCAAAACCATCTTTGATAAATCAAGAGTTGGCTTGTTTACAGGGAGGCGCAGCCATAATCGTCCAAACATGAACTCTCCATTCAAATCATCAATATATTGCATTATTGCAAAACAAATACATTTAGCAAATAAATCGACTATCAATTTTAAAACATGCGTTTTAATTTGACTCACAATGAAATATAATAAGACAAAAGATGGTTTTAATTATGCAATTAACAGAATCTACCTCCTTTCTGCATATGAAAAAGAGAGAATTAGATTTTGTTTAAGATCCATCTTTAGTGCAAATTATTAACAGAATAATGCTGACCTGCTGGCATACCAAATTTGTAAGGGAGATTTCTCATGCGGTCTAAATTTTTTTCATTTTTCACACGTGCATCAAGACCGATGAAAGCTATCCCCCCTAAAATTTGGTTTGAAACACAATTAAAAGGCAGTGGCCTCGATAAAAAATTTCAGATAGATGAGTTGATAGAAACGCAATCTTCCGTCAGAGTATTTGCTAATAAGAAATATCTTCCAGACACTGAAACGATTAATGAGGCATTAACTAAAGTAACAGCCGTCAATGTGTCAGGAGATAAGAGCGGGTATTTTCAAAATGGATTACCGTTCCCAAATGAAGCAGGCTATTTTGAGAAAATCCCTGTAGGGCATCCTGAATTATTGTCTCCAATAGAAAGATTAACAGGCAGTAAAAAAATTGTTTCTTCGCATAGCCTGGTTACCGCCTCCGGTGGTTATCCACTAACCAATCCATTATTACCCTATCGAAAACCAATAAGAGTGAGTATTTTTTCTTTAGCAGGCCCCTCTTTTGAAAATAATTACCTCCATTATCGTTTATTTCTATTAGACTCCGTACAAAAAATAATTGATTCACCACTCTTTAGCCATTTGCATGATGGTTTACCTATTCAATTTGATGAGGCTAAAAAGGAGTTAGGTGAGTATGATACTAACAAGCTGATGGCTCGCATTCGTTTGGGGTTTCCTTATCTGGCAAGGTTTTCATCAGGTGGTTTTTATCCCAGTTTTAGCAAGTCCAACGCTATTATCTTCCTATCTGAAGCCTATTTTCGCTATCAACTGGAAGACGTGTCACTACTGCTGGCATCAGTAAATCAAACAGGAAAAGAAACTGGAAAAGCGGCCTTGCTTAAAGCCACTGCGGTTGGAATGGGTTTTTTTGCAAAAATTGATTGCGGTTACGATATACAACATATCATTTTTCCCTATTATTTACGTGCTTATAAAAAACTGTTAAGTGAACATAAATTTCCATGGATTGCAAAAATTGAATTTCCCATTTTTAATGAAATTCAGCAAGAACAGTTTGATTCAATTTTTGAAGACTATGATGGCCCTACCAAAGTGTATCGAAGCACACGCGATGTTCTGGAGTTTCGTGAAGAGGAAATTGAAAAATATCTGCCTGCTGCTATTAATCCTTCAGATGCGTTTGCTCTAACTGGAAATGAATGGGGATATGGTAGCGTTGAATCAATGATTGGGAATAACAGTTCTATACGCTTTGACCAGGTACATCATATGAATCCGCTTATTTTAGATCCATCTCACCATGTTGAAGCACAAATAAATAAGGATCATGGCGTTGAATTGACAGTCAATCCAAGGCCACAATCCTCATCGAGCATTAAACTCTAGGGGATAATGAAGATTCCTTTACATAATAAGTAACAGCGTCTGCAAGATATTGATCTCCGTCAAATCGCCTCAGCAAAATTTTAAGAGGAGTATCTCCATATACTTCTTTGCAAAGCTTGGCAAACTCTTCCTCACAATCATTTATCAATAACCATTCCAAAGTGCTTTTTTCCGAACTGAAATCACCAAGTTTCATTGTCTCTGGGACCTTGGGGTTAAAATCCTTCATAGCATTGGGAACCACTCCCCCATCAAGGTATTTATCCCTGTATTTTGGGCAAGTAGACGCGATGATTTGTCCAAATGAGACACTATCGACAACCAGTTCTTCTTTTTCCCCGTCATGCTCACCACATCCTATTCCTACTTCAGACTTTAGAGTAAGAAGTGAAGTTGAACTGCCATAAAATTTATGAACCCATGCTTGCTTGGTTAATTCGGGATAGGTTTCCAGGAATTGTCGTAAATCTTCTGTAGAAGCACAGGCACCCCATCCAAATGGATTCAGATTAAATTTCTGGTATCTTTCTACATCGGTAATACGAACCTTTTCCAGCTTCTCGCTGTCAACGCGTTGTGGCAAACCACCCAATTTGTGTAAATGATCTAAACTACGCCCATCAGCTCGAACCAATATTTTTTTAGTCTGTAATTCCTTGATTTTAAATCCAACCAGAGGATCGCTTAAATTAGAAATACTGGATTCAAATTTAAGTAACGCATTGTGAAATTTGGAAAAAAATTTTAATCTGTTCATTGCTTAACCTCTGAGGAATGATAGGCAACCTAAAAAACTTCAGAAATAAGAATAAGTGATTTAAAAACCTCGGAGAGTTTTTTAGGTTAGCGAAAAAATTATACATAAGAATTATTAACTAAAAATTAAGCAATATATCTTTTTTGATAAAAAGGTCTTATTTTGGCGAAAAATTACTTATAAACCGCTAGCCTGGCGCATAAATAATCGTTTAATCGGGATAAATTCATTGCATGCCCTCAATCCGAGACTGCGTAATGAGGTAACAGGAGATGCGGAGGTTCCAAATAATCTTTTAAATCCCTCCATAAGCAAAATAATTTGCCAAACAGAATGCTTGCGTTCCCTTTGGTATGCCCCTAATACTTTTTTGGATATCAATTCATCTTTACCCATTTCAAGACAGGTTAACCAGCTTTTCACATCAGCCAGGCCAACATTTAACCCAAGACCGGCTAATGGATGAATAGTGTGGGCTGCATCACCAAGCAATAACCAGCGATGCCCTGCATATTGCTTGACATGTCTCATCTGTAAAGGAAATTGATGGCGACTGCTTACTACCTTTATTTGCCCTAGCTGACCTCCAAATGCCTTAGTCAATTCCCGGCTAAATTCATTATCATCAAGTAATTTCAATCGCATCGCATTATCGGCATGAGTTGACCAAACGATAGAACATTGATTGAGATTAGATAATGGCAAAAAAGCCAAAGGGCCATCAGGATGAAACACTTGAAAAGCAGTATTCTGATGTGATTTCTCACTACTTACCGTTGCGACCAACGCTTGCTGCTCATAAGACCAGCTGGTTACATCCACCTTAAGCTTATGACGCATAGGGGAGTTAGCTCCGTCAGCGATCATCAATAACTGCCCTTCCCAGGCAGTATTTTGGCCGGAGATCTTGATACTCCGCTCTAAATGGCACACCTCATCTATTACACTTTGAGGAAATAAACTTATTTTGGATTCTGATGAGATTCGACGCAACAAAGCTTGCTTTAAGATTGATTCTTCAATAATTGCCCCTAAATTTGGCTCAGCAATACTGCGAGAATCAAAATCAATATATGCGCCACTCACACCATCCCATACATGCATTTTATTATAAGGAGCGACCCGGGCATCATTGAGGTGCTGCCACACTTCTAATTCACTTAATAACATTTTTGATGCCTTATTGATGGCATAAACACGCAAATCACTCTTGTCTGTATTGACCATCAATGTCCCTGCATCGATAACAGCAACAGTATAATGGCGTTGGGCCATAGCTAAAGCTGCTGTCAAGCCAACAATCCCGCCCCCAATGACAAGTACATCAAAATGTTGGCTCATTGAAATTCTCCTGCGCTTAATGCAATTTCACAAACCAAATCAGGAGTAATTCCGCCAAACCCCCGCGCATATCGCGCTAATAAATTTTTTAATGCCGGTATATTATCAAGTGCCAGCAATCCAAGGTTACGCGCTACTCCCATACCGGGTAAACGACTCGTAAATAGATGTATTAAACCGTCTGTTAGCCAGGTAATCATTTGCTGATCATGTGCTCGTAATTGCAAATAATGCTCCAACATCTGTGGATTTAATCCCTTTTGGCTGATGCATTGTGCCAAAGCCGCAATATCCCTTAAACCCAAGTTAAACCCCTGACCCGCAACTGGATGCAAAGTGTGAGCGGCATTACCAACAAAAACAACAGGCCATTTGGTTTGCTGGGGCATTAAAACTTGTTTCAAGGGATAGGAGTATCGCTTTCCTACTTTACCAAATCGCCCTAACCTATACCCAAAAGCAGTTTGCAGTTCTCGCAAAAAATCATCATCATTCAACATCACTAAGCGTTTTGCTTCTTCAGGCTTTGATGCCCATACCAATGACATTTTGTCATTCATCATAGGCAATAATGCAAGAGGACCATTAGGCGTAAACCGTTCAAAAGCACGATTGCCATGCGGTTTTATCAGACCTACATTGGCGACAATAGCGTCTTGAGCATAATCTTTTATTTTGACTGGCAGATTACAAAGGTAGCGTGTCATCGACTCCGTCCCATCGGCTGCGACAATTAATTGAGCTCGGATAGAAATCATATCGTCGCCATGGGCGACAGTGGCAGTAGAATTGTTAAAATCGATGGATTTTAAAGCCGCTGGAGTTAACAAGTGTTCTTTATTGATTAGAATACTCAAAGCCCTGTTGATGTATTGCATTTCTACCACATAGCCCAAAGGACTGTTTTTTTCGCCATGTAAACGAGAAGCCCCAAAGCGATGCTGATCAGAAACATGAATCATATGAATTGGTGTTGTATATTCTTTGAGAATTTCCCAAACTCCCAGCATTGCCAATATACGTTGACTTGCAGGCGACAACGCCAATGAGCGAGCATCAAAATCAGGATTTACCTTATCGCTGTATGGCCTGGATTCTACTAACGTGACAGAGAAACCTAATCCCTGCAGAGCCAAGGATAAGCTTGCACCAGTCAAACCACCGCCAATAATCAGTATATCAGTCTCTTTATTCGCCACGCATCAAAGCCTCAATATCATCTACATTAACAGGCAAGTCCCCGGTCAATACCTCATATCCTGCCCTGGTTACCAGAATATCATCTTCTATACGCACACCGATATCCCACCATCGTTTATCAACGCCTTCCATCCCTGCGCTGATATACAACCCTGGTTCTACTGTTAATACCATTCCAGCCTCTAAAGGACGCCATTCATTATTGATTTTATATCGCCCGACATCATGCACATCCAATCCTAACCAATGTCCTGAATTATGCATATAAAATGGTTTATAGGCTTCATTTTTAATGAGCTCCTCCAAATCGCCCTTTAAAATTCCTATATCACAGAGACCCTCAGTAAGAATTCTGATAATAGTCTGCTGAATATGATTCCAGGGAAGACCCGGTTCAATCGCTGCTATGCCAGCCTTTTGTGCTTTCAATACCAATTCATAAATGATTTTCTGCTCAGGGCTAAAAGTACCACTTACCGGGAAAGTTCTGGTAATGTCTGCGGCATAACTACCATATTCACCCCCTGCATCAATGAGCACCAAATCGCCACGGCGCAAAGGTTTGTTATTTTCTGTATAATGAAGAATGCAGGCATTGGCGCCACCACCCACGATAGGGTCATAAGCTACACTACGACAGCCATGACGGCTAAACTCATAGATTAATTCTGCCTCCAGTTGGTACTCATATTCCATTTTCTGACAAACTTGCATCGCTCGTTTATGAGCAGCCACTGAAATACGGGCTGCCTGTCTCATTAACTCTAATTCCGCATCGCTTTTAAGCAAACGCATTTCGCTTAGAATAGGTTCGAGATCGCATAAGGACTCAGGCGCCTTAATGCCTCTTCTCACCTGGGCTTTTAGTGAAGATAAAACATGCCTGATTTTTTTTTCCAATGATAAATTACGGCCGAGGTCATAATATATGGCAGATTTCCCGCTGAATAGTTTAGGAAGCTCTTCTGTAATACTGCTTAATGGGTATGCCGCCTGCACTCCAAGCTCTTGCAAAGCGCCGTCCTGACCTAATCGTTTACCTGTCCATTGTTCTTCTGCAGGATTTCTTGGGCGATTAAACAAAATACTTTGGCTATCCTTTCCCGCAATAATGACCAGCAAAGCATCAGGCTCATTAAATCCTGTTAAATAATAAAAATCACTGTCCTGTCGAAATCGATAATGAGTATCTCCACTGCGCAGCACTTCATGTGCTGCAGGTATTACAGCAACACTGTCATCAGGCAATTGCGCAGCTAATTTTTTTCTTCTCGCCTTATATTCTTGTTGGCTTATCATATCAATTTCCCTTTTCACTTTAATAAATAGAACAAATGAGCAATCCTTAAAAAATCAAAGAAACCAATAAATACAAACAACCTCGATACTTTATCAACTTGCTATCAATGGGTTGTTCCAGAATCTCCAAGTTCTCTTTCGTGCAAAACCAAATCACTGTGCAATCGAAGTACTGCCATACGAGTGTATTCACTGACCTCCATCAACGCTCTCTCATCTTCCTCGCCTACCTCCAAAGACTCACAATCCAGCTCTGCAAATTCCATAAGGTGCTGAAGAGCATCCTGAGACTCCTCCTCATAAAACTGCTCCATCCCAACTCCTGCAATAGTTAACCCTTGCGTAAAGCCTTCACACCACTCACTAAAAGCCTGAGCACGAGTGACTAAAGATTCGTCGTCATCAGGCAATAACATTTCAAATTCAAAATCAAAATTATTCATTTGTTGCTGGCTAATTGAAAAGACAGAAAACATGGATAATAACGCATTACGACTTTGCTCATCTTTTTTATTATTTAGCAAAGCGCGTATGTAAGCCTCGCCTTGACTATCAGCCCCTGCACACAGATAACCGCACATGATTCCGTGTAATTCGCTTCCGGACATAGTTAATGCTAAAACAGAAATGGATTGCACAAAATCATCGTACTTAGGTAAATGCAGCGAATCATTATCTAAAGACATATTTAACCCTATTTAAAAAGATAGCTAATGATACTCCATTTAGAATCAGTGTTCACCTGCTGCACTTTCTCAGCACCTATGATTTTCATAATTTGCTGCATTAAGGCAAAATTGCTACTATTTGCATAATACCGTGCAAATACAAAGGCGTAATAATGACCAATATTAAACTCTGTAAAATAAAATTATTAAATAAAATCTATGAAATCAAATGCCCTGATGGCGAAGAAGTGAGTTTAATACTCGCAGCAGAAAAACTTAATGAAAAAATGCAAAATAACAAAAATAAATTTAAACACCTGGATAATTTTCACATCCTTTTACTTGCTGCTCTGGACATTGGCCATGAATTAATTGTATGTAAAAACGAACAGGAGCAACAGCGATTGCAGGTGACCCAATTTATATCTTCTTTGGAAAATAAAATTAATAAAGCAGTAGTTGGCTCTGAAACGGATAGCAATCCATAAGCAGATAAATTAAGTATTCCTCGGCAAACCATCCTATACTATTGATATTAATAGCAAACAATTAAAAGGAATTAGCTATGCGACGTCAATGGTATATCGGATTTGGAGTTATCCTTTTATGTCTCTTTGCCCTGTTTGCCATGCTGCAGGATATTGTCTGGTTTTTTGCTTTTTTGATACCTATTGTAATCCTGTGGATTTATGATGTATTGCAAACAAAACACACCATTTTACGCAATTTTCCAGTTCTAGGTCACGTTAGATATTTTTTGGAATTTCTTCGCCCTGAGATTCAACAATATTTCATCGCTACGGATGAAAGCGAGCTTCCTTTTAACAGGGAAACCCGCTCCATGATTTATCAACGCGCAAAAAATGTCAGAGACACCATTCCTTTCGGAACGGAGCGAGACATTCTAAGCGTCGGTTATACTTGGGCACTCCATTCTCTATCGCCGAAACACTCTAGCGAAGTGGAACCAAGAATCGATGTGGGTGGACCTGATTGTAAAAAACCTTACAATGCCTCCCGATTGAACGTATCAGCCATGAGCTTTGGCTCTTTATCGGCTAATGCCATAATGGCATTAAACAAGGGAGCAAAACTTGGAGGCTTTTACCACAATACAGGGGAAGGGGGGTTAAGTCCTTACCATTTGCAAGGCGGTGACATTGTTTTTCAAATTGGCACAGCTTATTTTGGATGCCGTGATGACAAAGGCGACTTTGACGAAAATGAATTTATCAAAGAAGCATCCCGTGATGAAGTCAAAATGATAGAAATTAAATTATCACAAGGCGCGAAGCCATCTCATGGTGGAATTTTACCTGCAGCCAAATTAACTGAAGAAATCGCAAAAGTAAGAAAAGTGCCCATGGGCAAAGATGTTTTATCGCCAATTGCCCATACCGCTTTTGATAATCCCGTTGGTTTACTTCATTTTGTAAAACGATTACGCGATCTTTCAGGTGGAAAACCCATAGGCTTTAAACTCTGCCTTGGGCGCCGACATGAATTTATGGCTATTTGCAAAGCCATGCTGAAAACAAATATTTTACCTGATTTTATTACAATAGATGGTGCCGAAGGAGGGACAGGAGCAGCACCGGTTGAATACACCAATTTTATAGGAACTCCTTTGGAAGCCGGTCTGGTTTTTGTTCATAATGCCCTTATTGGCACCGGTGTACGTGATAAAATTCGCGTAATTTGCAGTGGAAAAGTAACCAACGGGTTTGATTTGCTCACTAATATTGCTCTTGGGGCCGATATCTGCAATTCAGCAAGAGCCATGATGATGGCAATAGGGTGCATACAATCAAAACAATGCAATGCCAATACCTGCCCGACAGGAGTTGCCACTCAAAAGAAACGTCTTCAGTATGGTCTTGTTGTTGATCAAAAAAAATTTCTTGTTGCTAATTTCCATAATAATACGATAAAAAGCTTTTTGGAAATGGTTGGCGCCTTGGGATTAAACAATCCCAGTGATTTAAAACCATCCCATATTATGAGACGAATCGGGGTGGATGAAGTCAAATCTTTTGATCAAATCTATACTTACGTTAAGCCAGGCCAATTTTTACAAGGCGATATTCCTGAAGATTATAGAATCCACTGGGAGCATGCCAATCCAGACAAGTTTTAATATCAGTGTGGCCATAGCGTGTCAGCGTTGTGATTCGTATTCCATGTGAATCAAAGCGGGAAAACGAATGGTAAGTGATTTAAAGCCAGATTCATTTCTTTAGCAATGATGTAAATTCAGCCACATTGACCGCTCGAGAAAAATATAATCCCTGGCCATACAAGCAGCCTAAGTCTCTTAATTTTTCCAATGCATTTTGATCAGCGATGCCATCTGCCAGGGGTTCCCACCCTAATGTTTGGGCCAGTTTTACTATAGCCTCTACAATTTTGGCTTTTTTTGCGTCTTTGGCTATTTTCAGTACGAAAGATTTCTCAACTTTAATGTTTTCAATAGGGAAATCAGTCAAATAAATAAAGGAAGAGTTCTCGCTGCAAAAATCATCTATGCATAATTTGATGCCCATGGTTGATAATCGTTCAAAAACTTCACTGGTAACCATCTGCTCAGCTAAACAAGTCCTTTCGGTAAATTCAAGTTTCAGGAATTGTGGGGCAATCTCATAATCATTTAATAATTTCTCTATCAAATCAGGCAGCCCACGATTCACTGACAGGTTCGCCGAGACAAAAATTTTATGTCCAGCATCATGCCAAGCGGCTAATTGCTTTATGACTTCCTTAAGCATAAGAGTTGTCAAATTATGAATTAAACTGGTTCCCTCGATTAAAGGCATGAATTTTTCCGCGCTTAATAAACCTAATTCAGGATGTTCAAAACGAGCTGATGACTCGGCACCTACAATTTGGCCATTAGCTAATTCAACTATCGGTTGGTAATATATTTTCAAGTCTTTGTTTTCAATGGAGCGTTGCAGTTCATTCATCACAATCCGATTATTAATAAGGTCTTCTTCCATTTCAGGGCTGTAAATTGCATAGGATTTGTTTTCCTTTCGTGCCTGGTAAACTGCAATAATGGCATGATTTAGTAAAACATCGTCTTCTTCTCCATGGATAGGATAGATAGCAGCACCAACGGTAGTGGCCAGATTGATATTAATTCCATCCACCATGAGATTACTATTTAGCAAGGTAAGAAGATGAATTAACAGCTCATTAATTTCCAAATCCTTTTTAAGTCTTGGCATCAATATGGCAAATTCATCACTTTGCAATCTTGCAACCATATTAATTCCAAGAGACGCTTTTAGCATGTAGGGATCAATCAGAACCGATTTTAATTTTTCAGCAAATTGCTTTACGATATTATTGGTATTAAATGAGCTGAAATTATAATTAAGATCATTAATTTTTATCACAATAACTGCTAACTCACCTTGTGATCCCAATTGTTCAATAGCGAGCCGTATTTTTTCATTTAACAAGCGGTTGTTAGGCAAATTGGTCAAGCTATCATATTTGAGTTTTAATTCCAGATTCCCACTAATATTCAAAAGTTCTTTGGTTTTATCAACCAGTAAACTCTCCGCTTTGTTAACCAATCCATAACAAAACGCTTGCCCCCAATAAACAAACATAAAAGGTGTTAAATCCAGAATCCAAATTGCCGGGTTAGATCTTTGTGCCTGAATAAACCCTCCTAAGCTTACAGACCCAGTCAATTGATAGGAAACAATACAACTTGCAATCAAGATACTGCCAACAGAAATAAGCAATCCTAAAAAGGCATACCGGTTAACATGACCTTTCAGGATAACAGAGCTATATGCCAAATTAGATTTAATATTCATGGATTAACAGTAATTCCCTTATGCCTGTGAACAGGCTGGTTTTTAATTCCTCATCCCTTCTACAACCACTTCAATGCTCTACAAAAAACTGAATAAATGGACTACTTAATGATTAGTATAGTCTAAAGAACAAATAACAAATGCTATATCATATGGAGTTTTTCTAGGCGTAGAAACCAGGTTAGTGTTATAATCTAATTAACCCGATGGCGAGTGATTTTAGAACCAACACTCACAGCCAGGGAAGCATCCTGTTATCGGCGTTGAGCAAGCCCACCAATAGAGTGGGAAGCCTGAACCGATGCATTCGCTGCCCACTTGAACCTAAGGGTTCAAAATCCGGTACCCATCGGGTTATATCTTCATCAACTGCTCTTTTAATAGCAGGTATTCATCGCGAATTTTAGCTGCCAATTCAAATTCCATGTTTTGAGCATGAGAATACATTTGTTTTTCGAGCGCATTAATCTGTTTTACCAGTTCCTGAGGAGACCAATGAGTATATTGGGGAGATTTTTCAGCAACCACTGTTTTTCGTTTACCGATATAGGCACCTTCCAAAATATCCTCAACAGACTTATTAATACCCTTGGGAGTAATGCCGTGTTCCAAATTGAATGCTTTTTGCTTTTCACGTCGTCTCTCTGTTTCCGTCAATGCTCTTTGCATCGAACCAGTAATGGTATCGGCATACAAAATAGCTCGCCCCTTCACATTACGCGCTGCACGGCCAATCGTTTGAATTAAAGAACGCTCCGATCGTAAAAAACCTTCCTTGTCAGCATCCAAAATCGCAACAAGAGCAACCTCGGGCATATCAAGACCTTCGCGCAATAAATTAATCCCTACCAGAACATCAAACTCACCCAAACGCAAATCACGAATAATTTCCATGCGCTCAACCGTATCGACGTCGGAATGCAAATAGCGCACCTTGATCCCGTGCTCACTCAGATACTCTGTCAAATCCTCTGCCATGCGTTTGGTTAATGTCGTGACAAGAATACGGCTGCCCTGAGCGATCACCTGTCTGATTTCAGACATAAGATCATCCACCTGAGTTTTTACCGGCCTGATTTCCACCTCAGGATCAATCAATCCAGTCGGTCTTACCACTTGTTCAGCCACATTATCCGAATGTTCCTGTTCATAAGGCCCTGGAGTTGCTGAAATATAAATAGTCTGCGGCGAACGCTCTTCAAATTCTTCAAAACGCAAAGGCCTATTATCCAAGGCAGAAGGCAGGCGAAATCCATAATTAACCAAGGTTTCCTTGCGCGCCCTGTCTCCGCGATACATCCCACCTATTTGAGGAACAGTAACATGCGATTCGTCGATAATTAGCAAGGCTTCGGGCGGGAGATAATCAAAAAGAGTAGGCGGTGCTTCCCCTGCTTCGCGGTTGGATAAATAACGCGAGTAATTTTCAATGCCAGAGCAATAACCCAACTCCAACATCATTTCAATATCAAAACAAGTTCTTTGCTCCAAACGCTGAGCTTCTACCAACTTATTTTGAGCATTCAACTCAGCCAGCCTTTCCTGTAATTCTACTTTTACTTTTTCTACTGTTTCTAAAATACGTTCTCTGGGAGTGACATAATGAGTTTTAGGAAAAATAGTGACACGGGGCAACCGCTGTAAAATTTCTCCCGTTAAAGGATCAAAGCGGGCAATATTATCAACCTCATCGTCAAAAAGCTCAATTCTTATCGCTTCTTTCTCGGAATCAGCCGGGAAAATATCAATGACATCACCATGTACCCGGAATTGACCGCGCTCAAGGCTGAGATTGGTTCGTGTGTACTGCATTTCTGCAAGACGCTTTAAAATTTTACGCTGATCGGATTGTTCTCCACGGGAGAGATGTAATAACATACGCAGATAGGAATCCGGGTCGCCCAATCCATAAATGGCAGAAACCGTCGCTACAATAATGGCATCTTTGCGTTCAATCAACGCTTTGGTTGCCGACAAGCGCATCTGCTCTATATGTTCATTAATGGAGGCATCCTTTTCTATAAAAGTATCTGAAGCAGGCACATACGCTTCGGGCTGATAGTAATCGTAGTAGGAAACGAAATATTCTACGGCATTATCAGGAAAGAAGGCTTTAAACTCTCCATAAAGTTGAGCCGCAAGCGTTTTGTTCGGTGCCATGATCAAAGTGGGTCTTTTCATGGCTTGAATAACATGAGCTATAGTAAATGTTTTACCAGAACCGGTAACGCCTAATAATGTTTGTTTGGCTAAACCTGATTCAAGACCATCAATCAAAGAGGCTATGGCTGTAGGTTGATCGCCGGCAGGTTGGTAATTTGAGTAAATTTTAAATAAGTCTTTCATATTTTATATTATATGCTAGTACCCCTATAATTCACAGGAGCAACAGATGGATATCGCATTGGCAAAGCGTGTACAAAAAGTAAAACCTTCACCTACCCTTGCCGTAGCTGCAAAAGCAGCTCAGATGAAAGCCCAGGGGCTTGATATCATTGGCCTTGGAACTGGTGAACCTGATTTTGACACGCCGCAGCATATAAAGCTAGCCGCCATCTCTGCTATTGAAGCAGGTGATACCAAATACACCGCCGTTGATGGGATAGTCGAACTAAAGGAAGCGGTTAAAAACAAATTCAAAAGAGACAATGAACTGGATTATCAACTCAATCAGATATTGGTCTCCGTAGGGGGTAAACAAAGCTGCTATAACCTCTGCCAAGCTTACCTTAATCCTGGCGATGAAGTCATCATTCCCGCTCCTTATTGGGTATCCTATCCTGACATGGTTTTGCTGGCTGATGGCGTTCCTGTCATCATTGAAACTACTCCCGCGCAGCGTTATAAAATCAATGCACAACAACTGGAACAAGCCATCACTCCAAAAACACGAATGATTTTCCTGAACAGCCCTTCCAACCCCTCTGGAATAGCCTACACCCAGAACGAGTTAAAGGAATTAGGCGACGTTTTGAAAAAACATCCACAGATACTGATTGCCACGGATGATATGTATGAACATATTATCTGGAGCCAACCCTTTACGAACATCCTCAATGCCTGCCCTGAATTATATGACAGAACGATCGTATTAAATGGCGTGTCCAAAGCTTATGCCATGACAGGCTGGCGGATAGGCTATGCGGCAGGCCCTGCACCATTAATCAATGCGATGAAAACCATTCAATCCCAATCCACATCCAATCCATGCTCCATAGCCCAAAGAGCTGCCGTAGCCGCTTTGAATGGCAGCAATGAAAGCATTGAAGAAATGGTGAACGCCTTCCACCAAAGGCACGACTACGTGGCCGATAGATTGCAAAGCATCGATGGCATAGAGGTCATCCCCGCCGACGGAACTTTCTACATTTTTCCCAGTGTGCAGGCGATTATCGAAAAACGAGGTTACGCCAATGACATCGAATTTTCCGAAAAATTGCTGAATGAAGTAGGTGTAGCACTGGTTCCAGGCTCCGCCTTCGGCACAGAAGGCTGCATCAGAATATCCTTCGCCACCGGTATTGACACCCTGAAAGATGCCTTGAACCGATTACAACGTTTCTGCAGTTAAAAAATATATTAAAAACCTCTTGATTCTCTCGCGGAATCGTTTTAAGATTCCGCCTCAATTCCCCGGTAGCTCAGTCGGTAGAGCGGATGACTGTTAATCATTAGGTCACAAGTTCGAGTCTTGTCCGGGGAGCCAATCCCAGTCTGGGTTTTGGCGAATTCCAAGTTTTCCCTTCCTGAAGCTTGGTACCAGTTTTGGTACCGATTTTAAAATACAAAATAACGAAATATATCACGAGTTGATCTACTGATTTAGTTCATATCTACGAGCACTTTTTAATGAAATTTGCCTTGATATAGAAACCAATATCTTTTCAAGCAAAGGCGCGTGGTTTACTAATATCAAGGAGAAAAAAATGAATATACAACCAATCATGACCTGATGAGAAATTGTTTCGTGCAAAAATATCATCCCCATGATAACCCCTGTTATTGTCATAAGGTAGGTAATCATTGACGCAAAAACTGCACCTGCATTTTGGATTAACGAACAGTAGAGATATAAACAAAATCCTGATCCAATAATTCCTAACCATAACAAAGCGATTATCTGATTCATGCCTTGGGGTATTCCCCAGGAGTTAATTGAGGATTCCGTTGCACATTTAAAAATAAGCATTGTAATTGCAGAAACGAATGCCGAAACCGCTGATACAAGTATTGGCTCTTTAGTACGAGCATGATATTTGAAATAATTAGCAGTAACTCCGTATGAAATGGTTGTTGCTAGAAGAGCTATAAATTCAACAGCTGAACCTTGATAAATACTCACATCTGAATTAATAATAATTATTCCAATAAATCCAAGCACGATACTCAATAGATTCAATACACCTAATTTTTGTTTCGAAGAAAAAAACACCATACCCAATATTAAGGTGCACAGCGGTGTAAGCCCATTAATAACGGATGCTAATGAACTGGATACAGTTTTTACTGCATAGGTTGTCAGATAAAAAGGCAGCGTCATGTTAAATGTACCAACTATTATTCCGTCCAGAATTAACCCACGAATATTATCCGTTTTTAATTTAAATAGTTTAGCTAAGATAAAAAGAGAAGCTGCCCCAATTGCCATTCGATACAAAACAATTTCCGTTGGCGTTAAAGACACCAATAATATTTTCATTAAATAGAGTGACATGCCCCAGCCCAGTGTTCCAAGAAACAAAAAACTAAATAAATTTGCCATAATTAATACCTAATAATGATTTTAATTGAATAAGTAACTGGGGAAATGACGAAAAACCCGCTGCTTCGTTGAGATGCCCGCCTTGAGAGATGATAATTTTTCTAGCCTGTAGATTGTTTGCAATAAAATTAAAGTTACTTCTTGATATGTAAGGATCGTTGCTCCCATGGTAGCAAAAAAACTGTTTGGATTTATTGATTATTGAATGCCAATCAAACCCATTTTCAAAAAAACTCTCATTAATTTTATCGAATTTCTGTATGCCAACAGTTCCTATAAACGAACCTGCTAAAATAGTGCTAAATACAGACTGATTAGCTTGCTCAAGCCACCTCAATAAAAATGCCGATCCCAAGCTATGGCCGATTAAAATCGTATCATGAGTAATCATTGGTGATACTGTGGAATTAAATACGTGAAGCCAGTTCTTTAATTCCTGGCCATCTGGCGTAGGCAGTTGTGGAACAAAACATTCAATACCTAAACTCTCTAATTCAGTCTTCATCCAATTGAACCAATTTTCAAATGGATGACCATAGGCACCATGAACAATAATAACATTAGATTGAGACATTCGATTCTCCTTTATTTTTATCAGTTAAAATGAATGTCTGAATCAATATCATGAAGCATTTTAGAGAGCTTATTATAATCCTCACTTTTAGCGATGACATGCCCCAAGCGACGTAAGGGTTTAGGAAACTCAGGAATTGCTACATGAGCATTATAGTAAATGGCAATATCTTCTATAGTCTGCAACTTCGCAGCATCCATACCCGTTACTATTGTAAACATATCTGTATGCGGACGATAAAAAAAACGAATACCTGCATAATTATTTTTCATTTCTACTAAGGGCATCTTTATACCCAGATAGGCCGCATAAACATAATCAAAATAATTAATACCACGAGATAAACAAAGCAAATCGGCAATCTTATCACCTGCTAAGCGGGCTGCAATTTCCATAAGCACTGGTTCCCCATCACGTCGCAATCGCACTTCGGCATGAAATGGACAATTGTCAGCGCCAAGGATTTTTATAACCTGATCAATATAGTTTTGAATCTTTGTATGCAACTGCTGTTCAATGGGCGCATTAACAATATGCCCTATTTCGATGAACTCAGATTGATCTGAAACAAATTTTTCAGTAGTACTAAAATGAGCAATAACACCATCTTGCACTGTTCCTTCCAAACTGTATTCTTTACCATCGATATACTCTTCTAATAGTAAAGAACTAGATAATTTATGCCCCCACAGAACATCATTGCCATTTAATATCCGGTTAGCAGCCTCGAGCAATTCTTTTTTATTTTTAACCTTTTTAACGTGAACGCTTCCTGCAGCATCAATAGGCTTGCAGATAGCCGGAAATCCAATATAATCTACTGCTTCATTAATATCATCCAAAGAGGTTACTAAGTAATACCGTGGACTATTCAAACCTGCTTTATTTAAAGCAGCACGCATGAGGTCTTTTCTTCTAAGATTTAATACGTGTTTACAATCAATCCCAGGTACTTTCAATAAGGCACTGACTCTTGAAGCAATAGGAACAAAATATTCAAAACCTGGAATGACTGCATCTATAGACATATGCTGCTGTAATGTACCAGCAAGCTCCAATACACTGTTATTATTTGCAGTATCTATATTGATATTCAGTGCAGCCTGATTTAAAAACTCCTCAGGCACCACTCTAAAATCACTGTTGGCTGTTAAAACAATAATATTATACTTTTTTTCAAGTCCTCTCCTTAGCAATGAAAGAACAGCGCCATAAGGCTCTATAAAAAGAATTGTTTTTTTGGTCAAGTCAAAATTTTTATATTCTTGTACGATTAATTTAATGAATTCTGGTTGTGTTGTGTAGTTAATTAAATGAATGCTCATGTGCAAGTTCCTTATGCTATTTTTTACGTAATACATAAACTGGTTCGAACTGACAATACTCATACTCATGTGGATAAAATACTTCCTCAATATGGAAATAGTTATTGAGTAAACGCTCAAATGCATCTTGGGGAGGGCAATAAAACTTGCTATTACATCGTCCAAATGTACCTACAAAATCAAAACTTGGCTTGAACTGATCCAACTGATTGATTCCTAGCTGTTCAATAGTATTTTGCCAACCCATAGCATAGGAATTAGTGTCATAGCAGATAAAGTTTAATCTACTAGCTAAGTCATACTTAGTCCTAATCACTCCCTCTTTATACTCACGCCTAACATCATCTATTGTATTCGTTATAAAGCACTCCTGTGGTTTCACTAATAAATGGCAAATGAATAGGCCATTACTTTTAAGAACACGATTGGCATTAGATAAGAACAAGTCAAATTGAGTCCACTCAACCATATTAATCGCATCATCACCAATGAGGAAGTCACATGAATCATTAGCAATTCCCTCTAAATTAAGCCAATTGGTTACAACAAGTTCCTCATTGGCAGCAATAGATGCTGCACCCATTGTTAGATAGCCCATGGCACGAATGATTAACTCAGATTGATCCGTTAAGGTGACCTTTAAATTTGATTCCTGAAAGAGTGATCTGATTTCTGGTGTTCCACCATAAATTAAAAATGAGTCCTTATTAGAGTTAGATTGAATTAAATCTTTATAATAGGCACAGGTACTAGGTAAAGGCCGCACAGTGTATCCTGCATATTTTTTCCATTCTTCTGCAATTACCTTTTCATTTGAGACAAGCATGTAAGACATCATCCACCTCACGCAGCTTTTTTCATGATCAAGCTATTTAATAATTGGTCATAATATTTTTTGGTCGAATCCAGTCGCATGTAAAAACCCAACCAAAAATCCTGCGTTTTATAAGGCTTACGTGCTAGCTCTGGTATGACGACATGGTTAAGCCACCCACTCGCATGCTGAGCGTCCACTAGTTCGTGTTCGGTGTAATAGGAGTGATCGATATTATGCGAACTAAATATTCTCATAATGCCTTTTATTAATTTGTTATAATGGGGAGGGTCAAGCATCTCTGTTGCCGCAAGCATGCCAAAATACTTAGTTTTATTAAAAGGATAGATAGAAAAGTAATTGAATAAATTAATTCCAGCCACTCCTTCCCAGGACAGGTCTTCTAAAATTTGTTTTCGATCATAGGTTATACCCAAATCGTTTAAAAAATTTTGAAACAATACAGTATGAAATTTCTCAGCACATCCTTGGCCTGCCTCATCCCAAAGGTTTGCCATAATTTCTACCTTTGCTTGAGCAGAAACCCCTATCACTGCTAATGCTAAATAGTCAAAGAATTCCAAATTCATAATTGATTCGCTATAGGCGAATTTTTTGAGGTCCTCAATGCTGGCATCATGCATTAAATAATCAAAGATAGGATGATTAAATACCTCTTGTTTTTGCAACACGCCTCTAACAAGAGACTCATCTTTTACAATTACATTGCAATCATATTTTGTTAAAAAATAGTTCTTTTCATTTGCCATCCATGAAGATTCATATTTTTTAAACTCATGGAATACTTTATTATCTATTGGTTTATCACCAAATAATATTTGATGATAAATTTTATTCATAAACAGATGTATTTTCTTTAATTCTTTTCCATTGTAATTTTGAAAATCTTTTTCTTTTTGGGTTCTTTTATAATATTCATTTTTCAAACTGCTCATAATTACTCCTTAATTCAATTAACAGTGTTAAAATTACTTTTCTGGATATATTGGTTAAAGCTAAATAAGCTCTTTTTTTTAGTTCGTCCATGTCCAGACCTTTTATTAAGAATTTGCGTAATATTTTGCAACACACTGAATGACATGCAGCGTTTGTGCATAATTTAATCGAGGGTCCAATAGATTTTTGTAGTTTTTCTTAAGGTCGCTTATTGATTCACAATGAGATGATTTATAATCCATGCACTCTGTGACATTCTGATGTGTTGCTTCAAGATGGATAGCATTAAGTTGGCTACCCATCTTTCTATGAATAAAAAATGAATTTTTGATTTCCTCAACAATGTTACTTAGTTTTCTAATCTTTATTCCCGAACTTAGAGTTTCAGTATTTCCATGCATGGGATCACAACTCCATAAAACAGTGCGATCTGTTCTTTTCACCGCATCAATTAACTGCGGTAAAATGTGATAGACATTTTGCGCTCCTAATTCAGGAATAAGGGTGATACGTCCAGGAATATAACTTGGATCTAATTCATTGATGACCTTTACAAGGTTCTTGATAGGGGTATCTGGGCCTATTTTCACGGCAATAGGATTTGCAATTTTTTTTAAATGGTTAATATGCTGTAAGCTGCTTACTGTCCTTTTACCAAGCCATGGGAAATGTGTTGAAAGGTTGTAATATAATCCTGTTCGTTCATCCCACCGTGTTAATGATTGTTCGTAATTAAATAAAAAAGCTTCTTGGCTCGTATATATTTTTTGTTCTGGGTTTATTCCTCGATTCCATTGATTAATCTTGCGATAAATAGATGCTGAACAATTATAACTCAACAGTATCCTCCAAGGGTTGGGACGTCGTTGAGTTTCTTGAGACTGATTAATCATGCCACCAAAATATGAATAGATTCTTTTATTCTGGCAAATTTCATACTGATTGCTTCTAGGCTTCGCATATTGCCTTGCAATCCGACCAACCTGGATCACGCTACAGCCAGTTTTCTGATGAAAAAATGTGGCTAAGTGACGAATAAAATCTAATTTTGCATGGGTTGTGTCTTTGTCACACTCATAAAAATTTTCGGCACAGTCACCCGATTGTATTAAAAAATACTCTCCTACCGATGCTCTTGCTATCAATTGACGGAATTTATTAATCTCCTTCAAAGATACCAATGGAGTTTGAGACTGTAGAATATTTTGGATATGTGCCAGTTCATTAGTGGAATGATAGAATGGAATAACTTGACCATTCTGGATTGTACGTTGTTGGACTGATTTAAACATATTTACATTTCCTTGTAACTTAAAGATTTACTAACAAACCTTGATTCAAAATGCTGTTATAAAAACTTCAATTTGAAGATAAGATTAAATCATTTAACTTCATGAACTTATACTGACAATTTGTCTGAACTAATAGTAGAGTAAAGTTATTTTTTTGATTAGAATTGGGACATACTATTTAATTTCTTGTACTAAAATGTTAGCAATAAAAAAAGTTTTTTGGACTGATATCAGGAACATCATGAAAACCATTAATCCGGTTTTTTTTGAACTAGTTGATAAACTCTCTCCAGATAATAAATTTGCAATGTATCTCGTAGATTATGGTTATGGAGATTTGGTTGGTGATGATGATGGGATATTTTTGCCAACTAAAACAGGTCAATATGTTCGTCTTGATTCAGAATATACTCCCCCATCGATTTTAAATGATTTGGCTTATGGTTTGACTAATAGTCCATTAGGCGTTTTTTTTAATAAATCATTTGAATGGTTTTTAAATACCTCCGATGAGCAAATTAACCGGACATTTCCTATATATATTGATCCTCCAGGTACATTTTTTAGTATAGGACATATTATTAATTATGGTTACACAGCAACCCATTTACCAAATGGGGTTCTTTTTGTTACAGCCGGTTCAAAATCCAATTTTATGATTCCCAAAATTGGGTGTGGAATTATGCATTCGCGAATACAAAAGAATCATAATATTACAAAGTCGGCTCCTCGCTCTTATCACGAGCATGCTGATATATTTCAAGATATAGTTAAAGGTAACAGGGATAATAATGGTTGGAGTGCGTCTGTATTATATTTTTCTGAAAATTGGATTGAAAAAATCAGTAAGGACTCCGCATGGCAGGAAGTTAGAGATTATTTTTACAGGATTTCAAACCATCGATCTGAATATGCAGTAAATAGCGATTATTATAATCACGTTTATAGAGTTACCAATAAAAGGAATAATTTAAAATCCAATTTATTAATCTATGAAACAGCACGACATCTTTTTGAGATACTGCTAGGTGCAAAACTTGGTTTTGCGCCTGCAATGGATGATGAATTACTCCCATTATCTATTATTCAAGAAGTTTATTCAGAATGTTATAAGTTAGAATATTTGCCCATTATAGCAATACCTGCATATTATAATTACCGGGATCCTAAACCTGTTTATTATTCTCTTCAGTATCCCTCTCTATGTAGTTATTCACCCAAAGCAAGGAATGCATCGACCACCCTTTCAGATCTTATCGCTTTAATTGATGTTGTTCATAAATATCAAAAGGATTTCACTTTACCGATTCGGGAATGTAAAAATACTATCCTTGAAGAGGTTTCAAAAATAACCAGTTTTAATTTCTATCATCCAGCTACTGAAGAAAATAGCATTATCAAATCACCGGAAATTATCCCTTATCAGGATGAGCGCTTCAGAGGTGAAAAGAGGTTCCCGATTAATGCATCCTTTTTTAAAGGATGCGTTTCGATTTTTTCAAATAGTATTTAATTATTTTTTGACGCTAAATAAAATAAATAGGAAAAAACCAAGTATTCCGGCTAATATCCAACAGGCATTATAACTATAATACTCCATGAGGAAACCTGATAAAACAGGGCCAACAATCAGACCAGAGGAATAAGCACTTCTCCATGCACCAGCAACCATGCCTTTACGCTTATTTCCAGCTGACTCATAGCATCGTACAAAGGAAGTAGGCATAAATAACATTTCTCCTAAAATAAACGTCAAACACGCCATGATTGCACCTCCAATACTATCGACTATCAATAATGCAAATAAGCCTGTACCTAATAATAACCCTCCTATTGCTAATTGATGAGATATTTTCAATGGGGATACTATTTTTGTTATTTTGACCTGAAATAAAGAAACAATAATAGGATCTAACCAGAAAAGTATTGCGGTGATAGTAAAACTTGAAAAAGCTTCATGTAAAAAAAGTGGGTATGCAATTCGTTGCTGGGCATAGATAATTCCAACTATAAATACAGCACTAATAGTTACATAAAGTCGTTTATTATTCCCTTGTTGATTTGTTTCTTTTTCTTCATAAGAGGAGTCTTCTAATGAATTTTGCTTTACATTTAAATATTTCATGGTATTCAGTGCAAAAAGGAAGAAAAATAGACCAATTACTTCAAAAATTTGACCGTAATATTGCGCTGCAAAAAACATAATTAATAATATAGAAAAGCTATTACCAAGGTTTTCACTGACTATTTTCATACTTTGTATAAAGCGAAGGCTATTTTGATCTTGAGGGGCATTTTGTAATAAGAGGGTATTGTTCGTGGTAAGAAAAATACTTGTTGCAAAACCAATTATGAAGACACAACCTGATATAAGCAGAAAACTCATGCTTTGAGGTAAACAAAAAAAGCCTAAACCTAGAAAGAGAAAACTGGCAATTATAATATTTTTATTATTGAGTTTATCTGTTATGTAAGTAGAACATAACGCACCAGCTAATGCTCCAAATCCAACGATAGAACCAACCTGACCAATTTGTAATTTTGTTAAGGGTGTTGATGTTCCTAAATATAATGATAGATAGTATGCAATCCCTCCTGCTACACATTCCAAGAAAGAAAAAAGAAGAAGTAAATAGCAAGTTTTTGATAATTTTGGCAGTAAACTTAATCGATAAGACAGTACAGATAACATATTTTTCCTTAAATAATTAGTAGCTTATTCTATGAGGTTATTTGTTTCAGAATATCTAAATTAGGTTTCCTTTGGGGAAGAGGGGGGATATATAATGTTGAAAGTGTTCCAATGTTTTGATCTTCAATATCATATAATGGGAATTTATGTATTATTGGTTCAACACCTGGGTACATTGACGCCTCATAAAGAATAGATATATGGTCGTCTGGGTAATATTTTTTTAATTTGATTCTTAGTAACTCTAAATGATTACTTTTTTGATTTGGTTTAGGTACAGAGCGATTGCCAATCATACCTGGCTGCCAAATACAAAGGTGTACCGTAGGATCGATAATTTTATCATATAGCAATAATTCTGTTGCCTCTACATGGAAACATCCGAATTGTCCGGGATCAATTTTAAGATCTGCATAGAGGCAATTTTCAACAGAAATACCAGGTAAGACTATTGTTTCAATCGATTTTTTTTGAGCTATAATTATAGACTGTAAGCCAGGATCTGCGAAAACTGTAGGGTGCCCATAAAGTACCACCGTAATAAAATTATGTGTTTCCAGCTCAGTAAGAATTTTATCCCTTATTTTATCATAAGAAATCTGTCGATCATTTTCAGCAAAATATATCGGATCAAGAGATTCTGACAATTTTGAATAACGTTCTATCCATTGTTTAGTAATAGGCTCGTTAACCAAATACAAAACCTTATCTGCACTGGTAGTGTAAGTATTAAATTCAAATGTGAAATGAGATATAGATTTAATACCTGAACCAACTAAAGCTAATTTCTTAATGATAAATCCTTTTACTATCTAACTACCCTAGACATATCAGCAAATTGTTCAGAACTATTAGATAAAGTCATCCTTATTTTTTGATTATTTTTAGCCTTAATCATATCAAGCAGGCCAATCGATTGAAGAATGATATCTTTGTTACTGGAAAAGATTGCTTGTTTAGCCAAGCTTTCGAATTTAATCAAGATGCTCATAATATTCACTCTTATATGCCCTCTATAAAAGAGTATAAGTGATATAGAATGAAAAAACCATATGAAATAGATCCCTCGGAAAAATCAATAGATTGATATCATTACGTATAATCAAGAAACGCTCAATATAAATTACTATTTGGATATTCTTCACTTCTATTTGTCAATTAAAGAAATTTAATCTTGGTTTAAGGGTAATGCGTCATCTTGAACTTTAATTTTATTACTCATGAACTGCTCCTTGTGGTCGAATTGCTACTAGTGTTGCGGATGGTTGGACACCCATACACTTTAAAAAATAATCGGTAATTTGTGGCATTGGCTTTCTCAACCGATCAACATCGGTAACGATGTACCCCGCAGTGATATCACCGTTCATTTTATGGTTCATCAAACGCTTCAAAGCATAAGCCGAGGTATCCAGCCCCTCGGCAATAGTGATAAGAGTTCGTCTTAAATCATGATCCGTAAAATGAATGCCTGAGAGTTTGGTCACATTGGCCATTTGCTTACGTGGTTCAATGATATGACCTGCTGCTCTTGTGCCTGGAAAAATATACTCATTAATCCTCTTTTGATTGCGGAGTCAAGGAGTTAGATTGCTATAACCAGATTATAGTGCCACTACCTTTGGAGTAGAACCGGCTTGCAGCTTAGCTCATCGGTCTCTTCATCGTTTGGCCTGAGAGCGGTTTTATTCACAGGCTGGAAGAGTTTGGTATAATGTTCTTTATGTTCTTGGTCTTTCGAGAGCGCAGACTCTTGTGAAAGCTCATGCGTACAAACCTTCTCTTGTGTTTTTTCCACAGTGCCCATCTCTTCGATGTCATACGGGTTGTCCAGATTCGCATCAATAAGTGATACATATCTATCATTTGAGAGAACTTCTTTTAAAAGCGCATTGTTTTTATTAACTTTTCTATAAAACTGTATCGCTGACTTTGATAGGCTTACAGAAAATACAGCCAAAGATATACCGAGCAATATGGGGCCAATTGGCCAGGCAGCGATTCCCCAAAACAGGCCTGACACCCCAACAATAAGGCTTGTAAGAGAAGTGCCAAGGTCAATAAATCTCTCCAGACTACGGGTGTGCTTGCGATGGCATACGATGTCGTAAAGTCTAGCTGGCCCCTCTTGTTTAGCAAAGGCTAATTTCTTGTCAAGTTGGTAAAGCTTAAAAACTAGCAGCACTCGTGCTTGCTTATCGTCGAGCCGCGTGTTGAGAAGTTTTTCGTACTTGGCTTGTCGCTTTTCTTTAATACTTTCCACATATTGTTCAGGGTTATCTTTATACTGATTTATGAGTGCACTTTCCTTACGCACGTCCGAATAAAGGTAGTATGACGAATTAAGTATGCCAAACCCCATAATGCCTATACCAAGATATACCCACATCGCGGGGAATAACGTTCCCAGATAGATGAGTGGTATAGCCCCTGCTGCAGCTGCAATGAGAATACCAGCCGACATCACACGACTTAATTTAGAGGCTGTTGGATCAAGTATTCTTGCAATAGTACTGCTTACAAAACCAATGACTGAAAAGAGCACTCCCAGAATGCCCAGGGCAATGCCCGCGCTTTCCGTAAGTACAATGATGCGTGTCATGTACTGCAGAATGCTCGACAGAGAGTTTGTGGCGAGCCCCGTGCTGCGCAAGTAGACAAAGGCTGAATTATTGTTCTGTAGGTTCTTCTTGATTTCTTTGCTCATCTGGCAGAACTGCAATAAATATAAAAAATGTTCATTATATAAGGTCTATCTTAAGAGAACTTTAACAACCCTGGATATCGATAGCTCGATGATCGACTTTTTATATGTTGACAGTGTATAGCTAGTGTAGCTCTGATACAAGCGCAGCCATACTCCCGGATTTCGTTCCACTTCATCAGAGCTACGCTTGCTAGCTGAATTACATAAGCAACATGAATAAAGCCATTCCTATCATCATTAAATTTTCAGTGAGAGAAATAAATCCTAAAGGTACGTTACTATCACCTCCCACACAGGCACATTTAAGCTCACGCTTGTCGATATAAACGGCTTTAAAAACAGAAAGAGCACCTACAGTTCCAATAAATAAGGCAATTGGAATAGAAAGCCAATTTAACGCTCCTGCAATCATTAATATCCCTGCTAAAGCTTCAGCAAATGGGTAAATGTAGCTGTAAGGAACCCAGCGTTTGGCCAGGAGGTCATAGTTTAAAAACATGGTTGAGAAGCTTTCGATATTCTGGAGCTTTAATAAAGCAAGAACTGCCATGCTAAATGCAATAAACCAGCTTAAAGCATGTGGTGTAAAAGGATTGGCAAAGCGAGTATAACTCACTGCCATCGCCATTAAAGCGGTAATCGCAAACAGTACGATGACGGGGCGATAACTTTTTTCTTTTGGATCTCTTACTTTCTTTCCAAAGTAACGCCGTAAATCGTCATAACCCCCTATACGCTCATCGTTGATAAAAGTCTGAGGTGTGGTTTTCACATTGTGTTTATCCTTAAACGCCTCGACCTGTTCACGGGTTGTTAGCCAATTATCTTCTACCTCATAGCCTTGACGTCTTAATAAATCTCTAGCTTTGAGACCATAAGGGCAAACATGATGTTCTATCACCATGCGATACAAAACTGCTTTTTTAATTGAAGTATGATTCATTTCTATCCCCTATGATTAATGGTCTATAAATAGTAATATAGAGTACGTACTATAGTACGGAGTCAAGTAATGAATAATAAAAAAATTGGTGAATTTGCTAAATTATGTGGAGTTGGCATTGAAACCGTGCGTTATTATCAACGCCAGGGACTGCTTCATGTTCCGTTGCTTAACAAAGAACTTGGAGCTGAAAAAATAAGGCGTTATGGTGACGATGATATAAGTCGCTTAAAGTTTATCCTTTTAGCCAAAAAAGCAGGCTTTACTTTAAAAGAAATAAAAGAACTATTGGAGTTTGATGCTAAAAATGATCGAGAGCGCGTAAGAGATATGGCTGAAAGGCGTATTGAAAAACTTAATTTAAAAATTAATGAATTAACCGAAGCTCGGAATAGACTTTCACTCTTAGTAACAAAATGTATAGAAACCAGCTCTTCACCTTGCCCCATACTTATGACCTTTGAGAAAAGTTAAACCCATAAAAATAGAAAGCCATTAAATTATTGATAATTTCCAAAATTTCTTCATGAGAAGCTTTTGCTATTACGTTACTCACCAGCTGTCAATTTTCATCTCGGCTCATTTTGGAGGTGTCGTTATATTCTTTAAATTAACCGGCATCCATTGTATATGAATTATTAGCGAATGATAAAGAAGATATTTACTCGCACTGTTTTATTTAAATTAATATTAAAAATCTGGTAATACAATTGCTTGGTCTGGGATAGTTCGAACTTGCTGCTCGTCTACGAGTTTTTCGGTTCAATAATCAATAAATTACCATCACGCGTCACTACTCCCAACATAATTGCGTTAATCAATCTATGGATGGATACGGTGTAATAATTATCACCTGAAACCGGATTCTTTTTGTAAGGATCAGCGACCACTACTAAGCGATGTTTTTGGTTGTATCCGCACAGTACAACAAAATGTCCGCACGGTAGGCCGCGAATAGGATCACTCCTCGATTTGCCTTCATTGTTGAATAATTCACGACTGCAGTTATACAGATAGGTTGAACTAAGCCCTGTCAATATGGGAATCTGCCTGGCAAAATATTCCTTTAAAATTTCTGCAGTTAGGCATCGAAAATAGATAGCGCCCCCTAAAGTCAGAAAATCAAGTGCTGCATGTGTTCCGCGGGCAAGATACTGGTTACGCTTATACCTCATTTGTTGCATGAGCATTTCTCTCAGAACGTCGGTATTTGATGAACCATCGCTATTAAACCATGTCGGGTCATACAATTGTAAATTATTGACATAAAGGGTGACTTTAAATCCCAATTGCAAGGCATGTTTACCAAGCATGGGCGCTATTGTTCCACCAGATAAAAAGCTCTCTACCTGGTTTGCCACCTCTTCATAACTGATATCCAAGCCATAATATTGATATATGGCATGTAAACAGGTTGGCCCGCAAGATTCATCATCAGGTTGGGAATTTATTTTAAAATCAATCATTATAATATCCAACTGGAGATCAATTTTATGTCTTTTTGATTTAAATTTAGGCTTATCTTGGTTTTATGTCAATGAATCACCTCCTGTTTTTCAAATATTCGATCCACCAAACTGCTTGAATTAGCAAGCAAACGCAAAAATTGGTTATTTCAAATCGGGAGATACCGTGTCTTCAGCATAACTTTTTAGTGATTGCCAAGCATAATTGGAGACCATGCCATGCTCTTGATTATTTAACCGCATAGCATAAATATCCATAGTAACGGCTACATAATCCCTGGTATTTAACTGAACCAAAGAGCCCTCTGCCAACTCCTTTTCAACCAGATGATCCGGTAAACGGCCAATACCCATACCCGATAAAATCAGTTGTTTACGAATATACATATCACCCACTAACCATTTGGGCATAGAATGACTTAATGGCTCAATCTTGAGTTGATATAATTCCTGTTGCGTGCCAGCTATCATAATTTGCATACAGTATATTCCCAGCTTGGGATTATTTATTCTTTCTTTATGCTGGTCATAATAGTCCCTGCTCGCAACAGGAATCATTCGTATGGAAGGCATACGCAAATATTCTATCTGTGGAGAACGAATATGGCTTGCAGCTATACATAAATGGCACTCTCTTCTTTCCAGGCGCTCAAGACATCGAACAAAAGTATTGTTACTTAGTGAAAAACAAGTTTCGGGATATTGTCTTATGAAAGATTGAATAAGCGGAGCATATCCTGGCAATGGTAAAGCAATATCGAGATCTATAGAAAATTGTGTTTCTACTCCGGATCTCAATGTTTCAGCACTATTTTCCAGTTGCATAAATTGAGCGACCACTTCTCTTGCTTTTTGATAAAAAGCTTTACCTTTCGCAGTGAGTTGAGGTCGGTATACTTTTCTATCAAACAGTTCGAAGCCCAGGCTGGACTCCAATTTTTTTATGGCATTAGTTATTGCCGGCTGTGAACGATGCATCTTCTCTCCAGCAGCAATAAATCCACCAGATTCGACAATTGTAATAAATACCTGGATTTGTGAAAAATTTATCATAACTAAAAATTATCAAGATAATTATAAAATAATATTTTAATTATATGATCTTTATAGTTATGGTAAACCCTTGGAATTGATTTTAATACTGACTGGAGGCTTCATGATAAGAGAATACATGGATAAGAGAAACAACCAATTTACTACCGAAATTTTAAATTATTTTAGTGACCTAAAAAAATTTTCGACGAGTTATCTTGAATGGATAACCATGGAGCATTATCAGTTTTCGTTAAATAATACTCGTTTTTTAATGAATTCTCATATCCAAACCAAGTCGCTTTCTGATCCCGGAGTTTCTGAAGAGTTACTCGCTAACTATAACGAAGAAAAAAATCATGCTCAAATGTATCGGCATGCACTAAAAAAAATCGGCCTGGATGTAACAAACAGGATTCCGTATGTGGCAACCAGACAGTTTTTTATGCGCCTTGAAGCCTTGATTGTGATTAACGCATCCAAAACCCTTGGCGTTATGTACGCTACTGAAACAGCTGCAATATTTGAGCATATTTTATTTAAAGAAATAAGCGCCGAGCTTTGTCAAAGAAAAGGTTTGGATTTTGAGAATTCTCGCATCAAGCAATTCCATGATTTACACCTGGATGGAGTAGAACAGGCGCATAAAGATGAGTTAGGCAAGTTTATGGATCATACGCTTGCTGAAGAGCACGTTGATCCCAATATTTTTCTCCAGGAAAAAGAAATAATGGATGGCGCGTATGCGGCGATCGATATAATGGAAGATTGGTGGTCCGGTTTAATTAACGCAAAAGCACACCTTTTGGAACAAGCTCATGCTTAACAAACTTATGTGGCTAACTGGCAAGGCGCAAGAAGACTGGATAGAGAAAATTCTACATTTACGACAAAAGATTTGGCCTGATTATCAACGCATCAAAAATGACACTCTTTTTAAGCTCTATAGTCATTATCCTTTATACCAATGGCTATCTCACTATAATGGTGAGGTAGTAGCTGTTATTAATTCTTTGCCAGTAGCGCTTGATCAATCACTCGATAATTTGCCACAAGAAGGATTAAATTGGGTCCTGTCTCATCTGGAATCTACAACACCCTTAACCCAATCAAATTATCTTGCTGCTGTATCAGTGACAGTGAATCCGGCTTACCAAAGACTTGGTTTAAGCAAACTCTTATTAAATCGGTTAAAAGCCAGTGCACAGGAGGCTCAATATAAAGCACTAATAGTGCCAGCCAGACCTAGCCAAAAAGAAAACTACCCGCTTATTTCCCTAGAGGATTATTTGAAGTGGAAAAGAGTGGATAATACTATTTTTGATCCTTGGTTAAGAGTTCATGCACAACTGGGAGGAAAAATAGCTTATCCATGCCAGCGATCACGCGTGATCACAGCGAATGTTGCTCAGTGGGAACAATGGCTCGGTCATCCATTGCTTCAAACAGGTCAATATCTTGTTAAAGGCGGATTAAATCCTATAACTATCAATAAAGAAAAGGATATTGGAATATACATTGAGCCAAATGTTTGGGTTATTCATGATTTGTAATTGATTTTTGCCATCTCTCATTTAGATAAACTAAATGACCGAATTAAAAACTTTTTTTAACAAAGAGATTGGGATTTTTCGTAAGTCCTGATAAATTCTCATCTTAGGCAAAACAAGGAAACCAAATGTCAAATTTTCGATACAGCCAGGGAAAAAAACTACGCGAAGCGTTAATGAATGAAAAACCATTGCAAGTTGTAGGAACAATTAATGCCTATACCGCTTTGCAAGCCAAAAGAGCAGGATTTCATGCAATTTATCTTTCAGGAGCAGGAGTAGCTAACGCCTCTTACGGCTTACCAGACTTGGGCATTACCACATTAAATGATGTACTCGAAGACGTACGGCGCATTATGAGTGCCGTTGATTTACCCCTCCTGGTCGATATTGATACAGGATGGGGTGGAGCCTTTAGTATCGCACGGACTATCAAAGAAATGATTAAAGCTGAGGCAGCAGCGGTACATATTGAAGATCAGGTTCAAGCGAAACGATGTGGTCATCGCCCGGGTAAGGCATTGGTTGAAAAAGAAGAAATGATAGATCGTATTAAGGCCGCTGTGGATGCGAAAACTGATCCTGATTTTGTTATTATGGCAAGAACTGATGCCCTGGCGAATGAAGGATTAAATAAGGCGCTGGAGCGAATTAGTGCTTATATTGAAGCCGGGGCAGATATGATTTTCTTCGAAGGAGTACGTAAACTTGAGGAATATCAGGCGCTAACTGAGCAATGTAATGTTCCGGTATTGGCCAATATCACTGAATTTGGAGTTACTCCATTATTTACGCTGGAAGAATTAGAGGAAGTAGGAGTTAGCCTGGCTCTTTATCCTTTAAGTGCATTTCGGGCAATGAGTGCCGCTGCAGAAAAAGTTTACGACACAATCCGCAAAAACGGCAGCCAAAACGATATTCTGGCAGAGATGCAAACTCGCGAAGAGTTGTATCAGGTATTAAATTACCATTTTTACGAAGACAAGCTTAATGAACTCTTTATGAAAGAAAAAACGACGTGAATATCAATTAATTATCAGAACTAATCTGAGAAAATAAGGTTTTATATGCCCGGATAGAGGATTATCTGCCGAAATTGATGTTTATAAACAACAGATTAACTCTCTATCCAGACAGGCATTCAAAAGCAATCCATTTAAAATTTGATAAAGTTATTGCAAAAGAAAAGCAATTCTATTTATAGTTTTGGGATAAGTGATTTGTTGAAACAGATATGTGGCTTGACTACCTCCATAATATTAATTCCGATCCAAACCTTTTATATCTTTTTATAAGAACTTTTATTATCTACGTTTTCGCAATTTTTATCATCCGTGTTGGCAATACCCGATTCAATTTTGAAACAGCATTTGATTATATTTTTGTATTTGTCATTGGCGCCGTGTTAAGTCGTGCAATTAATGGCAACTCTACTTTAATATCTGCAATGGCTGGGAGCAGTTTACTTATTTTTTTACATTGGATCTTTGCTCTTTGTTCCTTTTATTCCCACGGATTTGGAAAACTGGTTAAAGGGAAATCGGTGCTATTAATACAAGATGGGCAGCTCATTTGGAGTGCTTTGAAAAGACATCAAGTGACTGAAGAAGATTTGAGGCAGGTTTTCAGAGAAAAATTAAATGCAAGTGATTTGACAACAGTGAAAGAAGCTCGTTTGGAGCGAACGGGGCGTATCAGTTTTATTACCTACAAATAATTTTGTAACAAGAGCGAATTCTGGCGATTACTTTTTTCGTAAATCCCGACTGTTTCATTGGATAGAAATTGTATCTTGAAAATTAAGAATACTCTTCTATTCTTTATGTAAAGAATTCTTTTTATGAAAATTAACTAAAAATACCAACGTAATTATTTGATTTTTATATGGCTCGTTTAACAACCTGCGTGCCTCCAATTGTCCAAGACATACAGCAGCAAGTAAAAAACGGGCGTTTAAAATTCAAATGAATTATAAGTATAAAGGAGGAGTTATGTTTAACTTAAAAAGGAATTTAATCAAGTTAGGGGCTCTCAGTATCAGCATTGCTCTATTAGCTGCATGCCATACTGTCAAGGGGACTGTAACAGGAGCTAAACAAGATATTAAAGCAACTGGAAAAGCAATATCAAGAACCATGCAATAAGACGAAAACAATGTTGGATTATTTTAATCCAACATTGTTCAGATTTAATAAAAATCTCTGTTATATTTTCAATGGAACAAAAAAGGCCATTATCAAAACAATAATCAATAAAACTCCAAAACTTATACCGATATATTTCAATTGAATGTTTAATGGTAAGCTTCCCATTTCGTGGGTGTGTCCATGAATGACTTTCGAACCAATTCTTTTAGCTTGTGCCTGTAGATGCTCTTCATGACCTCCATGATGATGGGTCATATGCCCTTCGATTTGTTCGTCCCCCTCTGGCAAAGTCATACATCCATGCTTTAATTTTTTCTTAACCAACCAGTTATTAATTGGAAAAGCCAGAAAACCACCGACTACAGTAGCCATTCCCATAATAAACCAAAATTGCAAATGTGCCGGGTTGCGTCCATAGTCTAATGTGTTCATTAAAATCATCATCACAGGAATCATACCCATCATCACAAAATTCATAGATATGGTTTCTGCAAAAAATGTTTTCCTTAAAGCTTCTCCATAGCTTGAATACATACTTCTCATCATTCCAGCCTGAAAAATAACCCAACCAAAGAAAAAGGCTGAAATATACTCGAGAATAAGCTCTACACCATTGCTTAAATCAATAAAAGATAAAAAAATTGCCGCGAAGATGATCCCTGTCGCATCACCAGCCAGACAATGAACTTCGGAATTAACCGCCTGTTTCCATTGCGCTTTGGTATATAAAGCATGCAATCCTTTACCTGGGCTTCTGCAAGTCAAAAAATAAAAAAACAAGCCTAAAGGGCCGGTATAAGCCACGACCAATACCCATCCTAGTTTTTGCACCCAATCAATTGGCATCTCCCTCACATCATAAGCAATAAAAGCCAAAGAGAGCATCAGTAAAATAAACCATAAAACCATAATTCCATCGATCATTGCGGTTCCTTTTCTCTGATCTTCTTGTTTATTCTAGAATACATCCGTCTTTTTTTCTTGCCTTTATAAAAAACGATTGGCAACAACTTTCCAAAGAAGCCCCAGGAAAAGTAAACTGATTCCCGTTATCCATACTCCAATTGGAACCCAAAACGCCAGGAAAAGGCAGGACAGTAAGCCTCCGATAGCAAACAGAGGTGGATACAATTGCTCCTCTTTAGGCAAATGCAAGGCAGCGAGGTTAGTAATTGCGTAATAGATTAAAACTGTAAACGCACTGAAAGTCCATGTTGTTTCAACACTTCCAGTCAATACCAGAGCAATAATTACAACTCCAACTCCAATGACAGCGGAAACAGGAACATGCCTTGTTTCTGATACATAGCAAAACATCTTCGGTAAATCGCCTTTTCTACCCATAGCTAAAGCCACACGAGATAACCCAAGTATTAAATTGAGTAATACCCCTAACATGGCCGTGCATGCCCCAATGGAGACCAGAACACTCAATCCGGGGATACCAATGGCTCGTGCCGCGCTCTCTAAAGGAGTTGCGTTTGTTTCAGTCACTTGGGCCAGTTTTTCAACCCCTACAGCTCCAATAGCAACAAGACCCACCAGAATATAAAGTACGGCGCTCACCATCAGAGTGATAATAATCGCTGCAGGAATAAATTTTCCTGGATTTTTAACCTCTTCCGCTAATGTTGCAATTCTCCCATAACCGGTATAAGCCACAAACATTAAAGCAGTGGCATAAAAAAAATGACTTAATCCTTCTTGTTTTGAAACAGGAAAGAAGGGCCTCAGATTAGCAGTTCCCCTTTGCATGAAATCAGGTAATCCGCTTATTATAAAAACGGTTAAGGTTATTAATGTAATCATTACAATAATAATATTCACTGTATTTGTTCTTCTGAGTCCACTTAAGACTAAAAGTATTAGTGTGATAGACACTGCTAAAGCGATAGGTATGACAGGCACTGTCTCTAAACCTGACAGGTGAATAAAATAACCGGCAAAGCCAAGCGCGGCCGTTGCAGCGGAAGCACTCTTCGCGCATAAAAACATCCAACCGGCAGTGAAACCAAAAGCAGGATGTAAATAACGATATCCGTATTCATAAGTACCTCCACTAACAGCATGATTTGCGGCAAGTTGAGCGCTGGAAAACGCATTACAGGTAGCAACAAGTGCTGCCAAAGCAATAGCAAGAATGACGGATGGTCCTGTGACACCCGCCGCAATTCCGATGCTGACAAAAACACCCGTCCCGACAATAGAGCCGAGCCCCATCATCGTAGCGCCAAATAGACTGAGTTCACGCTTCAAAGGCTTATGTTTAATATCCATATCCATCGTTTTATTTCCTATCAATAAATACTTTTACTGTTTTAACAGGTATTCACAATTAACGTGTCAAGAGTATTGGTTTTTTTAATATGGCCAATCGATAATTGCCTACTTTATTAAAACCAATTGCCTGGTAAGCTCGTACGGCAGCTTGATTATTAGTAAATAATACCGCTCGACTCACTCCACTTTTTTGGGCTGCACTAAGACTAAGCGCAACAACTGTTCGAGCATATCCTCGCCCCCGCAACGTAACTGGTGTCCATACCGGTCCAACCTGGACAATATCTGATAATCTTGCGTTAAAACTGCATAGCGAGACAGGGGTGCCGTTCTCCTCTAAAACCCAACGATCATTGCCTTCGAGAGTACTTTTCACTTCACTCTCTACTTGCTCTTTTAAAATCGAACTGTCTTCTTCAGCACCTAAGGCTTCGATTTGATAAGCTCTAAGCCATTCATATAATAAACATTTATCACAGTCTTTGGCGACTTTCAGTTGATATCTGTCTTGATTACCTGGCATTGCTAGATTCTGTAAATTAAGTGCGTATAGCCCATCCGGGTAATTCACGGCATAATCTACATGCTCCAGCTGGAGTTGTTTCATGACAACATCGGCTTGCTGATCTTCGCCGAGAATACCTGCAATTTCTCGGGTAGCGGCTTTTTGAAAAGTGCCCACTAGTGCTGTTAAAACATTGAAATCAGGGCACTGCACAATGACATTGCCGTTCCAATAATGGGCTAATACACCGCTTATCTTTTTGTTGGTATCAAATGCAGCAAAATAATCCCCATGAAAAGGCTTATCATGATAAGACAACCCGGAATGATAGAGATTGCTGCGTAAAAACATACTCTCATCAGCATGAGATTTTAAAAAAGTTTCCAAGGTGGATTCATCACCTAATCTTAATTTCCTGATATTTATCATTTGCTTTCTATGGTATGGTTTTGATCATAGCTCCTGCTAGCCTGCTCTAATTTATCTATGTTATTGCTGCAAATATAGTCTTTTAATAAGTTAAATTTGGCTTCGCTCCAGGAATAAATACCTAAGGCCAGAATTCGTTCAATCACGTTTTCTGCAAATCTTTTTTTGACTGGTTTCGCAGGATTTCCAGCAACAATGCTGTAGGGCTCCACATCTTTGGTTACAATACTGCTTGCAGCCACTATTGCTCCTTCGCCAATAGTAACGCCTGGCATAATAACAGCACGCATGCCAAGCCAGACACCATCCTTAATAATAGTATCGCCTTTGCCTTGATAAGCCTCTACGTATTTATCTGCAAATGGATACAAACAAAACCAGTCCGCTCGGTGATTATGGTTTCCACCTAACAGAATTATCACTTCAGCAGCAATACAAACATAATCACCAATATATAATTGATCAATCTGCCATTGTGGTTGCCAGGTTTGTAAACTGTATTCATCTCCATAAAGATACCGAACGACGGTTTCCTCAAAACTACCAGTCCAGGCATCGCTATAATAACTGTGTTTACCCTTGATATGGATGTTTGGATTTTTTACGCTTTGGTGTAGATATTCGATTTTAGACCAGTGTTTTTTATCAGTAGGTTTCATGTCTTGCTCATTTAGGAATTTAAATGAGCTCATTGTATATTATTATGATTATAACTTTCTAATGTTTCATTATGTGTGGGCTCTATGCAATCAATAAGATGAGAGAAATCATTTGAATATCCCTTGCGCATCACTTGCGAAACTGAGCCAGCAAAATCTTCCATTATCAAGAACAAGGACCTGCTTTCAATCTATTCATTAACTCATTGAGAAAGAAGAAGACTTGATATACCGCCAGCTTTCGTTGTTTCTAATAGGAATCATTTGATGGCCCTGGAGGAAAGTACTAACATCCTTGATGGCTGCATCACCTTGGTCGATGGTAATTCCAGGAATTTTTGCAAGTTGATTAAGCAAATAATCTGCCGGATATTCTTGGGTTGTCCCTGCCAGCCTTGAAGTCCAAATTGCCAGATTATGTTCTGGATAGTAATACCAAACAAAAGGATGGGTGTCACAAAAGATATCTGTAAAACAAATTTCCTTTACCGTTGTTTTATTTATAGAAGTACCTGCAGGAAATACGCTGAATATTTTTTCCGCTTTTTCTTCGTTATTTTTTTTATTTTTTTTTGCAAAGAAAGGAAAACAGTTCATTATCTATTCCTTGTTCTGGCACCTCAATTCCTGTCAGTCAGATAAACATAACACATCTGGGACAACTACTACAATTGATCACCTGTCTGAACTATAATCACCAAGCCATGAGCAATAAAACGGTTCATTTGTAAACAAACCGGAACTCTCTTTCCTGGTTTGAACGATACTTAAAATTCAATCTATTTTCTTAATCAAGGATAAGATTTATGAAATCAACAAATAACATGCAAAAAAAAGAGACTGATAAACCAACTTCGGAACAAGAACAAAAGAAGGAAGTGAGAAGAAATAATGCCCCCGATTTTATTCCTGGTGCATCACCTTATTATAATCTTTATTGTTTTTTTTATAAACTTTGCCATGGTGAAGACACATCCAGACAACATCAACCGGCTACTTCTTTTCAGCATGGGAAATAAATTTCTTTTTAACATAACTAGAAGCTACCAAAATTTGATAACAATCTATGTATAGGGAATCATTAGTTATGGTTCCCTAAAATAAGTTTTTAAAAACTGGCTATATTTTTAACTAAAGCCTACATGCTAAGGTAATTAATAAAATTCAACTATTCCAAAAATTACTGCAACTCCTATCGTAATTAGGGGGAATTTGAAATAGACAAATTGTAGCCTGCCCAAAAAATGGATTAATTTATTTATTAATAAGAGATTTTTGAATTCAGACCAATTTGTTTTTGTTTGGACTCCGAGGGTTAGTTTATTGATATCATCTTTATTCCAAAGGGGTTCTGTTTGGGTATGAAATAAATAGTCCCATAGCGTTAGTCCTGCAGCATAATTTCTTCTACATTCATCTTGCGTATGATGCATCACATGATATCTCGGAGTAATAATTATTCGAGATAGTGCTTGCTCAAGTTTAGCATTCAAAGCAATGTTGCTGTGTCCCCAGAATACAAGTATCGCTTGAATAAAATCGGAGACTAATATGACAAAGAAATAAGGACCCAAAAGGATAATCAAAACTATTTTTAAAGCATTGAATAAAATATATTCAACAGGATGAAATCTAAAACTCGTTGTTACGTTAAGCGATTTGTCGGAATGATGTATTTTATGAAAATGCCATAAGAAAGTTGCATGACTTAGGCGATGAAATAAGTACACGTACAAATCATATATTATAAACCATAAAATAAAGACAAGCCCAAAAGGTACCTTCAGCAAGTTAAATAATCCTATTTGGTAATACTCACAATAGGCCGCTGTAGTTAAGGTGCTTAATGGAAGGGCAACTATAATGTTAACGATTCCCAAATACCAATTGCTGACTCTTCGCCTTCTAACCCCTGCTTTACCCAAACGATGAAAACTAAAGAAATATTCAAGAACTACCATCAAACCAATTAGCGAAAAAAATAAAAAAGCTCTGGTAATGGCATAAAAATCTAAATCTAGAGAATCCATAACAAGACCTTAATAAATTTAGTTAAACACAAAGAAATACAAATCACCCTCTTGGTGCTTATTCCTTAGCTTATTAAGTTATGTTAATTGTCTTGGCTAGAACAGTGTGTTTATATAACCACTATGCGCATAATTATAGCACAAAAAGCTAATAATATTGAGGCAACAGGAAGTGAAAATAGTAAATTTTTAACACTATCTGTACTTGTTTAACTATCTACATTACAATCTCGCACTCAGGTTATTTTTGAATAGCCTGAATAACGTCAGTTTTATGTATGTAATGCAGTTGTATTTTTATAAGGATAATAATCTATGAAACGAGTACATCATCACCCTGCAACACACTCTCACCCATCAAATGCTACTGTACAAGTCAGCCAGGGACAAACCACTGTCGTTGTTAATCCGAACCCTCCTCATTTTCCAGGGCAATTGCCTATGTACCATCCCAATAGTTTTTTTACAACTCATCATCATTCACCCTATTACGCATCCCAGAATCAACATTATCACCAACAACCAGCACCCAATACTCATCAACACCCATAAATGGTGGTAACTGTTAATAAACAGACTATTGCTCTTTAAGAATTTAGAGTGAACAATAAGTAATAACTGGCATTCTCTGGTTATTACTTATTTTGCTCCCACTTTTTTGACAAAGCACTTTATAGAAAGATCAGTTTCTATTATTCTGGAAAAACTAAACAATCAAATGGACTGCCATGGTTAGCTATTTATTTTCAGAAGTACATTTCACCCATGCCCTAAAGAAAGTACTTGGAATTAGCGTTTTGGTTGGTGTTTACAGCGCCATTATTTATTTTTGGTTTGAGCAAGATAACTTGCATTCCAGTAACTGGCTATCCTATTCGCAAAGCGTATTTGGCATCATTTTAGGTTTGCTTTTGGTTTTTAGAAGCAATCGGGCTTATGAACGTTGGTGGGAAGCGAGAACCCTGTGGGGTCAATTAGTCAATGCCAGTCGTAATTTAGCAATAAAAATCAGGATATTGTTATCACCCAATGCCGATGAAGCTAAAAAATTCTCTGAACTCATCAATACGTTTTGTGAAGTATTGGCCATCCATTTGAGGCAAAAAAGTACTCGGGATGATTTTAAAAAATTTTTAAAAATGGTGAGTCTTCCCAATCATGTGCCGTCTTATGTTGCACAAGAACTGTATCGTGAGCTTTCTGAGAAGACCAAAGCATCGAAAAGATTGAATCTATGGTTATTGGATAACGAATTTAGCAAATTTATGGATATTTGCGGCGGTTGCGAGCGTATTAAAAATACATTTATCTCGCTTTCATTTCGGGTTTTTGTAAAGCATGTATTCATTATTTTTATCCTTTTTTTACCTTGCAGCCTAATCGATACGCTTGGAGTTTGGGCAATACCTGCTACCATTATTATTACCTATTTAATCATCGCCATAGAGGGAATTGCTCGAAATTTAGAAGAACCATTTGGTTTAACAGAAGATCACTTAAACCTTAGTGCAATAACAGAAAGTATTAGAGAAAGCGTCAATGAAGTCTTGCTAGGACAGAAATCTAATGAAGAATCCAATTCAATTTAGTATGGATTATAATTAATAAAAGTTTTTCTACTTAAATAACAGGGAGTCATTATAATGGAATGTAAATGCAATCAATGTGGTATGGGCGTAAAAAATTTAACCTGCAGTAAATGTGACGCATTGTTGGTTAGTGGCACCATAGTCAAAAATGATGGGAATAAAGTTCAAGTAGCAAAATGCCCCAACGGATGCGGTCAAATCAAATCACCTGTTTGCTGCGGCCACGACATGGCGTGCTCAGTTTGATTATTTAAAATCAGTTAAGGATAGGAAACCTCAAATAACTGCAATTGAGGTCTTATCCATAACTGAGATTAAGTGTCTTTTGTGATTTCATCTGAAGGGTGTACTTTAAAACCTATTAGCACTGTGTTTACGTTTGGCTTATAGCTCCCTCTCAACGTATCTTCGGATAAAGGTTCCATTTGAACCCCGGTAACACTGTTATATTGTGTGAATTGATAGGTTAAAAGTAAGTCTATATTGCGAGTTAGCTTTGTTATTGAACCCGCCTTAATACTTATCCCGGTCAGCCATTCATTCAAACTATCACTGACCCCTACGTTTCCAGCAGTATTACTAAAAGCAATATTAAATCGACTCGATGACACGCCTGGACCTACAAAAAATTGAACCATGTTATTTAAATGATAGGTGGGTAACAAAAATAACGAATAACCTACTTTTAACTGCTCTTCTGCATACACATCCTCATTAAAATACCATTCGGTAATTCTGTGTTTTGCCTTACCTGTAAACAAGTCTATATTTGCCTCAACTGCAGCAGATATTTTTGGGGCAAGAGAAAAATCATAACCTGCAATCAATTGTCCATGAAAATCAGTATAAGCACTATTGAAACTGGAAGTTGTTGGCACAGGATCTTCCAGCGGGTAGACCAGATTTTTATTGATTTTAACAGCATTGATTCCCAAATTAATTCCTGAATACAAACTGGCATGAGATTCCAGTGATAAAGTACAAAAAATTAAAAAAAATATGGAATATCTATTCATATTGAGCCCTTTTTATAAAATACTGGGGATAGTAATTGCATTTGAAGTTCTGCTAACACCGTTTTCATCCGTTGCGGTAATAGTCACATTACGCACTCTTTTCGGTGTATTAATATTCTCAATGATAAATCGTCGATTATTTGCATCAAATCTTACTGTTGCACCAGGAGGCAATCCATTCACCGTATACACATCATTGCCAGTTGGAATGCAATTCGCATAGAGAATAAAAGCCTTAGAAGTATCCATAGGATTTCGATCAGCGCGCGTTAACTCTGGTGGTCGAGGTGGAACTGGAATAATTGTCAAATTGTTTTTGGAAACATTAAAAAAAGTCCCATTTGATGCCTGCACCATAATTCTTGCTGTTGACGAATTCAGATTAGGAACACAGATTACCTCACTTCCTGTATTGTCGACATTTGATAAGAGGGTAAAAGGAAAAGTTTGCCCTCCATCTATTGATAATAGAATGTTTACAAATCGGGCATTTATTGGAGGAAGGTTAGTATTGGCTACGTCCCAAGTAACTGTCCTTGGTGAGATACCAGTCCAGGTAATACCTGACTCGGTGGGATTTGTCACTACAAAAGGTCCAGCCTTACTTTCTACAGATAAGGTAGTATCTGTATAAGCATTGCAAGAACCTCCGGGAGTATTCCTGCGTACGGTTACCCTGAACTTCAAGGTGCGGGAGACTGAAGGTAAAACTTCCCAGGTAAAGGGGCCATTATTAGCCAAAGCATTTAAATTGGGAAAATAACGTGTCCCCGATACTTGAGGAGAGAAACTTCTAAAATTTGGTCCAACTCTTGAGGTGCTGACAGGAGGCTGCTGTGATGCTTCATTATTCTGTTGCTCCCATGCAAAAGTTAATGCCTCATTACCTCCACTTTTAGTTGCTGTAGCAGTTAGAGCAAAAGGCGTTTGTGCTGGTATTTTAACCCCACCATTCGTTCCTTGAATTACCGGAGCAGAGGGTATTGATGTCTTTACAGGACAAGTATGTGTTGCATCAGAAACAAAATTCCCCATTTCTTGCAAACTAATACCATTAAAATAGGGATCAGAATCATCTTGGACATTAGGGTCGCAAATTCCCGCATAGCTCATAATCGTACTGCCGCTTCCAGGCTCTACAGCAGTAGGGTTATTTCTTTGACAATTATTATTTTGTACATGATTCGCACCAAATTGATGTCCTATTTCATGGGCAACATAACCGACATCAAATGGGTCTCCAACAGGATTACTTTGCCCAGTTACACCCATTGCTTTTTCACCGTTTATACACACGCTTGGAGTTTGAGCCAATCCACTACCAGCGGCGTCAACCACATGACCTATATCGTAATTAGCTGCTCCAATCTCTTTATCGATATTTGCCTGATTTTCACCAATCATTTTATCAGGATCGCCGCTGGTATAGGGCTGGTTATTCGGGTCTGTGTAAATAATCAAATTGTTATTAGCAATAATTTGCATGGTGATTGCCATATCGATTTCATAGATACCGTTGACCCTGTTGACAGTAGTTGCCTCCGCAGCAAGTGCTTGAGGTACTGTACCCCCATGAAATTGGGTATATTGTGCCGTTGCCGCCAATGCAAGACGATATTTTTTTAATACACAGGGATTAAAATCAGTGAAATCTCTTTTTGAAGCCGCATTTATAAGAGGTTGATTTTGATTTTTCACACCGCACTTCATTTTTTTGGAAGTAATGAAATCTTTTTTGTAATAAATCATGTAGTACTGCGTATTACCCTTTATTAAAGGATCAATAAAGACTGTATCTCTACCTGGACTTAAGATCATGGCATGAAAACCTTGAGGTGTCAGATCAAACTTTACTAATTCCCCTGGATTATCAATCCCATAGGCATCATATGTTTTAATTTCTGGAAATTTTGTACTTAATTCGGGAGCTAAAGTGCTGTTTTCCATCACTTGATAACGTTTTACAGTTCCATCCGGCTGAGGAAGTTCAAGTTGAAGGGGTATGCCTGTGCTTATACCATCGCGATGAGGCGCATTTTCCAATTCTGCGTAAAGCTGGTTAACATCGATATCAACAACACGATATCGGCTTGCCTGGATATTCGCTTTTCCTTCTGAAATTGCTATGGAAGAATTAACTTCCTTAAAAAATTGAGTGACAACCTTCTCTTGTGCTAAAGCAAGTGAACAAAGCAGCATGAGGAATGCTGTAAGAAACGTCCTTATCATTGTAAAACCCATCAAATTGAGTAAAATCAATTATTATTAGAACAGTAAATCCAATTAAAATTGAAAAAAATTACTTTTATTTTTAAAAAGTATCTATAAAAATTTTTTTGCAGCATATAATACTTATTTTTTCAATGAAATTAAAGCCTTACCTTTCTCAGAAGAAGCGCATTTTCATTGTTTATCAGCCTGTTAAGTAAAAAATGGATCCGATAACTCACGGTGCTTTAGGTGCCGCTTGTGCACAAGCGGCTTTAGGAAAATATGACAAGAGAATCCCCTGGCAAGCAGGTGCCTTAGCAGGGATGGCTCCGGATTTGGATGTTTTTATTCGTTTTAGCCAAGAACCATTGAGCCTTGAGCAATGGCACCGTTATCTTACGCATTCCTTAATGTTTATCCCAATTGGAGGTCTGATAGTTGCACTGTTTCTATTGTGTTTTTCACAATATAGACAATATTGGAAAATAACCATTGGAGCCTCTCTCGTTGGTTATGCAACTCATTGTTTATTGGATTCATTGACTTCTTACGGCACCGTTTTGTTTTGGCCCTGGAGCGATAGTCGTATTAGTTGGGATATTATTTCTATTATTGATCCCGTATTTACCTTACCTCTATTGCTAGGAACAGCCTGGTCAGTCATCTATCAAAATCAAAAGGCAGTAATTGCAAGCCTGTTTTTCTGCATTTTATTTCTGATTTTTAATACGATATTACATAATCGCGCTGTAGATGGCATTCACCAATACGCTACGACTAATAACTTCAAAATAAACCATCCTCGTGCCCTGCCTAAATTGGCCAGCTCTACTTATTGGCGCATCATAGCCAAGCAACAAGATTGTTTAATTATCGCGGAAGCGAAAACGTCTCTTTTTTATCCAACCACAATCAGACTGATTCGGCAGGCTTTAAGCTTTAATGAATCAATGATTCCTTTTGCTTTGTCATCCGGACAAAAAAGTGATTTGGCTACATTTCACTGGTTTACTGATGGATTTCTAATTGTTGCCAATAAAAATCCCTTAATCCTCGCAGATGCGAGATACACGATAGATGACAACCCCATATTCTCCCTATGGGGAATAGAGATATTGCCAGGGCAAGAACATATTAATAAATTAAGCTTGCCTAAAATCAATGAATATTGTGAATCGCCAGATAGCGAACGCTATAAGGAGGACGGACTAAACTAGAAACAATTATAATTAATAAGCTCATTTTTTATTTTTTTCAAAAACAACATAAGAATCATAAATAAATAGAGATTTAAATTTATCCCAAAATTGTTTCCCGCAAATAAAAAAGCTTAAAGCAAACATCGTTGTCCAAATAATTTCCACCCAATAATAATAACTTCCATAGGCTAAGGTAATTTCTTTTACAAACACCTCCAGCAACCCTATAACCAATGGAAAGGCAAAGAAAACCAAACCTAAACGATAACGAGTCTTTGAGACTTTTTCCTTAAAAAGGATATTTTTAATTTTTTGCTCGATAAGGCCATACACCTCTTTTCCAAGTAAAGCGATAGCTAAGACTATCAAAATTTCTGGAAGACCAAACACTAACATTGAAGATAGAAACCCCTTTATCAGCACTGAGAAATTGGATTGCACAATTAATGGGATCAGCAAAGGACATACTATCGCCAAAATTAAAAGAACAATACCCAGATAAAAACGGAACCGAAATTTCAAGATGGTTACTCCCACTATTTACCTTACTTACAAATAGTAATCCATAAGAAGATTGACTATCTACAAAATGAATAATTAATTCTTGCAATTTTAAATAAAGCCTTGCTCATCCGTTTTCGCCCTATAAACCACCCGACGCCATACAATTGGACTCTATGACGCTTAAAACTCTTGCATTGTATTTATTTTACAAAATGTCATTTTATTGTTATCAAAATAAAGCTTTTTGTTTATAATATTGACAATTTATTTAAGGAATGCTTATGGCCGCAACAATTCCCCATATTGAAACAATTACTTTTACCGACTGGTTCCTGGCAATCATTGACACTCCAGACATTCCCATCGATGAAATTGAAATCAGAGTAGCTGAAGGCTTTAAGAGAAAATTGACAGAACGGCAATTTCAACAATTAACGGAATTAATCCATTTAATTAGTTTCATTAAGCACAAGAAAATCTCCAATCCTACCTTGGCTCTCCGCATCTATGTTGATGAAAATACGAGCTCTCTATCAAGAACTGCTTTGGTTGAAGCAGTCAGGATGCTTCCACCTGAAGATAATAAAACCTATGAGTTAGCAGCCTATTTGGCTCAAAAAAACAAACTGGAACGATATACTAACATAACGAAAGTGCCTCCTCTGCAAATTTACCAGGGGGATGGCGTATTTGAGCAATACGATGAATGGATTCTTCTTTTTGAACTGTTTGGGTTAACCCAGGCAACGCCCAGCGATTTCATTCCTGCCATTGCTCATTTATTAATCACCAAGAATCTTGGTATTCCTGATCTTAGGGCACTTTCAAAATTTATGAGCACTACGCATAAACTAGGCATATTAAGCCAAAGTTTTATGAATAATATGACTCCCCATTTATGTAATGGGCAAATCATAGAAAAGTATGAGTCATTATTGCTTAAATTACAAATTAACGATTTGTTAACTGAGGAAATTCTGGAAGTGATCTATCCACTCCTCAATCAACCAGATGCTCTTGACGCTTTTTTTTCACTCTATCATGAAGAACCATCGCACGACAGCGCTCTGTCTTTCTTGAGAGAAATTTTGCCATCCTTTTGCGCAATGAGCCTCCCCAGTAAAGAAAGCTATGACGATCAGGTACCAACAAACACGCCTTTGCATCTGGCCGTTATTGAGAGTGATAAAGGGAATCTGGAACGGACATTAGCCTTTGCCAATCGCAATTTACTAATAAAATGCTCTTATGAAAATACAGCACTTTTATTAGCTTGTAAACTTGCTGATAAAGAGTCAGCCCGATTGATTTTAGCGAAAATGCAGGAATTAGGCTGTGATGTCAATCAAAGAGATCATCATGGCATGACCGCGCTGCACTGGGCTAATTTTTATCATTTTGATGAGCTAATCAGGGAGCTAGAGATTGCTGGGGCGGATCCCCAATTAAAAGCAGCCAATGGAAAAACTTGTGAATATTTCTATCAACATCAATTCACTTTGAAAGATTTAAAATTAAATGGCAAAGAAATCATTGATGGTGAATTCAAGTTAAGTGATTGTGCGCTGACGGATATTGCTTTCCATATGGATAAAATAGCCTTAAATTTAAAATTAACAACACCATCCGAGATTGCAGAACTGTACGCAAGGGATGAAATAGCACAAATTCGTTCAAGCAACCGGTTCTATTTGTTTTTTAAATTATTCCGGCCAAAATTAATCAATTGGTTAGAGAAGCAAAATGACCTGGAGCCTCAAGTGACTTATCGTTTCTCAGGGCAAAGTTCTTCTGCTTGATATCATTAACTTAACAAACCCAGTACAACTAGCAATTTACTTGCTCTGTTCTATACAAGGTAAAGCGCCCTGATTTATGAAAAAATATAAATCTAACCGTTCTTTTATTTTTCAAAAATAAGGCTAAAATAATAAATAACTATATAAAAAGGATATTTAAATGGTTCGCCTCAGAATTTATTTATGTTCTTTGCTACTGGTTATTCCCTTTTATAGAGCCTATGCTCTTAATTTGACCATAGGGACCTTATCTTATAATCCTCCGTTTGAAACTCAAGTCAACGATTCTTCCAAGAAAAATGAGTTTTATGGTTTTGAAATTGAACTCATGGATGAGATTTGCGAGCGCATCAATGCAAAATGCCAATACAAGCCATTGTTATTTGAACAAATTTTAGCTGAAATTAATTCTGGTGCAATCAATTTAGGCATTGGTAGCATTAATATTACGCCTGAAAGAAGCGAACGATTTTTATTCAGCCTTCCCTACAAAGCCAGCTATCACCAGTTTCTTATACCATCTAACTCGAATATAAAAAAAATTGACGATCTCAAAGGAAAGACTATAGGAATTCATTTAGGTTCACCTACTGCCGATTATTTAAAAGCCTACTTTAACAATAATATTCAATTTAAATATTACGAAACATTTATGGATTTACTTAATGGGCTGACAGATCCGCAAGTTAGCGCAATAGTGACTAATAGCGATCAAGCGCAATACTGGGCATCGAGTACACCGGACTGCAAGTTATTGGGCGACAGTTTTCCTTTTGGAGTAGGATTTGGAGTTGTCGCGAGATTAGATCAAGCAGAACTGATTGAAAAAATCAATCAGGCATTAATTGAGATTGAAAATGATGGGACTTACCTTAAAATATATAACCTCTTCTTTCAACCTTAAGTATTATTTCGACCGACAAAGGACTCCAGTGCTTAATAAATCTATTGATTTTTGTCTATAATCTGAGAAACAATAAAAGGTTAACATCATTCTATCAATACTATAAAAAATGACTCTCAGCTATTTTATAAAAAAATTGAACAATAAAATAAAAAATATTGACGATGGTTTCTCAAACCTGATGTGCAGTAACTTTTTAAATCTTTTTAAATAATGAATTATCAATACTCTCCCAACCTAAAGAAAAAATTCCTGCTCGCATTGACTACTTTATTTATTGTACAAATGTTCTATTTTGCCACTGTTAGAGCATCAACAAGGGATACTCAATTATGGACACTTATGAATGCGATAGGACCAATCAATAAGCAACATCGCAAAATAAGATATTGGCTTGAGATACAAGATAGAGTTGGTGAAAATATTTCGCAATTGTCCCAACTAATATTACGCCCTGGCATAGGATATGAACTCTTGCCTACAACAACTATATGGCTCGGATATGATAGAATTTACACTGCGCAACCATTTGCCAACCCTCCTGTAAACGAAAATCGAGTTTGGCAACAATTATTGTGGAGCAAGGAATATACTCGCTTAAGACTTACTGCTCGTTCGCGTTTGGAAGAGCGCTTTATCCAAAGAGCTACTCATACCGCCTGGCGGTATAGACAATTATTTAAAACCAGTATTTTTATTCCCAAACACCCTAAATACGCAGCCGTGATTAGTGATGAAGCTTTTTTTCATCTGAATGACTTCAATCTTCAACGTAATCAAGGCTTTGATCAAAACCGTTTATTTGTTGGCTTAGGTTATAGAACCAGTAAAAACAGCACTATAGAGATTGGGTATCTCAATCAAATGATTAAACGCGTAAATAACCCTGACTATCGTGGAGATTATTTATCCATGGCTCTATTATTAACAGAATAAACAAGCGTACAAAACAAACCATTACTTTCAATAGTTTGTTTGAGAAAAATTGATTTAATTAAGTAGAACAAACTGCTTGCAATTCTTGATTACCCAAGTTAATCAGATTAATTTGAGTCCCTGATTCTGCACTAACCGAGATACTGCTGTTATTTTTTATTGTAATAAAAGTTCCCTGGCCGGTTGAAAGGCTTTTACCATTTACTTTGCCATTGTTCTTTAAAACAATGATTTTTATTTTACCATTAACCTTCGTGCTGCTCTGTACGTTACAGGTCGCATTCAAAGTCCATAAAGTGCTATTTTTTAGCGTCTTGGTTTCGTTAGGGCTAAGTCGTATCGTTTTTTGAGCATAAGTTGGGAAGCTTAATAAACCAATTGAGATACATATCAACAAAGTAAAAAATTTAGACATGCTACTTTCCTTCTCCAGAATCTAAAGCCCAACTATTTTAACGCAATATGTATACATTATATACAGATTCACTTAAGATTTTATTAAGCCCGTTTATAAATTTTTTTTGAAGTGCCCCATTCAGCAATCAGTTCTCATGGATAAATTGATTTAATTGGTTTGCAATTTTTTCTTTTTTAGCAAAAGAAGAATCATACGTTGTTACCAAAGGAATAGGTGGCTTATCTTTTAGAGCGATGGCAAGTCTATAAGTTTTCGTACCTCTGCTCCCAAGTGACTCTTCGACTATTATTTTATCTACATCAGAAAACGATAATTTGGTTTCCTCTGTCTTAAACAATCCCTTTCTTTTGATTACAATTGTTTTTAATATTCTGTCAAAATCAGTAATTGCTCCTCTAACGGTAAGCAACAGAGCACCCACCAATAGAAAAAAAACGGATAAGCCATACATCCACCACGAGGCTGGATAACTCACTTTAAAAGTTGTTTCCAAGCTATTACTTATGTAGTTATTGATGCTGTTGGCAGCAATTTCTTTATCGTCACGCCCGCTGGAACTGCTCCCCGTCAGATTGACTGGACCTTGAGCCGTTAACAAATCCACATAATAAAGCGTATTTCCTTTACTTGAGCGACTGCTTTTAACTACAGCTGCTTTTAAATCACCTAACTCGGTGCTGGAGTGATATAAATTATAAATTCTGCTGTGTAAAACACATTCCTTAGCCAAATGGTATTGTTTGTTTTTGCAAACGAGGGTGTATTCCATCATTAAAATAAGCATTGTAAAAAGACTTGCTACAAGAAACAAAACCGCGAACAGATATATAAGCCACATGCTGATGATGAGGCGCATCTTGTTTGTGCTGATAGAGTGTAGTTTCATTTCATATTATTGCTAATAACTTATTTTAAATATAGCAACAACTTTCGATTATATGTAATAGTTAATACCATTAGTCAACGTGAAAACCATTCCATAATGACCTAAACAAAACCACAAAGGGGCTATTTTTCTACTAAATGCTATTTTTTGCCACAAATAAATCTGGCTTTTAAAAAAAATATGTTATTCTTTCCAACATCACTGATTCGTACTTAATCAAAGTGGCGAATTTATTTTTTATCATTTAACAAAAGACTTTAAATATGGGATGGACTGATCGATTTTGGAATGCGTATCGCGTGGTTACTAATACCGTAATCGAAGGCGCGGCAAACTCTTTAAATGCAGCTGGATCATTAGCTTGCCTGCTCGGAGGCGCTGGGGTCTCTCTCTCTTACTCCATGTCTGAAACAATAAAAGCAGGGTACTTCGGATCAGTTGGGGTAGCAGGCACAGTTAATTTGGATGTGACTGCAGTAGAATTTAATTATGGATTTAATCAAACCATTCCTTTTCGCAGAGATTTACTGGAAAAATCCGACGGTGGCAGTTATGCATTGAATGATTTTGCCAATCCAGGTACTATTTTTATGATCAGTTCGCTGGCTATTCTTTCCGGAACCACTTTAAGAACTTTTGGGGCTAATCTTAAAAAATGGCAACAAAACAGAGAAGACAAACACCACTTTATTACCAAGTACGGCACTGACCTGGAACCCCCTTCTTACAAAGAATATCTGCATGTCAACGCAGAATCCTTCTTCAATTCTTTGGCAATAGCCTCATTCAGCAGTCTTTTGGCAAAAAATGTTCTGGATTTTTCAATTAAGGATTTATCGAAATATCATTTCACTTATCCTTTTAATGGAACAAATATAACTGGCTCAGTGAAAACGCCTGATTATACTGGGCCAGTTACATCAGAATTTTTCCCCCTTGACTTTTTTGTGTCTCAAAATACAACCATCCACACAGATTATTTGAACCTGATAGTCAATGAAAAAGTGAAGGCCAATGCAATGACCAATGTCACTTATGGTGGGGGAGTGCATTTAGAGCCCAACCACCAATCAAGCGCCCCCCTTCTGGCTGCTTCTGCAACTATTGGTATCAGTACCTATTTGGCAGGCACTTTTTTTGGCAAGAAAATCCTGCGAGAACGTGATGAAAGACTTCAACATTCAAGATCATCGAGCTATTCCATAGTTTCAGGCACTTTTTGGGATAATAAACATGACATAGAGGCAAAAGGCGATACAAAATTCGAACATAGCCATTCATTACAGTAAAGAATAGCCTAAGTCTCCTCCATGTAATATATTGCAATGAAAAAAATAAAACGGAGTTTTTCATGGTATTTAAATCAAGGTTAGTTGGCATTATTTTATTGTGCTTTTCAAGTATTACTGGATGGTGTCTTTCTCAGTCCCCTGAAGAAGATAGAATCATTGTTTCAAACTGCCTGTATGAGCAATTAAAAGACAAAGCCAGGTTAATTGCGCAATCGGATCACTTTAGCTTCATTGCCATTCCAATTGATGAAAATATTACCAATACTCTACAAAAAATGAGACCAGTTTGTGGAAATTACCTTAATGCTGAGCCATATATCCAACAAACCTCCAATCGTTTTCTCGATTCGAAAAAATTATTGGATAAACTGACCAGCTACCACTCCATCTCAACCGCAAACCCATACCCGATTAATCATGAAGCACAAGTCCATAGTTTGTTCGAACAAATTGACCCGGCAAAAATATGGCAAACCAATCAGCATTTAACCAGTTATATCAACCGCTCTGCCAAATCCAGAACGGGAGTAGAGGCTGCACAATGGTTTAAACAGCAATTTGATACCTTAGCTCAAGATTATGGAAGAAAAGATGTAGAGAGCTACTTCGTCAAAACCGGAAATAAATTTATACAACCCTCAGTCGTCACTGTAATTGGAAAAGATAAACCGGGAGAGGCCATTGTTATAGGGGCACATATTGACACACTGGACGGCAATATGCCTGGTGCCGATGATGACTCTAGTGGAATATCCGTTGAACTTGAAATGGCAAGAGTGGTATTTTCATCGAACTTTGAGCTCAATAGACCAATTTATTTTATAGCTTATGCTGCTGAAGAAAGAGGACTTATCGGCTCTGGATATGTGGTACAAGATTTTTTACAGAAAAAAATTCCGGTGAAAGCAGTAATGCAGTTAGACCAGGCAGGATACAGGGCTAACGCCAAGGACCAAACGATTTGGCTGTTAAAAGATTATGTAGATAAGGGTTTAACTGAATTTACAGCAGAATTATTAACTCGCTATGTCAAAACTCCTGTTGGCTATACTAAGTGCGGTTATGCATGCAGCGATCATGTGAATTGGACCAATGAAGGCTTTAAAACCACCTATCCGTCTGCAACTACTTTAGACGATGATAATCCTTATGTTCATACCTCCAATGATACTTTGGATATTCTGAATCTGGAACATATGGTTAATTTCACTAAATTAGGCCTGGCCTTTATTGTAGAGCTTGGTTTAAATTAGCGATGAAAGCAATAGAGCTCGTGCCAATTTAACGGTGCTCTGTAATGGGAGTTTATTAATGAAAACAGAAGCCTTACTTAGCTGGCTAAATGTAGAAAGCAATGAATCCTATGATTCTATCAGAATAAAGTATCAACTAAGACTTGAAGCCTTAGAGAAAGAAGAACGTATTAAAAAAATGGGAGGTATCAATCCTTTTGCGCCTAAAATACCCCTTAACAACCCCAGGATAATCACCTCCAAAGAAATACAAGAGGCATGGGCTGCTATTGATTCTCTCAGCAAGTACCAACAATTCAAAGGACTAGTGGCTCAAGAAGAAAATTTATCCACTATCCCTAACAAAAAAATGGATAGCAAGAGAGAGGAAACAAAATTAACCCACTTTGTAAGAGAACGGGCACAAGGCCCTCGGGGAAGACGCTTACCCGCCCATTTACAAGCTAAAATTAAAAGAGTCTCTTTGGACAAACCACACAGTAAGCTAATTACTGAAGGGGCCGAACAACAAATTAATGCAATTTTAGACAAAACCACCTTGTCAGTGAGTGACTTGCAATCTGCTGTTTACACCGCAGTGCAGAATTATACGAATTATCACATGAAATCCGAAAATAAAAATAATCCCAAATACAACAGAGGACAAGGTGATGGTTTTTTCAGTTTTTTTCGCCATGGAAGCTTTGGAATCACTACAGCGAATAACCTATATACTTCCATCAACGCAAAAAATGCTACTTTAGATGAAACCATAGAAAAATTAAAAGATTTTTTAGGCCATTCCTCCAGAGCATATCATCATCATTCTTTCACATCTTACCTGGCTGATGCACTTGCTGAGAAGGGACTATTAACATCCCATCCTGCCAGCCGGTATAAACAAGAAGACGTAGTGAATCAGCTTGACCAATGGATAGCACAAAACTCAACTGTTAATTTTTTAAAATGATAATGGCAAGGGTAGTCTGTTTTTTACTCCTGAAGTAAAAACAAATAAGTTAGAATCCGCCACCGACATCCGTGCCAAATCTTTAAATTAGGCACGGCAGCTGGTACATTTTTACTTATTCATTAAATAAAACAAAAATTTATCCCCACTCAAAGGCTTGGAAAAATACCATCCTTGTACCATATCGCAGTTCATTGAGCGCATTAACTCCAGCTGTTCTGCTGTTTCTATTCCTTCAGCAATAACCGATAATTTCAGATTGCGCGCCATAGTTATAATACTATTAATCAAACTTAACTCATTATGATTTGTATTTACACCCTGGATAAAAACCCGATCAATTTTTAAATTTTTGAACGGATAGGACTTAATATACTGCAGGAAAGAATAACCCACCCCAAAATCATCCAAAGAAAAATGAATGCCCATGTCACTTAATTTGTTTAATTGAGATAAAATGAATTTTGAATCATCAATAAATGCCGATTCTGTAACTTCAAAAATTAGAGAATCTGCGGATAATTTTGTTCTTTTCAAAATGAGTTGCACCTTATGAATAAAATCCTTTTGCTTTAATTGTAAGGTAGAGATATTCACCGCTACTTTTATCTTGCTGCCGGTAATAAATTCCCACTCTTTCGCTTGTGTGCACACCTTATCCAAAATCCAATAACCCAATGGAATAATCATACCGGTCTCCTCGGCCAAGGGAATAATCTGATCAGGATTAATTTGACCTAAGGTTGTATTCTGCCAACGTAGCAAGGCCTCCGCAGCGACGACCTTATTTTCCTTCAGCTCAATGATCGGTTGGTAGCAAATATATAACTCATTACGGGTAAACGCCTGATGTAATTCCGTCTTAATACGGATATGGTTATTTGCCCCCTCAATCATGGTATTTTGAAATACCGTCCAATTATTTTTGCCCCGTATCTTGCTCTGATACATGGCTGTATCTGCATTACGCATTAACGTTTTGGCGTCCTTGCCATGCTCAGGATATATTGCAATTCCTATACTTGTAGATACCAATAGCTCTTGTGATTCAATAACAAAAGGCTGAGAACAAATTTCCCGGCATTTTTTTGCGATACTTTCAGCATCTTTATCCTGCATGATGTTTTCTAAAATCATCATAAATTCATCACCACCTAAGCGTGCAATAGTATCGGTTTGCCGTATCATAGATAGAAAGCGCTCCGATAACGCTTTTAATAATAAATCTCCGATGGCATGCCCTAAAGAATCATTAATCTGTTTAAATTCATCTAAATCTAAAAACAGCACCGCCAATTTTTGATTGTTGATGTGGGATTTTGAAATAGCTCGTTCCAATTTATTAACTGCATAGAGACGATTGGGAAGGTTAGTTAAATTATCAAATGTTGCCTGGTGTTTTAACATTTCCTCGTAGCTTTTCTTCTGAGTCACATCCTCCATAACAGCCAGATAATGAGTTATCTCTTCATTATCATTACGAATTGGAGAAATAATTGCTGATACCCAAAAATGCTCTCCGGATTTGTTTTTATTCAGCAACTCACCATGCCACTCTTCCCCATTGGCTAAGTGTTCCCACATGGTTTTATAAATTTCATGAGGAGTTTGGCCTGACCGTAAAATTCTTGTATTTCCACCAACCAATTCTTCTTTGCGATAACCTGTTTGCTCTATGACTTTTGCATTGACATACTCAATGGTTCCCGTTTTATCAGTTATTATGACTAAAACAGGGCTTTGCTCTAACGCTCGTGTTAATTTTCTTATAGTTGCTTCAGAGCGTTTTTGAAGTGTAATATCCCGTACGATAGCCAAAACCAATTTCTCCCCAGTCGCATTAAAAACTGCCAAACGAACGTCAACAGGAAAAGTTGTGCCATCTTTTCTGCGGTGCATGCCTTCTGTATTAATGGGGCCCTTTTGCACATTTTCCCACAACTGATTTAAACTTTCCTGAGAAAATCCCACTTCAATATCCCAAACATAGGAATTAATTAATTCTTCCCGACTATAATTCAAAGACAAACAAGCTGCTTCATTAACTTCTAAAAATGCTCCCTGCAAATTATGGATAAAAATACCATCCGCTACAGCATTCATCAGATTTCGATATCGTTCTTCACTGATTTTTAGTTGATTGAATCGGTGTACTTGTTCCGTAATGTCTTGTTTAATTGCTATATGTTGGGTAATTCGCCCCAATTCATCATCCATCACAGGAACGATGATGGTTTGAGCGACCCAATAGCTGCCATCCTTTTTTCTTGAGCGTATTTGCCCCTTCCATGTATTCCCTGATTTAAGGGTTTGGTTTATTTCTTCAAACAACTGAGCGTCTTCGACCGGTGAGCGCAATAAGGACGCCACTGTTTTATTCATTGCTTCACGGGCATTATACAAAGTGATGTTCTCAAAAGCGGGATTAACATATTGAATGACAGCCTCTTCATTCGTTATTTCGACCGAGTCGCCAGCTTTTTCCAAAATAGTGGTCAGCAGCTTTTCCCTTTTTTTATTCATCAATTTGGCTAAAGACAGGTTTAATAAACCCAGAATATCTTTAAAAAAAGGCATTAGCATTTCAAAGTTACAATCAATAGAATCAAACCAAAAACTAATACAAAATAAATTATCTTGATATTTATCAAGGCAAATATCGATACGCTGCTTTAATTTTTCTTCACAATGCTTCTTGAGCTTTGTCTTATATATTTTTAAAAAATGCCAATCCGAAACTACAGCTAAAAATTTCTCCAATTCCTTTGGCGCATCAAATTTTAATCCATTAGATGCCAGAATATTAATATGACTGCCATCATGATGCCAAACTGCGGTGATTGTATTTTTTAATAAGGGATGCTTGCCAAGTAATTTCAATCCACTTAAGCTTAAAGTATGTAGGGTATTTTCATCATAACTCAATTCAATCAATTGGCTTATTAAGCCTCGTTCTAACAGGTTAAGATGGCTGAAATTATCTCCTGAAGCAATATGATTTAATGGATGTGGCTTTTTACTCTTCCTCATTTTATCTATCATGTGCCAATTTAGACCTACACCTATCATTTCTGTATAATAAAGCTTAGGATCTTATTGTGTAATAATCAAAATAGATGTATAAAATTTACCCCATCAATAGCTCCATCTTAACTCGCAGCCACCGATATTAAATTGCCTTATAAAATTTAATTGATTAATGACTTCAAACTACACACTAATCAAGTTAACATAGAGACCTTACACTTTATTTTTAAAGTATCCATGCGAACATCAAGCTTCCTCGATAGATTAATAGGTGAAGTCGATAGTGCGCTTCGAACCCTCGTTTTGCCACAAAAACGTATTACAACGCGCCAATCTCCCGCTGAAAATCTGGCTGATACTGTGCTTTCCGCTCAGGAAAAAAAACATATTTCAGGATTAATGAGAGTAAATCATGCCGGAGAAGTATGTGCTCAAGCGCTTTATCAAGGACAAGCTTTAACAGCACGACTTACTCACATCAAAGAGCAAATGGCTAGTGCCGCGGCTGAAGAAGTTGATCATTTGGCCTGGTGCGAAGAACGTTTGTATGAATTAGGCAGCAAACCCAGCCTTTTAAATCCCATCTGGTATTGTGGTTCGGTTCTATTAGGCGCCCTGGCTGGATTGGCTGGCGATAAAGTCAGCTTGGGATTTGTTGCTGAAACAGAGCGCCAGGTAACCGCTCATTTACAAAGGCATCTGCATTATCTCCCGGAAAAGGATAAAAAAACTATAGCCATATTAAAAAGAATGCAAGAAGATGAGGAACATCATGCGCATACAGCGATGGAAGCTGGAGCAGTTGAACTTCCCTATATTATTAAGCAATTGATGAATGCTGTATCAAAATTAATGACTCAGAGCAGTTATTATATTTAACAGGATATGATTACATATGGACTACAATACGATATTCATTCTATTCGTCATATTTATTGCGTTCGTATTTGATTTTATCAACGGATTTCATGATGCCGCCAATTCGATTGCAACCATAGTCACTACAGGTGTTTTGACGCCAAGACAAGCTGTACTATGGGCTGCTTTTTTTAACTTCATTGCTTTTCTGATTTTCAATTTAACCGTAGCCCAAACAATAGGCTACGGACTAATCGATACGGATCTGGTGGATACTTATTTTATTTTAGCAGCCCTGATGGGAGCGATATTCTGGAATTTGGTGACTTGGTATTATGGACTGCCATCAAGCTCCTCTCATGCCTTAATTGGCGGATTAGCTGGTGCGGCAATAGCCAAGGGAGGCCTGTCTTCACTCAAGATTACAGGTTTTGCCAAAGTAGCGGCAGGGATATTTATATCTCCCGTTCTGGGATTATTGATTGGCTTATTATTTACTCATATTTTCTCTTTGTTTCTCAGACATAAGAACGAAGAGGAACTGAATACATTATTTAAAAGTTTTCAACTGATATCTTCAGCATTATTGAGTATCACGCATGGAGGAAATGACGCACAGAAAACGATGGGTATCATCGCGGTATTACTTTTTTCCGCATCTTGGCTTGATGGTGTATTTTATGTGCCATTTTGGGTCGTCATTTCATGTCATGGGGTAATTAGTCTGGGGACTTTGGCTGGTGGCTGGAGGATTGTGCATACCATGGGAACTAAAATTACCAAACTTAACACCCTGAAGGGTTGTGCTGCTGAAACAGGAGCAGCCATTACCATTTTCGCTGCAACAGAATTTGGAGTACCTGTCTCAACCACCCATACGGTCACTGGCTCCATTGCGGGAGTTGGGCTAATCAGTGGCATAGGTGGCGCCCACTGGAAAGTTTTACGCAGGATATTCTACTCCTGGTTGTTGACCATTCCAGCAGCAGCCTTAGTTGCTGCTGCTATTGTAAACATCGCACCAACAGCTTAGAGTCCAATCTCACTCGGCGGCACAATCCCCCTCAACACTCAAAGCACTATTTCCCCTGCTAAATGCAAAATAGACAGCCATACCTACCGCCATCCAAATTATAAAACGCAATATCGTTACCCATGGCAAATTTAAAATTAAATAAAAACAGCTTATTATGCCTAGTATAGGAACATAAGGCATAAATGGAGTTTTAAATGGTCTTTCCATATCAGGATGAGTTCGCCTTAAATATAAAACACCTCCACAAACAACAATAAAGGCAAACAAGGTGCCAATATTAACTAGCTCCGCTAGAGTACCAATAGGAGTTACTGAGGCGAGAGATGCCATTAATATGCCACATAGCAATATAATTCGAATTGGTGTTTTAGTGTGTTCGTTCGTTTTTGATAAGAACCTTGGCAATAAGCCATCCCTTGACATTGCTAAAAATACTCTGGTTAATCCATAGAACAGAACTAACATAACTGTGGTTAAACCAGCAATTGCGCCTACACCGACCAGTCCGGCTGCTGTTTTATAACCCAAGACAAGCAGGACATGACTGATTGGTGATGAAACGTTAAGGGTAGTGTAATGAGCAATCCCTGTTAATAAACCTGAAACCAGAATATAGATCACTGTACAAATAGCCAGAGAAGCGATTATCCCTATGGGTAAGTCTCGTTGAGGATTAATTGCTTCTTCAGCAGCAGTAGAAACAGCATCAAACCCCACGTAGGCAAAAAAGATGATTGAAGCACCTTTCATAACACCAGCCCAACCATAGGGCATGAAAGAAGACCAATTTTCAACCTTCACTTCACCAAATGCGATAGCTATGAAAATAAAAATAACCAAAAGCTTAACAAGCACCATGATATTATTAAATCGAGAACTGGATTTCACACCAACAATTAATAATGTAGTTAAAACAGCTATGATCAAAATGGCTAAAATATTGAGATCCCCACCGTCAGCGGGACCATGTAATAAATGAGTTGGAATAAATATTTTCAGAGCCATTAAAAAATCATTGGCATAACCACTCCAGCCGATGGAAACAGCCGATACAGCAATAGAATATTCCAATAACAAATCCCATCCGACGATCCACGCGATTAACTCACCAAAACCTGCGTAAGCATATCCATAAGCACTGCCACAACCCCCTATGCTGGCAGCCAGTTCAGCATAGGATAAGGCGGCAAAGGCGCAGGCAAATCCGGCAACAACATAGGAGAATATCACGGCTGGTCCGCTTATAGTGGCAGCTACTATTCCTGTAAGAACGAAAATACCAGCACCTATAATCGCGCCCACTCCCAAAAAGGTAAGGTCAAAAACACTAAGGCATTTAGCTAAATGTGATTCATTGTCTAGCGACCCTTTTATATCTTTTTTACGAAACAAGTCCATGATAGTATGCTCTCAGGTTTATTTTTTATTGTTTATTTCCAAAATTTAAGTTATCAATAAACATAAACTCCGGTTATCTTCCATCTAACAAAACCTTACACAATTAAACTCTACCATTAAATTATAGCTAGGAGAAACCCTGCAAAGGTTAAAAATTGAATGAAAAGATTAATTTCCTGCTTAACCATTATTTGCGCTTTAAATGCGTCCGCTGCAGCGGAAACGACATCCAATCCTTGTTCTCGCTGGATAAGTTTCCTCAAGCCCGTCTGTCAACGCATCCACCAAACATGGACAGAAGGCCATGATGATATGTATTTTTCAGGCTATGCCTGGCATAACCGCTATGTTTACAGTAATGAAAAAATTAAGTCCTACAATGAAACCGCATGGGGTGGTGGATTAGGTAAAAGTCTTTTTGATGAAAAGGGAAACTGGCATGGGCTTTACGCGATTGCCTTCCTGGATTCCCATCGCCATTTAGAGCCCGCCGTTGGTTACGCCTATCTCAAAACAGCTTCAGTTAATAAAGATTTAAAAGCAGGCCTTGGATACTCGGTATTAGTTACCTCTCGGGTTGATTATGATAATGTCCCCATCCCCGGAGCATTACCGTGGGCTGCTCTTTTTTATAAAAGAATAACGATCGCAGCAACCTATATACCTGGGTCCAGTCGTGAAGGACATGAGAACGGGAATGTATTGTATATGCTCGGAAAAATATCCTTATAAAGATGGATTAACTTTTGCTAGCTGCAAAAGGTCATGTGAAACAAACCCTGATTAGATCCCTTTAAAACGGTTGCAACTGAAAATTCAACTTGTTAGTCTTTTGAAGATTTTTAACTGCTAAGTAACAAGGAGAAGTAACATGATGTTGAAAACCCAGTTGACTGCTTTTATCGGTGCTGTAATCTTGGCTGGCTCTTCTTTAGCAAATCCAATAAAACCTGAGGTATGCCCCAGTGTACCCTCTATTCAATCGGAAGGAATGTCCATGTCTTCTGAAATTTTAGAGGGCATGTACATCACCTATAATTTAAGTCATTACAATACCAGTTCAAGCTGGGTGTTTATTGTAGGGCCAATCGCAGCTGAAAACGATGATATGGCATTGGCAGAAAGCAATAAATTACTTTCAACCATGTCAGGGTCTCCCCATCCGGAAGATGATGGAGAAGGCAATTGGATATGTCAGTATACAACCAAATCCAAAGACATTATTGCATTTGCCATAGAGGCAGATGATATGCTTTCTCCATTGAAAATGATGAGATATCTCAGAACAATCCGCTGATAAGTGGATAACACCTGCACGGACACGGAAGCATGATTTGCTTCCGTGATTTAACGAATAGTTAAGAACTCCTCCTCTCTTTTTGGTACTTCTTTATTTTATGTGCTATGTTTTCTTCATGACCCTAACTTCAGGATGAAAAGAAAATGAAATCGTTTATTGAGCAAGCTCAATTCTATGCAACCTACCACCAAAACCAGGCGACACGTTATACACATATGGCAGGAGTCCCGTTAATCATGCTTTCTATCATGATTTTTCTGGGATTTGTTAAAATAGTTATTCCAGGTGTTTATGCAACTGATCTTGCTTGTTTGGCTACGCTTGCCACTCTCATTTATTACTTCCTATTAAACTGGCAACTTGCCTTGGCATTAACTCCCATTTTGATCTTTTTGTTATGGCTGGCCAGTTGGTTTAACTATGATGGCCCAACGAAATTCGGACTTTGGGTATTTATTATTACTTTTGTTGTAGGCTGGGGATTGCAATTTTACGGTCATTTTATTGAAGGAAAAAAACCTGCTTTTATGGTTAATTTTACCCAAGCCCTTATTGCGCCTTTGTATTTAACAGCGGAATTGTTCTTTATGGCAGGACTAATGAATTCCCTGAGAGAACAAATTTACGGGAACGAAGAAGTAAATACTGAAGAAATAAGCAAAACCAAAACAAAATCCAAATCTTAAAGAGAGTCGAGCTTCACGCTTATGAAAGGGAAGCTCGGCAAGAGATCTAATAATAAATAACTGAATTATTCAGTTATCCGCAAAATGCGGCATTACAATTTTAAAACAATGGTGAATTTTGCTATTTCGTTTAAAATCCTGATCGATGGTCTGCGGAGTAATGTCTTGTACTGCATATTTCTCTTTTAACATTGGCTCTAACTTAAATTGGCGCAGATTAGTTGAGAAATATAAAACACCATCAGGATTTAACAACCGCATTGCCATGTTAATCAAAGAGACATGATCTCTTTGAATGTCTAAAATATCGCTCATACGCTTTGAGTTTGAAAAGCTGGGGGGATCTAAAAAAATAACATCAAATTTATCCCTGGTAGTTTTCATCCATTCCTTACAATCGTATTGCAAAAATTGATGCTTGGATAAATTAATATCATTTAATCTAAAATTATCTTCCGCCCAAAGCAAATACGTTTTGGATAAATCAACATTCGTGGTTAATGCACCGGCCAAGGCAGCATGGACGCTTGCACTGGCGGTATAACAAAAACAGTTCAAAAATCGAGTTCCCGGCTCTAATTGAGCAAATTTCAAGCGCATAAGTCTATGATCCAGAAATAGTCCTGTGTCAAGATAATCATACAAATTCACTATCAATTTTGCCTTACCTTCTGTCACTATCAATCTTTGGCTGGTTTTGCCTATTTTTTGATATTGTTCTGAGCCCTTTTGCTGCTTTCTTTGTTTAACTATTAATTTTTCAGGGTGAATACCTAAGGCCCGTGGAACGACTTGCAGCATCTCAAGGCTGCGTTTTTCTGCCTTGTGTACTGGAATGCTGGCTGGTGGCGCATATTCTTGCAGTACAGCATAGTCATTATATATGTCTATGGCATAGGCATATTCGGGTAAATCCGCATCGTAAATTCGATAACAGGTGATTTGATTTTTTCTTGCCCATTTCTGTAAATGATTCCTGTTTTTTTCCAATCGGTTAAATAGCATTTGTGCATTATCAGAAAGCGGGGCATTCGGGGTATTTTTTAGTTTATTTGCCGCAGAAAGAGTCAAACAATAGAGTTTGCACTCTAATGGGCCATTATATAAAGTATATTGCTTATCAGCTCGTAATCCTAATGCTTTAGCCAAAACTGGACTGGAAGTTAAAATAGCCGCTTGCCAACCTTGATAACAAGTATGTAATGTAGTACCCAATTCTTGATATAAAGGAACAAGTTGAGTTACCTCCCCCAATCGCTCACCGTAAGGTGGATTACAAACAACTAATCCTCTTTTTGTCCCTGGTCTACAAGCATTTAGCGATAATGTATTAAATTCAACCAAAGGTAATACGCCTGCTCTCTCAGCATTGGAACGCGCAAGAGTAATTATTTTGCTGTCAGCGTCAGTACCAATCAGCTTAACTGCCAGCGGCTTCACTTGCTGTAATGCCTGAGTTCGCAATTTTTCCCACAAAGAACTCTGATGCCGAGCCCAATATTGTAAGGATTGATCTTGTCGTAATAAACCTGGAGCAATATGAGCTGCCATCATGGCTGCTTCTATAACTAATGTTCCAGAGCCACAAAACGGATCATGTAAGCTATATCCCTGTGCGGCTAGCTCTGGCCATTTGGCCCTTAATAACATGGCTGCTGCAACGTTCTCCTTTAAAGGAGCCTTGCCTGCTTTTTTACGATATCCTCTTTGATGCAGGCTATATCCAACCAAATCAAAACTCACCGTTAAAATATCATTTTTCAAATGAGCGTGAATTAAAATTTGCGGTTTTTCTTTGTCGACAGAAGGCCTTGAACCATTCAAGCGACGAAAATGATCCACTATTCCATCTTTGACTATCTGAGCGCCAAACATGGTATTACGAATTTGCTCAGAGGCACCATGAAATTCAATAGCTATGGTTTTATCATGGGTAAAAACAGTTTGCCAATGAAAATCGGTACATAACTGATGTACTGCTTGCTCTTTTGTGGCATGGCCACTAAATAAAATAAGCTGTATTCTGTTAGCAAGTCTTGACCATAAACATAAATTATAAATTACAGGCAGGCTAGCCTCACCATAGACACCTTGAGGACTCACCTGAGTCACATGAAGCCCCAATCCCTTGAGTTCGTCTTCCAGCAAATACTCCAAACCTTTTGAACAACTAATGAATAGAGAGTAATTCATTTTATTAAAGACCTTAAATAGCGAAACAGTGCTTTAGCAGCACCCGTATTTTTCTCTTTCATCTGATCATCTAATGCCTTTTTAATCAGTTGCCTTAATTGTTGCACGTCCTCAGGTTGATAAGCATCGATAAACTCTGTCAAAGCGTCTTTTCCATCTTGTAATAACCTGTCGCGCCACAGCTCTATCTCATGAAAAGAGGCCGTAACTGAACTCTCTTCTTCAAGGATTTTCTCATAGGCAGCAAGAATGGCTTCAAAATCGGCTGCACGCATTAACTTGCCTATTAATTGCGCCTGTCGTCTTTTAGCCCCATGGCTTTTGATTGACCTGGCGTCAACAATTGCTTGACGTAAATTATCGGGAAGGGGCAAAGAATCCAGTTTGGATGCGCTTAAATCAATAAATTTAATGCCTATATCTTGTAAATAATGAGCATCTCTTTTTTTCTGTGATTTACTGATTTGTTCATCCATAGGGCGATATATTTATTAAAATAACGTTAATTATACTATATAAGTACCTATCCAGATAGGATAGGCTCTAATCAATTTTGAATAAAAACAAGCAAATACCAACATCAACCTGCATCATCCTATTAGTTAGCCATAGCTTTAAAAGCCCTGTTCCCGAAAAAACAATGAAGAAAAATTATAAACTGAGAGACTCAGTCCGCTGCCGCAAGTTTAACAGATGATTGGACGTATTGTTTGACAGGTCTTGATCGTAAATAAGTATGACCAATTGCTAAAAAATTATAGATAAGGATAAATAAAAGTAAAAAATGCAGCCAGGTTATTGTTAATTTTGTAAAAATTGGAATGGTGATCATAACACCCAGACATCCTGAAAAGCTTAAAATCAAAGTCTTTTTTAACGGGATTTTATTTTTTTGTAAAAAAACTAATGTGGTCAGCGGCTGTTGCATGGCTCCTGCAGTTGTCATGATAGGAAAAGCGACAACTGGTGAAACATTCATTAAAAATAAAACACCTTGCACCATGACAAAAAGCCCTACTCCGACAGAGGTAAGAGAGCCACAAACTACCATAGCAAAAAAGCCAATAACCAGCTTCCAGGAATGCAATTCTGTCAAATCACCACCTACTGGCAATAGACGCAATTGATGAGCTATTAAAAGAACAATGATTAGGGCAAATGAACAAATCATTGCCAGTCTAATGGCTTGCTTGCTTAACTGGCTAACTACAAAACCACCTACTAACCCACCAATACAGGTTCCGGTAACTAAAGTAAGTAGCGTAGTTAAATCAACATCTACCATGTATATGAAAAATAAAGATTCGATAGCGCCAGGGAGGACTTGAGCGCCATTATTTACAGCAGGTAATTCATCATCACGAAAAGTGCCTAATAATTTTGCCAAGGCTACATTAACGGCGAAACTGCCGACCCCCACTGTATCTGCAATAAAAGCAATAACTCCGCTACACATTAATTTAACATATTGGGAGAAGGATAGAGGCAAGGAAGGCTGCTGAATAAATTTTAAAACCATTACGGCCAGGCAGAAAAAACTCAATATTAGTATGCAAAGCGTGATTAAAAAAAATGCCATTCTGTTCCTAATACGAAAGTAATATATAATCCCAATGATTTTAAAATCAAAGCTTATTAAGGTTTCTATTCCAAAGAAATCTAAAAGAAAGATCCTGTTTGATTATATACTAATTTCTATGCCCAGCAAACAACACTGCGAGCAAAAATGGCTCGCGATGAACCACAAGAGATCACCGCAGTTTGTTGGAGCAAAAACTTGCCGGGAGCTGCTTTTGCTCCCCTAAATAACACACCCGGCTGTATCAATACCTACTTGACCAAAAGCGGACTTAACCTTATTGATATCGGTATTTAAATCCCTGGCAGCATAAATGACTCCGCAAGCTCCATTTTTAAAGTCTGTCGTAGGAGTCCAATATTTTGTGTTAGCAACAACCATGATGTGATAAGCGTTTTTAATACCCATATCCTTAGACATTAGGTAAAAAGCCTTATTGAACACACCGCTGGCTGTATGAACTATGAAGCTCTGGCGTTCTTGAGGAAGTGCGATATGTGTATTGGCATAGGCTACTACCTCATCATAACTGATAGCACAATAGCTGCCATTGTTTTGCGCAATACCTTTGTCTAAACAATCTGCAGAGCTTCCATCAGAGGATGGGTAATCCATGAATCGCAAAGCTTTGCCATAAGAATCACGAACTATTGTTTCACCAATACCCCATGTGACTTCATTGGGCTGTAAGTAAGCTTTGTTATACAACTGAGGATTTTTTTCCAAAAGATAAGCTCTTGACGCTTGTCCTGCCATATCAGATAGGGATTCATTAAGTGCACCTGATTGATCATGGTACTCAAGACCAGAATGCTGCTCTGTAAAACCATGAGTCACTTCATGACCGGCTACATCTAAAGAAACCAATGGGTAAAAATCCAACCCATCTCCAAATGACATGGCTTGTCCATCCCAAAAAGCATTATCATAGTTTTGCCCAAAATGAACTCGCATAACCAATTGCATTGGAGCACCATTAGAATGTTGTAAGGCATTAAGTCCATACCAGTCTTTGTACATACCAACAATAACATGTCCGAAATAATACGCATCATTGCCAGGAGAAAATCCTCCATTAATATTCTCTTCTATATTATTGTTACAAACGTATTCAAAAGGAGTATTTATCGTGTTTTCCCAATCCCATTGAGAATGGAGATTAACCAACTTGACTTTTGAGTTTTCCATGACGCATTGGCTGCCATTTTGAGTCACATCCAAAGCAGGTAATCCATCTTTACCATACCAATATTCCTGAACTTTCTCATTACCTCCAGGCCCTGTATCCAAATAATTTTTGATATTGTTCCATTGCTTAATCAAAGCTCCTGTTTGAGCATCAATAACAAAAAAAGGCCAGTCTGGCTTACCATCCTGCTGCACGCTTTTAAATGAAACCAAATAAACCAGCTTTAATTGGTTATTATGGTCTGGCCGAATCTGTAATTCAGCTGTTTCCTGTTGTATGTTAGATTGGGAGCTAAATTGAAAATAGGATTTTTTTGCATATTCCTTCGCTTGTTGCGCACTAATAGCCGGTTTCGTATTAAGTTCTATATTTTCCAATAAATGCCCGTTCACCTCTGCATTATCATTGGACTGCACTCCAGAATCTGTTCCTTTAGTAATCATCACTTGGGCGCCAATAACAGGTATTCCTTTATACAGTTGTTGATAACGAACTATCATTTGATTGTCTTCTTTTGTTTGATTTAATTTTTGCAATGAATTATCAATAACAGCAGAAGAACTCTTTAAAATAATCGCATTCTTTGGTGTTTGTAGTATAGGGTATTTATTGATGCTATTGAGAGGGGCTTGATACAAATCTACATTGTCAGCAGCAAAAATACTTGAAGCAGATATCGACAAAATAAAAAACATTGTTTTTTTTAACATACACAACTCTCACAGGATACACAATGGCGCAAATAATGTCACAAAATTAAACATTATGCAATATTTATTTGCATATCCTGCCTTGATATATGCCCATTTATGCTCACTATGCACTAAAAACAACCACAAAAGACTGAATCAGGGAGGCACTGTAGAAGAAGATAAGCTGGGTACTATGAAAAATGAAATACGCCCCTATTCGTAATTAATAATTTATAACAGAGTTCTGTTTGCTCAGACAGAAGACTTTATTTCAGACTCTAAATTGGCGCGATAACCTCCAGCCAGTTCTTGATATAAACGTACAATGCTTAGTAGTTCTTGTAATTTATCCTGATTTAAACTGATGTTGATTTTATCGAGCGAAATTTTGCTATTTAAGGTTTCTATATAACTTTGAATACCTGTCTGATATAACCTGTCGTTCAAATTATACGCTTTTGCCAAATGTTTTTGAGCCGACGCAGTTTGTTTGAGCTTATTGGTTAAACGCTCATTTTCTGATAAGGCATTGGTCGTATCTCTTAATGCTTTTTGTAAAGTATCAATATAATTATAATAAGAAACCTTATTTACGCCTTTAGCCTTAGCTACTGCACCTAAAACAGGCATATCAATAATGGGGGCTTTCAACAATTGATCATTAAATTTCACCGTTTTTTTCGGTAATGCGTAGCGGCTATCTCCAGCTGCCAAACCACCAATATAATCTAATTGTATAGTAGGCAAAAGATTACTTTCTGCAACACCAATTCCTTCATGTGAAGCACGCAAACGATTTTCAGCTACTTGCATATCAGGCCGATTTTCAAGAACTGTTAACGGTAAAGAACCGGGTATTAATTTACGATTTTTAAGTTGTAATAATTTTTTAACTGTTTTTATTTCCCCTGGATTTTGGTTTAGTAAATACCGGAGAGCATTGCGACTTATAACGATATTACGCTCTGTTACCTCGAGTTCGCCTTGTATCAAATTGACCTGGCTATACAACTCTTCCTGCTCAATTTCAGAACTTAATCCTCCTTGGTAAACTTTACTGGCAACCTTTGCCAACTGAGTTAGATCATTGGCTAATGTCTGTAAAAATTCTTTGCGTTCTATTTCTGCAAGATAGGTGAAATAACTTGCCGCTATTTGAGAAATAATTGTTAGTTTGAGAGCATCATCTTCTGCTTTTACTTGTGCAAGAGTATATTTTGCTCTTTTTTGCTCTCTTATTTGATTGATTATGTTTATTGTATAGTTAGGAATAAAAACAATCAGAACGCCAGGAAAACCCGTTGCCGGATTTCTTGAATAACCAGTCATAAGATCGAGGGTAGGCACCCACTGATAACGAATTTTTTTAAGCTCACCCTCTGCCGCTTCAATGCTCCCTCTTGACATGCCAAGGCTTGTATTGGAAATCAACCCTCTTTCAATCAACTGGTTGAGAGTGGGGTCTTTAAAATCACGCCACCAGGCTATGTAAGGAATATTCTTGCTATCGATATTTTTAACATTCTTGTCTTTTACCGACCATTTATTAATTACTTCAACATGGGGTCTGTGATAAGGCTCACTATAGCATCCGACTAAAAAGACTGATAATAAAATGATTTTAACCGGACGTAGCATGCTTTACTCCCTCACTAAGATCAATTGTTTGCTCCCCTGCAACAAAATCTTTTAAGCGCACCAAATCTTTTTGAACCTGTTGAAATAGTTGATAATAATCAAACGTATGATAATGTTTCGTATAATAAGCCATATATAAGGCTTTCAAGCCAATGAAAATACGATTAGCCAATTCCACAAACTGATTAAATTCATCCCCTACAGCATGTTCTGAACTGATTAAAAACTGGGAGTTTGTTATGAGCTTATTGACCTCAAACAAACTGTCAGTCAATTTGATACAAGCCTGGAACCATTCTGTTTTCTTTATTTTACCCTGATTTAGCAAACGAACCAGCCTGTAAAGATCATCAATCACTTCAGCCTGAGTACTTTTGATAAATCGCTGCATCAGTCCGTAATGCCTAAACCAAAAGTATTCAAAGCCTAGAATAATAGTAAAGGCGATCAACGTGCAAAGAGTATAATCGATAATAAAATAGGTGACTGGGAGCGTATCTTCCGTACTAAAGTAACCAGAACCAAGTACTGACACATTGACCGTAAATACAGTGGGAACACTGTATGCTCTTCCTACCAGGAAAAACGCGAAAAAAACCATTAAAGGCATAATCAGAATTAACGTTCGATAATCCAGATGACCTACAAACCATAATAGATATCCGGTGAATAAGCCTAAAAGCACTCCTAAAAACCGATGATAAGTCCTGAATATGGTTGTTCCATTATCAAAACCGGCATAAATCATCATGACAGCAAAGCCCGTCCACCCGGCCCGCGGATAACGCAACCATTCCTGGACAAAAATAGTAAACGCAAAGACCGTACTGATCTGAATAGAGCGCAGCTCAACATAAGAAAATGCCTGTACTCCTAACCATCGGCGCATAAGTAATTCCAGCTTAAAATTAATTGATACAAAATTTCCAACTCATGCGTTTCTTTAAATGCAGGCAGCTCCTGGTCTGAGAGTATCAGTGGTTGCCTCGCTTTACAGGATTGACAAAGACGTTCAAGATAATGATGTAAAACAATAACGTATTCCTTACGCAGTTGCTTTTGAAAAGACAGCAAGTAAGACATGGTCAAGATTAACTCAAAAGATAAAATGGTTATCTTTAATATACTGTAGCACTTAATATTTCTTGGCAGCATTTTGGAATAACGCTCCATCACAATAATGCCCGAAAAAATGGCGATAGTTTTGACTTCTCCCTTACAAATTTTTGCAGATAGAGATTCCAGGCCGGTAATGACTTCGAGAAAGGCACGCTCCCAAATATCAAAATAATACTTTTTGGGAAAAATAAATAATCCAGCGAAGATTACCGCCATGGCTGCCAAGGTATATAAAGCATTATTAATAGCAATATAAAAATTGCTATCTGCCTCCACACCATAAATCAGGGAATAGGACGCCAAACTTAGCATCAATGGAACAATAACAAGCATTTTTTTAAAATGGTGAAGCACGAGGAAATAAAGAGCCAAGGTATAGAAAAAAACGAAAAAAATAAAAAGCACGTTGTATACAGAAATTATGCCGAATAAGAATATAGAGAGTATGCTTCCTAAAAGGGTATAGAGTAAAAGCATGTACTTCTCTTTTAGGGTTGTTCCCGCCGCCTCCACAGTAAAACATGTGATTGGGGCATAAAAATAATAGAAATACGGATTGTCAATGGAAGAAAAAAAGTAAAATATAATCATCAGTTCCAAAACAAATACTGCTTTTAGTCCATTAATACGATGTTCTTTATACCTATCGTAGGATGCGAGCTTATCTTTTAGTTGAGATATAAACATAAGCACTGGCGCCAGGATTTAAAGGATAGTCAGGATCGGGATCCAATATCTTGATTTGTAATGGAAATCGCTGAGGAAGCAACAGCCATTCATTTTGATTTGTAACAACCTGAATTTGACTCTTTGGAGCAGTGCTTTGTCGTTCAGCAGCCCATAACGAGTTGACAACAACCCCATGAAATATTTTGTCAAAATAATACATGCGTAAAATGATATACGCTTTATCACCTTGACGTACATTGCGTAAGTCCGTTTCATTAAAATTAGCCTGGATATAATAATTTGCAGTATCTATAAAAGAAAACACCGGTTTATGGATCTCGATAGGGGTATTTGGAGAAACATACATATTATCTATCACTCCATCACCAGGAGCTCTGACAATGGTTAAATCAAGATTAACCTTGGCATTATCCATTTTTGCCTTAAGGCTGGCGACAGTATGTCTTTGTTGTTCAATCTTGGCTTGCAAAACCGCCACTTCCTGTTGCAGAGCATTTCTTTTATTACTTAAAGTAGAAACATCATAACCAAGATTTTTTAATTCAAGAACAGATACTGCTTCGGCCACGTTCTTATTTTTTTTAAGACCAAGAGCAAATTGAGCTTTTTCAAGCTCAGCGTCCGTTGCTTTAATCAAAGCAACCGTTCTTTCAATCTGCTTTTGAAACACGTCTATTTTTTTTAATCCTTCCTTGTAATCAGCCATTGCTTGCTGATAAGCCAACTCATAAGGAACCCTGTAAACGCTAAATATAGGATCGTTCTTCTTTACTTTTTGGCCATTCTTTACATAGATTTCTGTAATAAAACCAGATACATCAGCAGCTACAGGGGTAACATTAGTAACAACAAACGCATTGTCAGTGAAAGGGATCAAATAGGAAAATAAATGAAAAAGGCCAATAATAAGAGCCAAGCCAACGACAATAATGGGAAGATTGATGTAATTTTTGGCCTTTTTAAAAAACATAGGGATAGAATAACTAAAGAAAAACCGGATATGTTTAGTTACTATTTTATACCATGTGGCAAACTTCTCTTTCACAATGCAGCGCCTCTTTGATGGTGACTCTATAATACAACATCAGTTTATCTCTCAAAGAGAGAAACCCCATGACAAGGCCCTCCCTTTTTCGGCATTAAAACTAAAATACCTCTTTTTTCCGTTTTCGAAACAATCGAGAAAGATTGTTGGGTGACTCATATAATCGGCTTTTTCCATCCTCAGGTAAATAACCCCATTGAGATTCTTCTGCCAGCACAGCCTTGGCATCTGAATACCCAGCTTCCATTCGCTTCTTAATGACAACTCGGCCAAAGTTGTAATCCTTCGAAGCCGCTTTTACTATTCTTGAACTGTAAGCCAAATGAACCAAGGTACAATGATGGGGGCTTCCAATATCTAACAAATGAGCGCTCTCCTTCTTTTGTTCATCCGTTAAAATACGGCTTAATTCCATCATTGAGTTTCGCATTTTTTGTCTCTGCAAATAATTGTAAATAGTACGTTGAGCATGGGTTCCATATGAAATGTCTTTTCTTCTCTCTTCAATTTCACTCATGTTTTTGGGAATAAACGATCGCCCACCAAAACAATCAATTAGAAAACACAAGGTATTTTCTGCAGGAATGGCCTCCAGAATAACTTCTAATGGGGTGTTAGAGTGCACACCACCATCCCAATACAATTCTCCATCGATATTAACGGCAGGAAAGCCCGGAGGTAAAGCAGCACTTGCCATAATGTGCTCCACTTCTATACGATAATTGATATTATTAAAATAGATTAAATGGCCATTGCTGATTTGAACAGCACCGAGACTTAAACGAATGGGGCAGGAATTTAGCAATTCAAAATCAATAAGATCCAGCAATGTCTTGCGAAGAGGAGTCGTATCATAATAGCTCAGAGTCGTTGGATCACCCCATAAAGGAATTGTTCCGGTGCACCATTTTGGAAAAAAAAACTCAGGCTGGCCAAATAATAAAGCACAAGCGGCACTTAATTTATTATAAAAATCTAAAGTGATATCAGATTCACCTAAAAAATCGAAAAAATTACCCGGGGCAATTTCATCCCAAAATCTTTCGAGTTTTTCAACACGCTTTTCTGGAGGATTTCCTACAATAATCGCTGCTTGTATGGCACCAATAGAGGTTGCTGCAATCCAGTCCGGTTCATACCCGGCTTCAAGAAGCCCTTTAACCACACCAAATTGATAGGCTCCCAAAGAGCCACCGCCTTGCAGCACATAAGCCACACGGGGGAAACGTCCTTGATCCTTGAGGGGTAAGTTATCAAAGCGATTGGCATAAGGATTATTACCGTGCGGTTTAGGCTCCACTTCCAAACTCATAAAAACTCCTTTTTCACTTTAGTTGATCATCGCATCCTGGCTGAAATGTTGGGAATACTTGCTGCCGCTTAATAACACTGTTCAAAATCAGATTGATATATACATTGTTATTAAATAACGTGAGTTATGGATTACGATTATATAAGAAGCTGTCGATATCCAGGGTTCGTTCGGGCTGAGGAGATGCGTAAGCATCGTCTCGAAGCCTTGGCAAGAAACATTAAATTCCATACAAGGCTTTGAGACGGCATAAATGCCTCCTCAGCCCGAACGATTCAAGATAAAGTATCCATAACTCACGTTAAATAAGTTTCGCAGAAATCATAAGTGTTTAATCATTCACATTGTACTCATAATCCTTTGAGCAACCAAGATAATATATGAAGATCATTCCGAATAGTTTTAATTATCCGGCTAAAATCAACACAATAAGCAACTAAAAATGTCCTGTACGAAAATCATGTATTGCCTGCATAATTTCTTCTTGAGTATTCATTACAAAAGGACCATAGCGAACAATAGGTTCATGAAGTTTAGCCGCAGCTATCAGTAAACAATGATTTCTATTTTCTTTGTCTTTGCCTTCTATTTGTATTCTTTCACCGTTTGTCAGGCTGGCTAAAGTCCCTGCGGTAATTTGCTGTCCTCCTGTATTCACGGTACCTTCAATGACAAAAAGGACAGCTTGATAATCATCAGGAATCGTTTGTTGAATAGTTGCATTGGCAGGGAGAGTGATGTCTAGAAACAAAGGTCGGGTCGCAATTTCAACAATGGGTGAACTCAATCCTTGATCAATTCTTCCTGCTATTACTTTGATGGTTGCACCTGATTCCATGACTTCAATAGGTAGTTGATCCGATGATTTTTCCTGATAACGAGGTTCTCGCCATTTTTCTGCAGCAGGCAAATTTAACCACAACTGCAAACCATGCAACCGGTCCGTTGAAGACGAAGGCATTTCCGAATGAATAATCCCTTTTCCTGCAGTCATCCACTGCACACCACCTGCGTTTATTACTCCTTTGTTACCTTTATTGTCTTCATGGGTAATGCTTCCCTCCATCAGATAGGTAATTGTTTCAAATCCGCGATGCGGATGAGGCGGAAACCCGGCGAGATAATCCAATGGATCTGAACTGTCAAAATAGTCAAAAAGCAGTATAGGTTCAAAGTGATTGGTTTTATCAGCTCCTATATAGCGACGTAATTTAACTCCTCCACCATCTCGTATTAATGTTCCCTGGATTAACTGCTCTACTTCCATTGCTTTCATCTTAATTACCAATTAATTACTGTCTTATATTAAGATAGTTCAAAATAGTATGGTTTCCTAATTGATTTACTATTATTTAAACTATTGGCACGTTCAGTTATCAAGGATATGATGAAAATAGACTCTAAGGATAGGAGCAGAATTTATGAACACAACGGAACATACAGAGCTGGGCAATGGTTTGCTCATGGATAAAATCGAAGGCAATCCATATTTACGAATAGATGAGTTTGGCGTGCTCCATCTGCGACTTCAACGATTCGGTGAAAACAACCTGCCTGAGCCAATGGAGCTGGAGATGTCCGCTGGCGAAATTATTGCCATGGCGGGTGACTACTTTACACAGGCTAATTGGACTATGGATTTGGATCTGCCCAAATGCGAGCTATTCAACTCCCCGGCAGAATTGGGAAAACACCTCATTCGCAAACCTATAGATCCTAAAGAAGAGAATGCTTTAATTACAGCATACAATAACCTGGCTGCTCCTGATGTTACTCGAAAAGAAATTGATCGCATTTATTCCATTAATAATGCTAACTATGTGCCCTTTTCGCCTACGTTGAATTTCTATGCTCAACAACTGATGTATTATTTTCGCGTCAAAGACTATGGGGAAATGCTTGTTCGGAACCAAACTCATTTTACGCCATGGTCTATTCGAGTTTATATATTGGGTCACGCTATCGCATTGAGATATGCACGTTTATCCTACGAATTAAAACAATTGGCTACCGACAGAAACTATCAATCAGATAACCCTGACTTGAGTACTTTAAAAATCTCATTACAAAATAAGAATGAAACTCTTTCAAGCAATACCCTGCTTGATTTGGCGAATCGCTATCACGCCCAAGCTTATTCTATAGAGCTGTTTACTTTTCACTACTATTCTGATCATTTTGCTACAGGACATATGTCCATGATTGGCGATTTACGTGTCGTATTAAAAGAGCGTTTCGGAGTATGGGGCAATATCCTGGCTAATAATCTTCATGATGAAGTAAATCGTGTTGGAGTTTATACAGTGAGACCCTATGATCCAACCCCTAATACAACAGAGGCTCCGTCTCGAGCACGTGGGGATGGGAAATTTGATACCTGCCTTAATCAATTTAACCGTTTAGCTTGCCTAAACGGTATGACCGCATCACTAAAGGACATCAATCAAGTATTATCAGGAGGTGTAATACCGGAGCAAAAAAAATTCGGTGGTTTGGTGCATATGCCCGACGTTGATTTTAACTCAAGACAACATCAACCATTGCTGGTTTTAAGTAAAGGAAAAGTATATTACCGCAACAATCTCAGTCAAATTCACATAATTTCTCCTTCTGAATATGAGGCACTCAGAGAAAACCCTGAAAAACATGGGTATAAAGAGCTAACCAGTAAATGGGCTGCCTTTAAATTAGTTACCAAATTACGTCTCTTTCCTTATCTTTATGACGGCTCGGTTATGCCTGTTTCTGATGAAAAGCTCGCCGAAATTATCGCAGATGAAAAACGCAGAAATCCACAACGAGCTCCCATCCCCACACCATCATGCCTTCCGGAAAGCGAACCAACTGTATTCGATTGGCGAACAAAAGCGAGCTGGCGTAATAATAAAGACTCTCTGGATATTTTGGATGGGTTAAAGAAACACAGTATTTTGGCAGCAAAACAAACCCATTCGGCCATTCAAGAGGAAGAAGAGGTCCGGTTGAATTTGGGAGTCTGATTGTTTCCTGATAAACTAGTGGCCTATTGTTACTATTTAACTTTTAGTAACCCATTTGAGCTGTCTTAAAGTTAGTAAGTTGGACATAAGCAAATACATGCATTTTCTTATGTCCAATTTGGTTAACAATAATAACCGTAAACAATTTTGACTATTCAAGAGGTGATCATGAAGCGCTTAATACCTACTTTCATATACCTGCTGGTTTTAGCAATTACTCCCTTCTCTACTCATGCAGAAGCGCTTTTGAAAGACACTTTTGGTCACAATATTCCTTTTTCATCACTTAAAGGAAAATGGGTTTTTATCAACTATTGGGCAAGCTGGTGTGAAACCTGTGTCGATGAAATCCCTGAATTTAATCGCTTTTACAAAAACCATAAAAATGAGGCAGTAGCCCTATACGCAGTCAATTACGATGCTCTTCCCTTACCAGAGCAAAAATTACTAATTAAAAAATTTAATATTAACTACCCTAATTTGTTAAAGGATCCGGCTCAGGATTTACAATTAGGAGACATCACAGGAGTGCCTGTAACTTTTGTATTTAACCCAAAAGGGCAATTAATTAAAAAATTATACGGGGGACAAACGGCAAAAACATTAGAAAAAGTCATTGCAGAGAACAGGACCTCCTAAGAAGATAAATAAAAATTATATTTATGGTTAATAAGTTAAAGATTTTCTTGTGAATTTATCAAGTCTGGAATCGATTCTATCGCCCCGCAGCCTGACTTGATTATTCATGAAAGCAATCGTCGTTTTTGATCAGCCGTTATTCTAATTTTCATTAACCAATCGCCGTTTTCATCTACAGACTCTTTAAGTACAGCACCTAATTGGTATAATTGGGCTCGTAATTTTGCCTGGTCAGGCTTAATTACAATATCCTCAATTAAAATCATACCATGCAATTGAGTTGCTATTGCCTCTTTTAGAAGATCCAGACCAGCGCCGGTTGTTGCTGATAACCACACCTTGCAAGAATCCTCAGTATAATCAATTTTTGGTTGCCAACCTTCCTGCAAATCAATTTTATTAAATACCTGAATTACCGGGATATTATTAACTTTTAATTCATCTAACACCTTTTGTACTTCAAAAACCGTCTCTCGCCAATTCGGGTCAGAAATATCAATGACATGCAGTAATAGATCAGCTTGCTGGGTTTCCTCTAAAGTAGCGCGGAATGCTTCTACCAAGTGATGGGGAAGATCTCGAATAAATCCTACTGTATCTGCTAAAATTGCTGCTGAGGACCCTGGCAATTCCAATTTACGCATCGTCGGATCCAAGGTTGCAAACAATTGATCAGCCACATAAGTGTGTTCCCCTGTTAAAACATTAAATAAAGTGGATTTTCCGGCATTGGTGTAACCCACTAGAGAAACAGTGGGCATGGACGCCTTCCGCCTGGCCTGCCTGTTTTGATCGCGGCTGCAACGTACTTTTTCCAATCGCTTATTGATATAACGAATGCGCTCTCTTAACAAACGCCGGTCCGTTTCCAATTGAGTTTCTCCTGGGCCTCTTAAACCAATCCCTCCTTTTTGCCTTTCCAAATGGGTCCATCCACGAATAAGCCTTGTTGATAAATGTTGCAATTGGGCTAACTCAACTTGAAGTTTACCCTCAAAAGTACGAGCTCTCTGAGCAAAAATATCAAGAATCAAGCCACTTCTATCGACAACTCGACATCCAAATAATCGCTCGAGATTCCGCTCTTGAGAAGGCGATAGCTCATGATTGACTAACACTAAATCCGCATCGAGCATGTTTACCAAATGAGCTATTTCCTCCGCCTTACCTTTCCCTACATAATATTTGGCATCGGGAGTAGCTCGGGCACCTAATACACAATCCAACACCTCAGCCTTCGCCGAAAGCGCTAACTCTTCAAACTCAGCCAATGCCTTATCAGCATCAACCCCGGGGAGAGCTAACTGCACCAAAACAGCTCGCTCACCGCCTTGTGGACGTTCAAACACTACCCTAATCCCCAAACAAGAAATTGATTAGTCTGCCACAGTTCCTTCTTCCTCACCAGAGCTTTCCTCAGCAGGAATTTTGACCATTCGAGAAGGAACAACTGTTGAAATGGCGTGTTTATAAACCATTTGGGTTATGGAGTTTTTAAGCATCACCACATATTGATCAAAAGAATCGATTATCCCATGCAATTTAATACCATTGACCAGGAACACTGAAACAGGTACCTTTTCCTTGCGCAATTCATTTAGGAAAGGGTCTTGTAGTAAATGATTTTTAGACATTGCCTACTCCTTGTTGTTATTGTAATTTTTAAAGGCAAAAACGGGTATCTAACTATTTATTCGACACCCTATAATAAAACTTTAGTATATTTTCATGACAGCGTGGTTTGAATTCGTTAATATAGTCAATCAAAATATTTTTGCACATCTAGAATCAGGCTACTGATGAGTTAATAAGGAGATTTTAATGACGTTTACTTGCGATGAATTAAAAGGATTAGAGCACCCCTACGAAGTACTTGGCAATGGTGACGCACTGGCGGAAAACCGCGAAGAGCTAAACAAATTAAGCAATGACGAAAAATTAGTTTTAGCCAGCCGCCTCGTTTTGGAGTGCCCCGTTAATGAATTAAAAGATTTTTCTCATGCCATTGAAGCAGCAAGAATGCCACAAGATGATAGCGATACCTTTCATTCCTTTTTATTCCAGGCTTATCAGGTAAAAAAAAGAATCATTTCCTTGCTCGATCCGCGCAATAAAAACCCTCATTCCATGATATTGGAGAAGGAATTTGATGGTGAGCTATTTAATAATTTTAATAAATTGGCTATTGATGTATTAAATAACAATGAAGTCGCAATTGCATTGAGACTGGCTGAAACAACTCCTGCTCAAGATCGTTCACGAGTATCTCAAAATATCAACAATATTTTCCCACAGTCTCTGTTTGCCGCTAAAGTCGGCCACGCTTTTGCCGTTCGCAGAGACATAGAGCGACTATTGCTAGGTGACAGGCCTGATCAATTCTTCTCAAGTCGTGAATTCAAGATCGATTCTTGCATCGAATTTGCAAGTTTATTCAATGTAATTAATGATAAAGAATCTTCTATTGCCGGAAAACTTGCACTGAGAACTCCTGCTGAAAATCGCACTGATGTAGTAATGAAAATTAAAGGTTTTTGTGCCGAAGATAGTGAACTTGCGATAAAAGTCCAATCTGCCCTTGCATTAAGAAGGGATATAGAGCGCAATCTATTAGGTGATAATCCAGAACAATTTTTCAATAGCCGAGATTTTAGCGTTGATTTATGCCTTGAGTTTGCAATTTTATTCCCGGAATTATTAAAAGGCCATGAACAAGCTATCGGAGAAAAATTAGCTAAGCTGGATGCTAAAGTACGCTCAGATATCAGTAGAAAACTGGAAATGATCAATGGAGCAGCTCACGAGCAATCAAGCCCTTTCAGAATAATAGCCAGTGCCATGGTGCCTAAAGAAGAGCCTTGCCTGACAAAGCCCACTCCCGTTGTCTTGCCATCTACTGAAGAAATTGTACCAAAGCAAGAATCACCAACCAGTTTACGCAACAGGAACGTTTTATTTAAAGAACAAACAGAAGAACACAAGAAGAAAAACTCTCAGATGGAACCCATTGTCTCAGATTCTGAAGAAGAAGAAGAGAAACAGAATTGCTGGACTAGTTTTTGTGGGTTATTTGGCAAGTAAAGCAGCCATATCTTTTGCCCTTACTTGGTTAAGGGCAACTTTACACTTTTTTACCCATTCTTTACACATCAGGTAGCAATAATTCATGTTAATATTTCTCATAAATTCATTGACTTATTGCAATCTGCTCGAGTTAAAGACATAAATTAACAATTGAACGCCGCTTTAAACTTAATAAATGATTCGGACAGAAAAACTATTGAACAAGTTTACTTTTTTAGCTTTAAAACAATAGAAGCCCCTTACCTCACAAAAAATCAAGGAAAAACGAAATGTGCTGTCCTAAATGAAAGGAAAGATTCGCTTCTAATCGATAGTCGCGAGCTTTCACCACTTTCAGAATAGCTGCCATTCTGAAAATTCATTAGTAATTAGTAACAGCCAAAATGAGCAGTGAATTGAAATTAATGCTAGTACAAAGAGAGCTTTTTTTGATAACATAGCCAGATTTTTAATCTGGGTTGATGATTTAACTTAAGCAAGAGTAAGCCATTCGAATTCGAGATAAAAATTACTTAACATCATTTATTGGGAACTCTAATGAAAGAAAACAAACTAACGGTCGCACTGGTTCAGGAACAATGGTATGAAAATCCTAAAGAACATCAAGATAAACTGGCTTCTGGAATATTTTCAGCTACCCAGCAAGGGGCAAAACTCGTTTGTTTACAAGAGCTTACCTTAAGCCCTTATTTCTGTACACGTAGTGACGTCGATCCCGCCCCTTATATGGAGGACATCGCCACTGGTCCCACTGCTCAATTTGTTAGCCAAATGGCAAAGTCGAATCAAATTCATATTACCGCATCGCTTTTTGAAAAAGCTGGTTACAATACCGCAGTTGCTTTTAATCCCCAAGGAGAATTGATTGCTGTTACCAGAAAGCAACATATCCCCAGTGGTGAAAAATATCATGAAAACTTTTACTTCAAGCCGGGCAACTCCAATTATCCTGTCCATACCATTGCTGGTCACTACTTGGGATTACCAACATGCTATGACCAATGGTTCCCGGAATTATCAAGGATTTATGGATTAAAAGGAGCTGAAATTTTGGTCTATCCCACAGCGATTGGAGGGGAACCGACTGCGCCAGGATTTGATAGCCAACCCATGTGGCAAAAAGTTATGGTAGCACAAGGAATTATGAGTAACACATTCATTATTGCGGTCAACCGGATTGGGTGTGAAGATGGTTTAAGTTTTTACGGAAGCAGCTTTATCAGTACCCCTATGGGCGAAATTTTAGTTCAGGCACCGCGTAATGAACCTGCCGTATTGGTTGCTGAACTGGATTTTAGCCAACGTGAATTGTGGGGGCGATTATTTCCATTTCCCCAACAACGAGAGCCTGAAACTTATCATGAATTAGTCAAATCCCGTTAATCCTCTTTGGAACGTTAGAATGAACAATAATACTCTATCAGATGACAATCTTTACAACATAGAAAATTGGGGCGAGGGATACTTCCGAATTAACTCCAAGGGAAATATTGAAATCAGTAAAAAACCCGGGAAACCGGGTGTTGAACTGCAAACTATAGTTGATGCAGCTGATCGTGCTGGCTTGCATTTGCCTTTATTGATCCGTTGTAGTGATATTCTTCATGATAGAGTCCATAGAATATATCAGGCGTTCACCCAAGCTCGAGAAGACACTTGTTATGCCGGTAATTATCAGCTGGTTTATCCAATTAAAGTAAACCAGGAACAAAGTGTGGTACGGGAATTGTTAAAATCGCCTGATAATCAGATAGGCCTGGAGGCAGGCAGCAAACCTGAATTGATGGCGGTTATAGGTATGCTGGGTGACCATCAGAGTACTATAGTTTGCAACGGCTATAAAGACACAAGTTATATTCGTACAGCGCTTATTGCTCAACAAATGGGTCATAAGGTTTTTATTGTTATTGAAAAAAAATCTGAGTTGGACATTATTTTAAAGGAGTCTGCACGCCTTCAAATCAAACCAACATTAGGTGTGCGAATTCGGCTGGTCAGCAAGAGTGCTGGCAAGTGGGAAAATACCGGCGGGGTTAAATCAAAGTTTGGACTAAATGCCAAACAGGTACTTGAACTGATTTTACAATTAAAAGCCAATGATATGCTGGATTGTTTGCAGCTAATGCACTGCCATTTAGGTTCACAAATTGCCAACATCCATGACATACGCCATTGCATGCAGGAAGTGGCGAGATACTATATTGAGCTACGTCAACTCAATGCTCCGATAGGTACCATCGATGTGGGTGGAGGTCTGAGTGTCGATTATGAGGGGACTCGATCCAATAAAGGATGCTCAATGAACTACAGTCTTGTTGAGTATGCTACGCACATCATGTTAGCTTTAAAACACTTATGTCAAGAAGCTGAGATATCAGAGCCTGATCTTATCTCCGAATCAGGACGAGCATTAACAGCCCATCATGCTGTATTAATTTCTAATATTACGGATGTAGAGATTATCAATAAAGCGCCCGTTCTTCCTGAAATATCGGAAGATGATTCGCATGTCATTCGAGATATTTACGATACTTATCAAGCCATTACAGATAGCTCGCCCACTGAAATATATAATTACGCAGCTCATTCGCTTAATGAAGCGCATTCCCTTTTCAAGCATGGGGTAATTAGCCTGCAGGAAAAGGCCAAGGTAGAAGCTTTTTATACTAATATTTGTATGGAAATAAAAGATAAACTGGATGAAGAAAATCCAAGTGAAAAAGCTTTGCTAATGAGAATCAATGAATGCATGGCTGCCAAGATATTTTGTAATATCTCTTTTTTCCAATCTATTCCTGATGCTTGGGCTATTGGTCAGATTTTCCCGGTAGCCCCTATATCTCAACTTAATAGAACACTTAGTATGCATAGTATCCTACAGGATTTAACCTGCGATTCAGATGGTACAATTAAGCAATACCCTGGAAGTTCCTGCGTTACAACCACATTGATGCTCCCTTCATACGATATCAATAACCCTTATAACATCGGATTTTTCCTGGTTGGTGCCTATCAGGAAATATTGGGTAATCTGCATAACTTGTTTGGAGATACCAATTCTCTAGATGTAAAGCTTTCTGATGATGGACAATTTGAGCTGGATGATTTAGTCAGCGGCGACACCGTAACAAACGTGTTGAATTTAGCCCATTTTGATACCAAAAAGTTAATTCAATCTTATGAAAAGCAATTAATTAAATCTGAACTTCCTAAGGAAAAGGCACTCTCTTACTTAAACGAATTAAGAAGTATTTTTTCTCAATTAACTTACCTTGATGGAAATATAGCACAGTGAATATGAATACAGCACCCAAACAATATGGTTTTTATATGCCTGCTGAATGGTATCCTCATGAACGATGCTGGATGGCATGGCCCTGTCACCATGAAACCTGGTCCAAAATAGGGCTAGACAAGGCTAAAATGGCCTATGCACGTGTTGCAAAAGCTATAGCTCAATTTGAGCCCGTTACTTTATTAGTAAACCCAGGAGATGAAGATTCCGCAGAGAATTTATGCAAAGGCCATAATATTGAAATTATCTCTTTGCCAATTAACGATTCGTGGACCCGCGATACGGGGGCTACCTTTTTAATTAATAATGAAAGGCAGCTTGCCGGAGTTGACTGGATACATAATGCTTGGGGTGGAAATTACGCTGACTGTTCTTTGGATAATTTAATAGCTTCTCATCTAATAAAATACACTGAAGCTCAATACTTTCATGCGCCATTGGTCATGGAAGGTGGTTCCTTTCATGTAGATGGTGAGGGGACTATTTTGACAAGCAAAGAGTGTTTGTTAAATTCCAATCGAAATCCACATTTATCTCAACAGGAAATCGAACAGTACCTTATTAATTATCTGGGTGCTGAGCGTATTATTTGGCTGAACATGGGATTGATAGGTGATGAAACAGATGGTCATGTTGACGAAATAGCAACATTTATTGCTCCTGGAAAGGTGTTATGCCTTATTACCAAGGATAAGGAAGATCCTAACTACCATCGCTTGCAGGAAAACTTTGAAATTCTCAAATCATCTAAGGATGCCAGAGGACGAACATTTGAGGTCTATACTGTTGAGCAACCACCTGCAACTTACCTTAACGGAGAAAGGCTCACTCTCTCGTACATCAATTTTTACATGGCTAATCAAGGTATTGTGATGCCTGCTTTTGGATATGAATCATTTGACAGATTAGCCTATCAGTTATTCGTACAAATTTTTCCAGGATATCAAATTACACAAATTGATGCACTCGATGTATTTTCTGGTGGTGGTGGTATCCATTGTATTACACAACAACAACCTAAATCTCATAAATTAGTGGAGTAATGACGAAGACAATGCCACTTCTTAATTGAGAAATTTCTTACATATTACTGCTCATTATACTCGATGACATATACTGCCAATTGGTTATACTAAAAACATACAGGGATGACATGGATATGTCTGACAGGAAGTCAACTAAGGGACCAGTACAAAGGATGTACTTCGCTGCAAGGACGCAGCACTTATTCTCCAATTTACCAGTATACCTCTTTGATTTTTTTCTTTTAAGCAATCAATCAAAAGGCTTTTTTTGAACACATCATCATAGTAGGAAAATAAGTTAAGTCATTGAGTGGACCAGCTATAAGCTAGAGAGGCGTTTGCCACGAGCGAGGCAAACATCACTCCAGTTCAACAATACTATTTGTTTAAATATCAATGTTTTCAGCGTCTAAAGCATTCGTTTCAATAAAATCTCTTCTTGGTTCTACATTGTCGCCCATTAAGGTGGTAAAGATTTCATCGGCAGCTACGGCATCTTCAATGCTCACTTGCAACATTCGTCTAACCTCGGGATCCATGGTTGTTTCCCATAACTGCTCAGGGTTCATTTCTCCAAGACCTTTATAGCGCTGAATTGTTTGTCCTTTTTTTGCTTCATCCATTAGCCAATTAAGTACTTGCTCAAAATTTTCCACAGGCAAGGATTTATCTCCACGTTGAATATAGGCGCCTTCCTCTATTAAATTCGACAATTTATGTCCTAAATCAACCATTTCTTTGTAATCTTTAGACAGGAAAAATTCAACTTGCATCGGAATATCATTTTCCAAGCCATGCTGGTACACAGTAATTTTTGGGGTGTATTGATTACCTTCTGTAAGTTTTTGGGTATCTACTTTGTATTGTTCTGTTTTACTGTCTACTTGTTGTAAGCTTAGGTGTAATTGTCTGCACCAGTTTTCAATTTTTGGCAGATTGTTAAAATCTTCTTGGTGCAGCATTGGCATATAAGCTACTCTTTTTAGTATATCGCTGGGGTATCTTCTCTTGTACCGCTTTATAATCTTCTCAACACGTCTGAAATGTTGAACCAATTCTTCCAGCGATTTGGCAGATATGGGCGGAACCTCTTTGGCGGGATAAAATGTCGCCCCATCCAACGCGCACTGAGTTAGATAATCAAATAACGCTTCATCATCTTTAACATATTGCTCCTGCTTTCCACGCTTTACTTTATACAAAGGTGGTTGTGCAATATAAATATATCCTCGCTCTAATAGCTCTCTGGTTTGTCTATAGAAAAAGGTAAGAAGTAAAGTTCTTATGTGGGACCCATCCACATCAGCATCTGTCATAATGATGATTCTATGATAACGTACTTTATCTGGATCATATTCCTCGGGACCAATTCCACAGCCTAATGCAGTAATCAAAGTGGCTACTTCTTGAGAAGAAAGCATCTTGTCAAACCGTGCTTTTTCAACATTAAGAATTTTGCCTTTAAGAGGTAAAATAGCCTGGAATTTTCTATCTCGCGCTTGTTTTGCTGAGCCTCCAGCAGAGTCACCCTCAACTAAATACAACTCGGAAAGCGATGGGTCTTTTTCTTGGCAATCAGCTAATTTACCTGGTAAACCGGCAATATCCAAAGCCCCTTTACGTCGAGTCATTTCACGAGCACGCCGCGCTGCCTCTCTAGCTCTTGCTGCATCAATAATTTTTGCTACGATGGATTTTGCTGCAGTGGGATTTTCTAAAAGAAAATCGTTAAATTTTTCAGCAACACAGGATTCTACTGCTGGTTTTACTTCAGATGAAACCAGTTTATCTTTCGTTTGCGATGAAAACTTGGGATCAGGGACTTTTACTGAAAGAACAGCTGTTAAACCTTCGCGAGCATCATCACCTGTTGGAGATACTTTTGCCTTTTTGGCATACCCTTCGTTTTCTATGTAATTATTTAAAGTGCGAGTTAATGCTGCTCTAAAGCCGGCCATATGTGTTCCACCATCCCTTTGCGGGATGTTGTTAGTAAAGCAAAATATGGTTTCTTGATAGCCATCATTCCATTGCATGGCCAGTTCAATGACGATACCGTCTTTTTCCGATGTCATTGAGAAAACAACGGGGTGGACTGGTGTTTTATTTTTATTTAAGTGCTCAACAAAGGCTTTGATGCCGCCTTCGTAGTGAAACGTGTCTTTTTTCTGTGTTCTTTCATCAAATAAGTGAATACAAACGCCTGAATTCAGGTATGACAATTCACGTAATCTTTTAGCTAGAATGTCGTAATGGAACTCAATATTAGAAAAGGTTTCAGCGCTTGGTTTAAACCATATTTGTGTGCCAGTAGAGTTGGCTTCTCCAGTTTCAGCAATAGGAGATTCAGGAACACCATGCCTGTAGTGTTGCTCATACACTTTTCCATGTCTACGCACTAGTAAATGCAACTCTTCTGAAAGGGCATTCACCACAGATACCCCTACTCCATGTAGACCGCCTGATACCTTGTAAGAGTTATCATCAAATTTACCTCCGGCATGCAGGACTGTCATAATGACTTCAGCAGCTGATTTTCCTTCTTCCTTGTGAATATCGACAGGAATACCACGACCATCATCCTTAACGGTAATTGATTCATCGCTATGAATGGTAACAAAAATTTCCTTGCAATAACCTGCCAGGGATTCATCTATTGAATTATCTACAACCTCAAAAACCATATGATGCAAACCGGTTCCATCATCTGTATCCCCAATGTACATGCCCGGTCTTTTTCTTACTGCGTCTAAACCTTTTAGGACTTTAATATTATTTGAATCATAACTGGCGTCTACGCTCATCAGCTGCCCTCTTGCCGTATTATGCTATTAACAATGAGTCTATTATATCATCTTTTGTATCTAGTTTATATCTTAAGTAGAGAACTTTACGCTTGTGCATTTTGAATTATTGACGTTGATTTTTTTTGAATATCATTTTGTTTATTTGATTTTCATACCATGACATTTGATGAGCCATTTGTAGAATATCATATGTTTACCTTTAGAATTTTATATTGCATTTGCATTAAGGTGATATTGTTTAATAATGAGAACTTTTAATTCCATTAATTTGTGTTCCACGTGAAACATTCTATATTATAAATTTTTAATTGCGCCACAGTTTACTTCAAACAAACCTGAGTCAATTGGCAGGATATCGTAATTATTGTTGTTAATTAAATTCGTTATAACAAACTGCCCTTTTTGCTGTGTCAGATACTTAATTAAATTTCGCTGGTGATAGTCATCTAACTCAGCAGCCAAATCATCAATAAGATATAAGCAATCTTTATCTAATAGCTGACCTTGAGCCAGTTTAAGCGCGATTAGAATTATTTTTTGTTGTCCACGAGAGAGTGTATGCTTTACTCTGTATTGTTCAGTGCTAATTATCAAATCAGCTTGATGGGGTCCATATTGCGTATATAGTTTTTTTCTATCACTATCAAATGATTTCTGAAGCAGTTCCTCCATGTTCTGTCCTGCATTTTTTCTATCCCACCCTTTGTAATACTCAACTGTGCAAGATATATTGGTTAGATCGCTTAAAACTTGGTAGAATTTAGGTTGCCATTGCAAAAAATAGTCATTTCTAGCTTTATCCAGTTGATTTGCCAATTGACTTAGCTGTTGGTCCCAAGGAATAAAATGATCATAAGTAGCTCTGGATTTTAATAAGGCATTTCGTTGGCTAAGTATGCGCTTGTAATCCTTCCAAATTTTCAAATAATCATGTTTCACGTGAAACAACCCCCAATCAAGCAAGCTTCTCCTTACCGAGGGGCCGGCATCAATAATTTGAAAAATATCTGAGTAAATAACCTGGCAAGGAAGCGCATAGGCTAGTTGACTTGTAGTACAGCAAAACTGGTTATTCAATTTAATTTGTGTGCCATCTGTTATAGATTTCTGAACACTAATAGTGCTTTCGTCGTAAGCATGGGCAAAAACATTAAGTTGGTTTTGACCATACGAAATAATTGGAGTTATCTCACGAGACCGAAAAGAATGGGCGCAGCTCAACATATAAAGAGCCTCTAGTAACGAGGTTTTTCCACCGCCATTAGGTCCTGTAATACAATTAAAATTGGGATTTAGGATTAAACTAGTCGAAGCGATATTCCGAAAATTATGAATTCTAACTTCAGATAAAATCATATTTTCATAGGCATAATAATGTATTGATAATTATCGTTGACTAATGACTCAATTAAAATACTGCTTTCAGTATTAGACATTGATAACCTGATTTGACCTTCAGAAAAATGAGTTAAAACATCCAGCAAATAGGTTGCATTAAGTCCGATTTTGAGTTCATCACCTTGTGTTTCGGCACTCAATGTTTCAATTGCCTCTTCTTGCTCATTATTATTGGCAATTAAAGTTAACTGACCTTGTTGTAAATGCAACAAGACAGCCTTTGACTTTTCATGAGCTAAAATGACAATACGAGATAATGCACGCTTGAGCGAAGCGCAATCAATAACAATACATTTATCCTGCTCTCTTGGTATAGCTTTAGTGTAAGGTGGAAAGCGTGCTTCAATTAATTTAGACAAAAATACAAATTGATTGGTAATCAACTTAATATGAGATTTTCCCGCTGCCAACAAAACTTGTTCGTCATTAATACAATTCAATAATCTTAATAATTCTTGCACCCCTTTTTTGGGTATAAGCAATTTTGTTTGAGCAATATTATTACAGGAATATCGCGATATAGCCATTCTGTGCCCATCAGTAGCAACCGCTGAAATAATATTACTGTCAAACTCCAGCAATAATCCATTCAAAAATATACGAACATCCTGCTGAGACATAGCAAAATGAGTAGATTGCAATAACTGCAACAAAACCAAACGCGGGATAGTTAACTCGACATCATTACATTCATCTTCACTACTAGGATAATTCTCAGCAGGCAAAGTTGCCAGTTTAAATGTACTTCGGTTTTGTTTTATCGTCACTAAAGCTTTATCAAAAACGATAGATGGCGAAGCGTTTTCATCTAATGACCTGATAATATCAATGAATTTCTTGGCTGGTACTGTAATAGAACCACTAGTATTCTTGGAATCACATGCCACCTGTGCGGACATTTCAATTTCCAAATCTGTAGCCGTAATATACAAAAGTCCATCCGACAGTTTTAATAAAAAATGGGACAAAATAGCCAAAGACTGCTTCTTATCTACGGCTCCGGAAACAGTAAGCAATGGAGTAAGCAGATCTTCTTTTTTAATGGTTAGCTCAAACAAGATAGACTCCGTATCAAGAAGATAATATTCGCATTAAATTTTTATAATCTTCAGCAAAATCGCTATCATCCTGGATTAATTCTTTAACCTTCCGACAAGCATGTATGACTGTCGTATGATCCTTACCACCGAAATGATCACCGATTTCAGGTAAACTATGATTGGTCAACTCTTTACTCAAAGCCATTGCCATTTGCCGTGGTCTTGCAATAGACCGGCTTCTGCGTTTTGAAAGTAAATCAGCGACCTTTACTTTATAATATTCAGCTACCGTTTTTTGGATATTTTCTATAGTAACTAACTTATCTTGTAAAGCAAGAAGATCACGCAATGCTTCATGTACAAATTCAATAGTTATCGGCTTACCAGTAAAGTGAGCATTGGCTATAACTCGACGCAAGGCCCCTTCGAGTTCTCTGACATTCGAACGTATACGTTTGGCTATAAAAAAGGCTACTTCATAAGGCAATTCAATATTAGATTGCTCAGCTTTACTAATTAATATTGCCACGCGCGTTTCTAACTCTGGAGGCTCCACTGCTACAGTCAATCCCCAACCAAATCGAGATTTTAAACGCTCTTCCATCCCTTCTATTTCCTTAGGATATCGATCACTGGTCAAAATGATTTGCTGTTGCCCTTCCAGTAAAGCGTTAAAAGTATGAAAAAATTCCTCTTGTGACCTGTCTTTCCCCGCAAAAAACTGAATATCATCAATAAGTAAAGCATTTAAAGAACGATAAAAACGTTTAAATTCATTAATAGAATTTGTTTGCAATGCTTTAACCATATCTGCAACAAAACGTTCTGAATGCAAATACAATACCTTAGCCTCAGGATTATTCTTTAAAATACTATTACCAATGGCATGCATGAGATGTGTTTTACCTAAGCCTACCCCCCCATAAATAAATAAGGGATTATAAGCATCCCCAGGGCGCTCAGCTACCTGCATGGACGCAGCTCTCGCCAGTTGATTTGAATTTCCTTCGACAAAGCTGTCAAAAACAAATTTTTTATTTAAGTGACTGCTTTTATAGTCAACTGCTTTTTTAGGAGCGGATTTTAGAGGTGCTGTACTAGATGAAGTAACAATTGTTTCAGCAGGCGTATCAACAGCTTCAACAGGCTTACTACCTACTTCAATAGAAATAGCTTTGATGTCATCGCCGGAGAACTGTTTGATCAACTCTTCAATACGAGAAAAAAAATGTTTTCTAACCCAATCAACAACGAAACGATTAGGCGCTAATAAGATTAAACGCTGCTCGTCCATGTAAGCTTGTAAAGGGCGCAACCAAGTATTAAATTGCTGAGCAGAAAATTCATCTTGCAACAAACCTAAACATTTTTGCCAAGCAGTAGTTGACACAAAATAACTCCTAATTTAAACAAGTGTGGTAAAAGAATACTTAAAACTATCTATCCACAGTATTAAATATTGCCATTGAAAGTACCCGATCAGCAAGACAATTAATAAAGATTAATAACAAGAATTTATCAATTGGTAATTTTTTTTAAAATCTAAAAAGATTTCAATCTATATGTTATCTGAGTAATCAATAAATTATACCCGGGTTTAAAGAAAAGGCAAAGTTATCCACAAAGCCATAATAGGGTCTACATTTTAATATACATACAAATAATTTAGATAAATTAAATAAGATCAAACCTTTTAAATAAATAGAAATATACTCAAAAATCGATTAGCTATAATTATTTACTAATAAAACACCAGTATAAAAAGATAACTTTAAATACAATATGAACAAAATAAAATTATTTTGAATTTATTTTTCTATGGATAAGTACAGTTCAAATACGTGAAAAAGGATAAAATAACGTATGTGCAATATTAGAGAGATAAACAGACAACAAATAAATCACAATAAAACAAAGGAGTTACAAACAGTGTTTGAATCAATGTAAGCTATTAAAAACAAAGTATTTTTTTAAATTATCCACAATAAGCAGTTTGTATATAATAAAAATAAATTTTAAAAATATATAAAGTTAATATTATTA